>HF986585.1:38620-76877 GCA_000431495.1 Firmicutes bacterium CAG:791 | reverse complement strand
TCCTGCTGCCATCCGGATACTGCATATAGAACACCAGACCTTCCGGAATCAGATGCTGCGCAATGGAGGTCACCGCTTCCACCGTTCCGCCCGGATTGTTTCGAAGATCCACGATCAGTCCCTTCATTCCCTGATCCTGCAGCTTCTCAAGCTCCTCAGTAAACTGCTCCGGGGTCACATCGTCAAACTCCGCAATCTGCAGATAGCCGATCTGATTCTCAAGCATTTTCCCGGCAACCGTCTCCGAATGCACTTCCTCTCTGGTCACATCAAATTCCATTTCCTTGCCGTCGCGAATGACAGTAAGGTGGACCACCGTTCCTTTTTCTCCCTTGATCCGACTGACCGCCATATCAAGCTCCAGATCCTGAAGAAGCTCTCCATCCGCCTTCCACAGAATATCGTCTGCCTGAAGACCCGCTTTTTCTGCCGGGGCCCCCGCGATGACCCCTGCTATTTTCGGACAGCCCATTGAGGAATCTCTGGACACGTAGGCACCAATCCCCGTATAGGTTCCGCTGATGGTTTCATTCAGCTTCTCCACCTCTTCAGTCGTGTAGTATACCGAGTACGGGTCATCCAGAGCTTCCAACATGCCCTTGTAGATTCCTTCCTCCAGCTGCTCATCCGTCACTTCGTCTGCTTTATAATAGTGCTCTTCAATAAGCTGCTTCAGAACCTCCGCCTTCTGTGCGGTCTGCGCAGAAAGAATTCCTTTGGAAAACAGAACATTCCCGCTCCAGGCGTTCAAACCGGCTGCCATAAGAAGTGCTCCCGCCAATGCTCCCGCTGAAAAAACAGCAAGCCCCCTCCGTTTCTTCTTTCCCGCTTTCTTTTCTGCGGAAGCTGCATATTCAGGCTTTTCTGCTCTTCTTTCTTCTTCGCTCAATGCTTGTTTCTCCCGATCCGATTCGATTTACCCGTTCCGATCTGCTTGTTTACTGTCCCAGATAGTTCCACGGGCTTACGTATGATCCATTCAGACGCACCGAGAAATGCAGGTGCGGTCCTGTCGAATTTCCGGTGCTTCCGACTGCCGCAATCTGATCCCCTGCACTGACCTCCTGCCCGCTGGATACATAAAGTGCACTTGCATGCATGTAAATTGTGTACAGGCCGTCCCCATGATTGATCATTACATAATTGCCCATGGAGGATTCATAGGTCGCTGCAACAACCACGCCGTCCGCAGCAGCAAGAATCGGAGACCCGCCCGGTGCTGCCATATCCAGTCCGCTGTGGAAAATCGTTCTCCCGTAAATCGGGTGCACGCGATAGCCGAACTCCGAAGAGATGTACGTATAAGACGGAGCCGGCCACACAAAAGCGCCTCCGCTGTATTTTCTCTGGCCGGCAAGTGCCCGCTTGTCCGCCGCAACTGCTGCCTCCAGTGCCGCAATTGCTGATGTCTGCTGATTCAGCTGAGACTCATATTCCTCGATGGTAGAAGCCGACTCTGCAATCTCAGATTCTGTGCTTGCAATCTGATTCCTTTTCTCCGCAATCAGAGCCGTCATGTTGGACTCTTCCGCCTCCACGGCCTTCTTCTCGTCATCCAAAGTCTGCTTCTCTTCCTCCAGAGCCTCCTTGGTCGCAGCAACAAGCTTTGTCTGCTCCCGGTAACGCTTCAGAAGATTCTGATCATAATTGGAAAGCTGCTCGATGTAATAAGCCTTATTCAGAAAATCACCGAAATTCGCGGACTGCAGAAGGACCTCCAGCATATACGTGTTCCCCTTCTCATAGATGAACTTGCAGCGCTTTTTCATATTCTCATACTGCGCCTGCTGCGTATCCTCCGCCTTCTGGAGCTCCGTCTCCGTTCGCGTAATGTCCGCTTCCTTGTTCTCAATCTGCTGCTTCAGGCTGTCGATATTCCCCTGAATTTCCGTCAGCTGCGTATCCAACTGTGTCACATAGGTATTCAGATCCGCCTTCTTGTTCTCCAGATTCGCCTTCATGGTCTTCAGATTACTGATGCTACTCTGAACCTGCTTGCGTTCCTGCTTTGCAGCCTCAATCTGATTTTCTTTTTCCTTAATGGATTCTTCGGTGACCTCATCCGCCAGTACGGTAAAAGCAAGCGGCTCCGCCATCACCATAAAGCCAAAAAGCAGTGCGCAGAAAGCTGCGCACCGCCAGAAGTATTTTCCTGATAATCCGCCGCAAAGACGGCACTTTCCTTTGTGATTTCTATCAGACATGCAAGTGTTTCCTTACCGTAATGATACTCCCGAAAAAGCCGATTCCGACACCCAGAACAAGGGAGACCGGAAGCAGATAGTGGAAAACCGCGTCAACCGACTGGAACTGAAGGAAATTCATGAGAACAGAAAATTTCCCGGTAATCACTTCCACTGCTTTGTTATACAGCCAGTAAACCAGAATCAAAGGAATCACTGTGCCGACCAGGCCGATCATCACACCCTCGATCACATACGGAGCCCGGACGAACAGATCCGTTGCACCGATATATTTCATAATGGAAATCTCTTCCCAGTGGGTGGTAATTCCCATCGCAATGGTATTGCTGATCAGGAAAACCGATACCACCAGAAGCATGGCAATGATTGCAATCGAAGCATACATAATCAGCGTGTTTGCTCCGGAAAGCGTATCTGCCGTCAGCTCGGACCGGTTAACCAGGCGAACCTGATTCAGTCCCTCCAGATAATTTACAAGATCCGCCTGCTTGGACACATCCGACAGATAAATTGCAAGATTTGCGGAATTCGCCAGCGGGTTTTCCGTGAAACCGTCCGCATAGCCCTGCAGGTAATCCTGGGAAAAGCCCTCCCAGGCCTGCTCTGCTGAAACGTATTCTACTCTGGAAACCTCCGGCCGTTCCTCTACAGCTACCTTCAGCTGAAGAATTTCATCCTCTGTCGTCCCTTCCTGAAAGAACACCGTTACCGAAACGCCCTGCTCTGCCGTATTCATGATCGAACGTATATTGAACAGCACGGAGAAAAACAGGCCGAACATAAACAGGCACGCGGAAATGGTTGCAATGGACGCACAGGTATATCCCTTATTCTTCCCCATGTTCCGGAAGCTCTGTCCAATGGCATAAAAAATATTATTAATCCTCATAATAATCGTACCCGTCCGAATCTACATCCTGATACTCATACAGCTCTTCCTCGTAATCGGAATATGCTTCCTGTGCCGTATCACTGATGATTTCACCGCGCTTCATCTCAATCACGCGCTTATGCATGCGGTCCACCACCCCGCGGTCATGTGTTACAACAAGCACCGTGGTTCCTGTTTCACGGTTCGCCCGGTCAATCAGCTGCATGATCTCCCACGCAGTATCCTGATCCAGATTACCGGTCGGCTCGTCAGCCAGAAGAAGAAGCGGCTTGTTCACGAGCGCACGGGCAAGCGCAACACGCTGCTGCTCTCCTCCGGAAAGCTGTGTAACCTGTCTTTTATACTTGTCTGCCATGCCCACCATCTGAAGAACGCTGGTTACATTGTGCTTCATCTGATTCTTCGGCACCATGAGAATACGCTGTGCAAACGCAACGTTTTCATACACATCGCGGTCCTTCAAAAGCCGGAAGTCCTGAAATACAATACCGATGTTGCGGCGAAACTTTGATATTTTGCTGTGACGGATGCGATTCAGGTCATAGCCGAGAACCTCTATGGAGCCATCTGTCGCCCGCAGCTGCCGCATAATCATCTTCAGAAGTGTGGATTTGCCCGAGCCGGTTTCTCCGGTAATAAAAACAAATTCACCCTCATGAATTTCCAGATTGGCATCGATAACACCAGGTGCGTCTTTGGAATACTGTTTGCTCACATGACGAAGGGAAATCACCACATCGTCTGCGGGCCTGTACGAATTTCTTCTCATGAATTACTGATTCTCCTGATCCATATACTTCATATACTTCACGACCATCAGCGCAATCTTGAAGGTAATGGCGTCTTCAAAGATGCGCAGATCCAGTCCCGTGCTCTTCAGCAGCTTATCCAGTCGGTACACCAGCGTATTCCGATGAATGAACAGCTGTCTTGAGGTCTCCGAGACATTCAGATTGTTCTCAAAGAATTTATTGATGGTGGTCAGCGTTTCCTCATCAAATTCATCCGGCCGCTTGTCCTTGAAGATTTCACGGATGAACATCCGGCACAGAGGAAGAGGAAGCTGATAAATCAGACGTCCGATTCCCAGCTGATCGTAGGCAATGACGTCCTTCTCTTCAAAGAAGATCCGGGAAACATCCAGGGCCATTCTTGCTTCCTTGTAGGAATGGCTGATCTCCTTCAGCTCTCCGACCACAGTTCCGTAAGCAACCCGTGCATCCTGAATGCCATTTTCCTGCAGGTAATTCAGGACTCCATCCGCATATCTTGCGACTGCCTCATCCGCGTGGTCGCTTTCTGTGGCATGAATGATGACAACGCTGTTCTCATCCACCTGTGTCACAAAATCGCCTGATCCGGGCCCGATCATCCCCTGCAGAATCACCAGTGCATCGCGGTCACGATCGCGGCTTCTCCCGTACTGTGTCTTCACCAGCATGACAACACGCGGCGCATTTGCCTGAATGTGCAGCTTCTTCGCCCGCTCATAAATATCGATCAGCAGAAGATTATCAAGCAGCAGATTCTTCATGAAGCTGTCCTTGTCATAATGCTCCTTGAACGCTCCGACAAGACTCTGAATCTGATATGCCGCCATCCGGCCTACAAGCAGGGAATTATCCGTGATGCCATTGATCACCAGAATATATTCCAGCTGGTTCTCATCAAACACCTTGAAAAACTGGAACGGTCCGGCCGCCTGCGAATCCGCCGGAGACGCTGCAAAATCCGGAATGGCTGCAGCCGCTTCTCCAAACACCGCCTGCGTCGCTGCCACCTCGTGCCCATCCGCATCCATCACGCAAAGATCAAGATGCGAAATTTCCTTCACTCCATCAATTGTATTCTGTAAAACCTGATTTGAAATCATGCCCCCACACTCTTTCCCGGATCTACGTTTGCCGGCATAAAATCCGGCAAAGAACAATCTGCATTACCCCATATAAAGTTTATTTTAAAGCACCATTACAAAAAAATCCATAAAGATCATGTAACCGGCTGAAATCACCACTCCGATCCATCCCCATGCTGAGAACCTTCTTTTTCCCGCCGCGTTTCCATCCTTCCTCTGCACAGTTCCCATCCGGCACTCCGTCTCCGGCACTTTTTTCCGGGAGGAGGACCGCATCCACCGCAGAATTACAAAAAACAATGCCACTCCTGCTGCCGCCAGAATCGCAGCCGGAATCAGCTCTGCCGCCTGAGGAAGTACTGTTCCCACCGAAGATTCCGAAAGGGACGCAGCATCTGCCCCTGCCGTTTCAAGCACCTCCGGTTCCATTCGGTACATCGCCGTAACCTCTGCCGTATTGAACATCTGGTGCATAAGTACCGAAATCCAAAGGCTTCCCCCCGCCTCATCGGCAAGCGCAAGGAAGATTCCCATCGCCGCCGCATACACGAACTGATTGAAGTTCATATGAAACAGTCCGAACAGAATTCCCGAAAAAACAGCGGCGCCGATCGCACCATTCCCCTTCTTCAGATTCTGAAAGAAAAAGCCCCGGAAAATAATCTCCTCGCAGAAAGGACCTGCAATCCCAATCAGAAGAATCATTTCCCACATGGGTCTGTCGACAATTGCGCCGCTCATCTGTTCCACCGCATTCTCCGTAAAATACAGTGACAGTTCATTCAAAAAGGTGCACGCCGGATACACCGCCGCCGTCAGCAGCAGTGCCTGCAGAATCTGAATCGGCCGGATCCGGCAGAGCGGAAACAGTGTTCCCGCCGCCACACCGGAGCAGGCCGCAAAAACCAGCATCGGCACCAGCGCGAGTCCCTCGCTGAAAACAGTAGATATCGTAATCCCATACAGCTGTGGAAAAAACAGTCCTGCAATCCCATAGGAAAGACTCCCCACGATCTGGACTACCGTCATGGCAAAGAACAAATTGCCAGCCCGCTGGGATGACAGTACACCCTTTTCTGTCTTCATTCCTGCTCTGACCTCTTACTGTAACCGGATATCATTCTCTCCGATGGTAATTTTTCCTGCCTTAAGAAGGTGACCGACGGCACGCTTGAACTGTGCCTTGCTCATCTGCATTTCCATGCGAATCCGTTCCGGATCCGCCTTGTCCGTAAACGGAAGCAATCCGCCATTTTCCGCCATTTTCTTCAGGATAATTTCCGCATCCTTGTTCATCTGATCTGCCGCAGGCTCCCGCAGCGTAAGATCCAGCTTTCCGTCCGGCCGTACCTGGCGGACTCTCGCCTTAATCTTATCCCCGACCTTCAGATCACGCACCAGCTCCTTCTTCGGGATCAGTGCAGAATACCGGTCATCCACAGCAACGAAGCGGCCGAAATTCTCACTGGTTTCATAGACCGTTCCCGTCACCTCATCTCCCTTGTGATACGGGCTGTCCTGGGAAAGCCACGGATAGACATTCATGGTTGCGGCAAGCCGTCCGCTTTTATCCAGATAGACCGCGCAGAGAATGCTCTGTCCCTTCTGCACGCGCTGGTCTCTCGGCTGCTCATGAAAAGGAAGCAACAGATCCTTGTCCAGCCCCCAGTCAAGGAAAGCGCCGATTCTTCCAACCTCCTTCACGGTGAGGTACCCCACCTCATGCAGCGTCAGCTTCGGTTCCTTCCGCGTCGCGATCAGACGGTCTTCCGAATCCTTATAAAGGAACACCGTGACCTCGTCGCCTGCTGCCGCGCCCTCCGGCACCTGCGTGCGGGGAAGCAGGACATGCTCCGCATCCTTCCCTTCGCTTTCTTCCTTCTCTTCTGTTTCCGGAGCCCTCTCCTTCAGATAGACGCCCATTGGCACCATTTTCTCTACAACCAGCGTCTGCTTCTCTCCAACTCTGAACATGTCATTTCCGTCCTTTCGTTATTTCTGCCACCGCACAGGTTCCCCCGTCGGCATGATTCAGCGCGATCATAATGGTCTCTTCGTCCGTCCGGAATACTTCCGGAACAATCACATCCCCCAGATACGCCTGCTTCTTATACTCAACGCGGAGCCGTGCAATCTGCGCGTCCTCCGGTCCGTATTCCATTGCCATCCGCACATATTGTCCGTTGTTCACATGATGGTTGCTGTCAAGAAACTGCTCCGTGATCCGAATCGGCTCCATTTTCTCTCCGCCCTCTTCCGGCACACGGATCTTACGGGGCAGATATTCCATATCAAATTTCGGAAGCAACTCATACGCGCTGCAGATTTCCTCACCTGCCCTGACCGGGACGCCCCGCTCAAGATCAATCAGCGACCAGACCGAATTCGCATTCACAAGCCGCTCCCCATCCGCACTCTCCAGCATGAAATTGCGCATGCCCATAAAGCCATGGATATCATACGGCGATGTTCCCGCAACAATGGGATCCCCGAGGCGCGGAAGCCTCCGGATATCAATCTGCCAGTAATTTACCACCCAGGCAAGATGTCCCTTCTTCAGATAGTCCATCCCAACCCCAAGGTCTTCCGACTGAAAGGTGGAGCAATCCTGAAAATAATCAATCAGCGATTCCATCCGGAGAATTCCATCCGGATCCGTCTCGCTGAATCTCACTCTTCCCGAAAAAGTATACACAAGGCCTCCCATCTCAATCCATTTTCGCCTTCCCTTTCTTTCCGAAAGGATGTACCCATTATAACAGAGTTCTGCAAGCCTCCTTATACGCAGAAAAATCCCCCGGAAAATCCGAGGGACTTTATCCGTGTCTCTTTTAAAAAGCCGGACCAAAGCTCCGTTTTCCGGGGGACATTTTTATTTGATCAGACCCATCAGTGACGGAATGCCCAGAGACAGTGCCGGCACATAGGTTACCAGAAGCAGCAGTGCAAACAGAACCGCAAAGTACGGAATCAGCTTCGGCGTTACCTTTTCAATCGAGACACCGCCAATGCCGCAGCCGACAAACAGAACCGATCCTACCGGGGGAGTGATGTTTCCGAGGCACATGTTGAAAATCAGCATGACGCCGAACTGAATATCACTCATGCCAAGGCTCTGTGCGATCGGCAGGAAAATCGGAGTGAAAATCAGGATTGCCGGTGTAATGTCCATGAACATGCCGACCACCATCAGAATGATGTTCATCAGCAGGAAAATGACATACTTATTATCGGAGATCGCCATCAGTGCATTGCTGATCGCAGACGGAATTCCCGCATATGCCATGACAAAGCTCATCGCAGAGGATGCAGAAATCAGAAACAGAATGATACCGGAGGTCTTCGCAGAATCCAGCAGAATCTTCACAAAGCCCTTCAGCGTCAGATTCCTGTAAATAACAGAGAGAATCAGGCAGTACAGAACCGCTACGCCCGCGCCTTCCGTTGCAGTAAAGATACCGGAAACAATACCGCCGATGACAATGAGAATCAGAAGAAGCGACGGAATGGCATCCCATACAATCTTTCCGATGCTCTTGCTCTTATCGCGTCCGGTTGCCTTCATACCAGCTCTCCTGGCCATAACAAAGGCGACCGCCATGCAGCCGATGCCCATCAGAATTCCGGGCACATACCCCGCCATGAACAGGGTGGAAATGGATACGCCGCCTGCCACGGTAGAATATACAATGAAGGCCGAGGTCGGCGGAATCAGAAGTCCCGTCGGAGCCGACGCAATGTTTGCCGCCGCACTGAAGGCAGGATCATAGCCCTGCTCCTTCTCGGAAGGGCTGATGCAGCCTCCCATCGCCGAAGCTGCCGCAACGGATGAACCGGAGAGCGCTCCGAACAGCATGTTGCCGAGAATATTTGCCTGTGCAAGGTTTCCCGGAATTCTTCCCACGAACAGCTGGGCAAATGCGATCAGCCTCTTGGCAATGCCGCCGTTATTCATGATATTACCTGCAAGGATGAACAGCGGAATGGCCAGGAGCGAAAAGCTCTCCACACCGGAATTCATCTTCTGCATCGTGATGAACGTGATCTGGTCCCAGGAAAGTGTGGACATTACCGTCACAATGGAAGAGACAATAATGCTGACAGAGATCGGAACTCCCAGAAACAGCAGTACGCCGAATACAATAAACAGCAGAGCTGTTGTAACTCCAATACTCATCTGTTGTTGCCTCCTTTTTCTTCTTTCTTCTCTGCATCAACCTTCTCTCCGGTAATGTCTTCAAAAAGATTGATCAGCTGTGCAAAAATAATAAATATTCCGGACACCGGTGCACAGGAATAAACAAGACTTCTCGGAATTCCAAGAAGCGCTGAGAACTCCATTTTCGCAGAAATCGCAAGCTTGAATCCGCCGATGGTAATCACCATGACAGCCAGTGCAAGAATGAGAACATCAATCGCAATCATCAGGATCTTATGAGGAACGCCAGTCAGCTTGTCACGTACAATCGTCAGTGACATGTGCTCTCTTGTAGAGAATGCGTACGCCGCACCGATGAATCCGGTCCAGATCAGCGAATACTTTACCAGTTCCTCCGTGAAGGCCGCCGGATGGTTCAGGATGTAGCGGGTAAATACCTGCCACAGGACCAGAAACGTCATGAAGGAAAGAAGAATCGCGCAGGCAGCGGAAAGAATCCGGTCCATCCAGATCTTCACTATGCCGAGTACTTTTTTTACCTGTGCCTTATTCATTGCCGGCCTCCTTTTCATGTACTTCTTCGATGATGCCAAGGAGATGATCTACTCCCGGGTACTCATTTCTGTATTTTGCAACCATGTCCGCCGTTGCATCGCGGAAGGCCTGCTTGTCAATGTCGTTCACAAAGGTCACGCCCATCTCATCCTGCGCTTCCTGAATGGCCTCCTGAATGGCATCGTCCCACATCACCTTGTGTGCATCCGTGGAATCATAGGCAGCCTGCAGAATGATCTGCTGATCCTCCGGGGAAATGCGATCCCAGACCTTGGAGCTCATCACCAGAACATCCGGAATCATCGCGTGCTGGTCAGAGGAATATACCTTGCAGACTTCTCCGTGCTTTCCTGTCGTCAGTGCCGTTTCATTGTTCTCCGTTCCATCAATAATACCGGTCTGAAGCGCAGTATAGACATCGCCGTAGGACATGGCAACCGGAGTCCCGCCAAGTGCCGAAATCAGATCCGTCTGCGTCTTCATATCCTGTACGCGGATCTTCAGTCCCTTCAGATCCGAAGGCTCGCGGATGGCCTTGTTCTTTGTATAGAAGGAACGCGCTCCCGAAGTGTAATAGGTCAGGACCGTAAAGCCATCCTCCTTTGTGGAAAGGAAGAAATCTCTCATCTCCTGAGAATCCATTACCTGATAGAAATCCTGCTCGTCATCAAACAGATACGGAAGACCGAATGCATTGTATGCCTCATTGTAGGTTGCAAGGCCAGGTGCGGAAACCTTGGTCATGGCGATGACTCCCGCCTGAAGCTGCTCCAGATTCTCCGTCTCCGAGCCAAGCTGCCCGTTCGGGAAAATATTGATGATGATTCGTCCGCCGGTTTTCTCCTTCACCTCATCCGCAAACTGTGTCATTGCGATGTGCACCGTGTGTGTTTCCGACAGACCGTGTGCCAGCGTCAGCACCATCGGATTCTCAGCCGTTGCCTGATCACTTGTCACCGCGCTGCTCTGAGCAGAGCTGCATCCGGTCAGTGCGGTGATCGCAAGAATTCCCGCCACAGCAAGTGCTGCAAGTTTTTTGATCATACTTTTTCTCCTCATATTTTCATTTCTCATGATCACATTCCAATCAAATCAAACTGTTCGAAGGAAATCAGAACCTTGTGGTCCTTCTTCGGGTTTGTATAGTGAATCTGAACCGATTTCAGTCTCTGGCTGTAATACCAGCCCTCCGCCGCCTCTTCGTATTTCCTGCGGTGAAGGAAATGAGGCAGTTCTTTTCCATCCACCTGAACATAGAACGGAGCCTTCTCGCGATGAATCACATCCAGAGAGATGGTCTCAACAGCGGTCTCGTAGTTTCCTTCATTTGTGAAGGAGATCTCTGTTCTGGTTCCTGCCGTTGCCGCAATCGTTGTTTTCAGGTACGCGCCTTCCTGATAATCATTGCTGACTCCGTCATCCTCATACAGAACGAACTCGGAATCCACATCCGGTGCCATCAGGATTTCCAGCTCCGTTGTTTTTTCTGTCATCAGATTCATCAGATGATTTCCGGACATCGGTACAATCGCTCCGGATTTTACGAACATCGGGATGGACGCAAGATCCACAGGAATCTCGATCTCTTCTCCTGCCGGATACGGCATTCTTGTCCGAAAATCATAGAACTGCACGTTCTCATCTTCTGCCTTAGGCAGATAGACCTTCCGAGTCTTTGCCCCCTTCTCCACAACATTTGCGATCAGAAGGCTGTCTCCCCACATGAAGCTGATTCCTTCGTTCCAGGTCTTCTCATCCTGCTGGAAGGCCATGAACAGGGGCTCCATGAGCGGCAGGCCAGTCACATGTGCGCGATACATCAGGGAGTACAGGTACGGGCTCATCTTGTAGCGGAGATCAATGGCATCCTTGATGTACTGCTTCTTGTCACCGTACATCCAAGGCTCCGTCACAGTATTGTCCGTGTTTGTGGAATGGATGGAGAAGCGCGGCATGAAAATTCCGTTCTGCACCCACCTCACAAACAGCTCCGGCTCCGGAGATACTCCGTAGAAGCCTCCAACATCGCAGCCGGTATTGGCCATACCGGAAAGTCCGGAACCAAGAATGGTAGCAATGTTGTACTTCAGCGATTCCCAGCAGGTCAGGTTGTCGCCCGCCCAGACCTGTGCATACCGCTGAATGCCGGCGTGACCGGAACGGCAGACCGAGAAAGGCCGGACCTTCGGATTGTATTCCGTGATTGCCTCATTGGAAAGCTGGCACATCAGGTTGCTCATCACCGGCTTCATGGTTCCGATGGTGCTTCCCTTGCCCTCGAAATACACGCGGCAGTCCTTATCCACCATGGAGTCATACTCACAGTTATCGTTCCAGATGGATTCACATCCGTACTTCAGCAGGTTCTCTGTGATGTATTCCTTCCAGTGCTTTCTCGTCGATTCCTTTGTGTAATCGACAAAATAGCCTTTTCCGCCCCACCAGGTTCCGATTCCCGGTTTTTCCTCCGTGCTGTCCTTCACGAACATGTCCTTGTCCTCCATCTCCTGAAGGAGAGGATGAACAAGAAGCATGCCGGGCTTAATGTTAGGAGAGACCACAATTCCTCTCTTTTTCATCTGTGCAAACCAGCCTGCCGGCTCCTTGAACCGGTCATAATTCCAGGTAAAGCTGCATCTCTTGATGCCCTCCTCGGTTTCCACAGCGCAGTAACCGGAGGAAAGCTGAAAGCCGTCTGCCGGAATTCCTTCTTCCCGGGTGGTATCAATGAAATCCAGAACCGCATCATCCGAATCCTTCGGAAGCTCCGGATAATACATCGAGGAGCCAAGATAGCCAAGTGCTCCCTTGGGAAGCATCACCGCCTTTCCGGTCAGATCCGTATAGCGCTCTACCACCTCGCGAATCGACGGCCCCGCGATCAGGAACAGATCCAGATCTCCTGCATCCGCACAGAAGGTGGAATAGCGATGCCAGTAGTTCCGCTTCTCCCGTCCCATGTTAAAGGTGCATTCTGCCGTTGTGTGATAGAAATATCCAACCGCCTTCTTCTCTGCCCCCTGCAGCTTGATATAAAACGGGACATGCTTATAAAGCGAATCGGTTTCTGCCGGATTGTAGCCCATGGCATCACCGGGTGCCATGTTCATAAACTTTTCCGCCTTATTGATTTCTCCGGATTTCTCTCCAAAGCCATAGAAGCAGTCCTGCGCTTCTATCTGACTGGAGTGAAGTCTTCTTTTATTGGAATCCTCCCGATAGGCAAGATCCGGAATATCCGCATGAATCTGCGTTCCCTCAGCATCATAAACGCAGATACGGAAGGGATCCTTTTCCACCTCAACGCGGAGCTTTTCTCCCTGGATCACCGCTTTGTCTGCGCCGTCCGTCAGCTGCGCCTTTGCGGTTTCCACTCTCCTGCGATAATCCTTCATCAACTCGTCCGTCCGGGAATCCCAGGCTGTCATTACCAGACTGTAGGATGCCTCATCCCAATCTCCGTCAAACCCCGCGCGGATTCGAAGGATTTCATCCGTCAAAAACCACAGTCGAATCTCCACTGCGTCCGCCGCAATGGAATAGTAATTCTCTTTTGCCGTCACTGCTCCGGCTTTGTAGCATACCTTCATGCGCTCCTCCTGGATCTTTCTCTGAAAAAGTCGTTACATTTTCCAAACTTGCACTAAGATTCTAGAAAAAACAGATTTCAGAATCCACACATATTTTGCCTTGGATCGGTTGATTTTTTACATATCTTGCCCTATATTGAGATCGTCATTCCACAGGCAGTTTCCTGCTGCGGCGTATCCCGCAGCAATGAAATTCATAACATCGGAGAAAAAGCATGATCGACAAGGCACAAGCCTCTATGGACGCCGGTGCTCCCATCGCTCTGGAGCTGATCAGCACCGTCAACGACAACATGTCCAGTTCACATTTTCACGAATTCTATGAGCTGTATTTTCTCGATTCGGGAAACCGTTATCACGCCATTGATGACAAAATCTTTCTGACAACTCCAGGCGACTTTATTTTCTTTCCGCCGCTTACCATGCACCATTCCTTCAGCAATCTCGGCGTTCCTTTTTCCCGTATCGTCATTTATTTCCGGCCGGACATGATCGCCTCGGAGGAAATACGCGCGGCACTGTCGGATCCCTTCCGCATCTATCGTCCTGCAAAGGAAGTGCTCCGTGAGCTTCGGCGACTTGTTTATGGAATGCTCGATGAACAGGATCACCCCGGAGATTATCATTGGGAGCAGATGAATTCGATTCTGAACATGGTTCTGGTTCTGGTACTCCGACAGACACAGGTCCGCAAATATTCCGGCGGGAATCGCATCAACGAGGTGATCAGTTACATCCACGAAAACTATGCATCCGAAATCACCATTCCGGATCTTGCGGAACGCTTCGGAATGAGCGAGTACTATCTGTGCCGGCAATTCCGCAAATATTCCCGCAGAACCATCATCGAATATCTGCAGCGAACCCGGGTCATGAATGCAAAGCGCCTTTTCATGGAGACAGATCACAATGTCACACAGGTCGCCGCACTCACCGGATTCTCCAATCTCACACATTTCAATCGCGTATTCCGTACCATTTCCGGGCAAACGCCCTCGGAATACCGGAAGCAATGCCGGCTGATGGACAAACAGACAAAAAAAGCGCCCCCTTATGGACCAATGCCATAAAGGAGCGCTCCTTATTCTCTGTTTTGTTTTTCTTTTCGCTTTTGTAATAAGCTCCGCAGCCTGCGTTATCCCTTGACCGCGCCGGTGACCATGCCTTCGATGATCTTCTTAGAGAAAGCGAAGTAGAGGACAACGATCGGCAGCATGGTGATCAGCATACCGGACATAATCTTCGGGTAGTCCGATGCAAACTGGCCCTTGAAGTTCGTCATTGCAAGCGGTACCGTCTGCAGCGCCTGATTTCTGGAGCAGAGCACCAGCGCAAACGAGAACTCGTTCCAGCAGCTGAAGGACTGGATGATGGCAACCGTGGTCAGAATCGGCTTCGTGACCGGAAGAATGATCTTAACCAGCGTGTTCAGGAAGGAGCTTCCGTCAATCGCAGCCGCTTCCTCCAGCTCCACAGGAACGGATTTTATAAAGCTCTCGATCAGGAACACCGCGATTGGGATGCCGAATGCAACGTACGGAATAATCAGGGTGTACCACTGGTTTGCAAAACCAACCTTATTAAAGACAACGTAGATCGGTACCAGAAGGGAATGTACCGGGATCAGAAGGCCCATCAGGAAAATGGCATACAGCGGACGATTCATCTTGAAATCAATTCTTGCCAGGATATATCCGATGACAAAACCGAAAATCAGAATCAGAACCACCGACAGAACCGTCGTGCGGACGCTGTTCAGCATGGAGCTTCCAAGGTGATAGTCCTTGTTCGTCAGCACCTTGATATAATTTTCAAACGACGGATTGTGGGGAAGTCCGATGATGTCGGCATTGAACTCTCTCTTCTTCTTCAGGGAAGAGTAGAACATCCACACCAGAGGGAAAATGCAGGACAGAGAGAAAAGCCACAGCACTGCATTAATGACAACCGCCAGAACTCCGGTACCGAACTTCTGCGCAGGTGTTCTGGCACTTTTGACCTTTGTCATTTCAAATTCTTTCTGCTTTGCCATTTTATTCCACCCCCTTATCCTTCATTGCCAGATTCACAAGGGCACGGCTTCCCTGAATAACAACCAGGCTGATCACAAAGATTCCGACAGAAATCGCGGATCCATAGCCCATATTCGACTGTTCGAAGGAAACCTTATATCCGTACAGCGCCATAACCATGGAGGAGGTTCCGGGGCCGCCGGCCGTCATTGTATAAATATGATCGAATACCTTCATGTTGCCGGAAATGCAGAGCGTCAGGCAGACCATGATCATATTCTTAATAAGAGGAAGCACGATGTAAATTGCACGCTGGAACGCGTCGGCACCGTCCAGCTCCGCCACTTCAAAGATCTCCTTATCCACCGCAGCAATTGCCGCAAACAGGATGACCATGTAGTAGCCGATGTACTGCCACACCAGCGGAATGCTGACACAGCCAAGAACCAGAGTCGGCTCATTCAGCCACACCCGCGCGGCGTCGGCATGTCCTGTGGTCTCAAGGAACCAGTTCAGAATTCCTCTTTTGTAATCGAAAATCATTGTCCAGATCAGACCGATATAGACCGCAGAAATGGTGCTCGGGAAAAAGCCGAAGGTTCGGTGAACTCCCTTTAATTTCGCAAGTCTCGACTGGACCATCAGGACCAGAATAAAGGCGATGCCGACCTGTCCGATGATACATACCAGCACAATCAGAAGATTATGCCATACAGCCTGCCAGAACGTGCTGTCACCGACCAGTCTGCTGTAATTGGCAAGTCCGTTAAAGGTCTTGTTCGGACCGCCCTTCCATTCGAAGAAGCTGTAAAACAGTGCCGTAACCAGTGGTACAAATACAGAAAACACGTACCATACAACCGGGATAAACAGCAATGCGACGACCGTGCGCATTTTGGGTTTGATAGCCTTCAGCATAGACGAACCCCTCCCTGACTCTTCGTGTAAAGCCCTTTCATTTTGAAGCACTCTAATATATGAAACTCTTTCGTTTCGAAGTTCTGTGTTAGAAAAAGGGCCCCGAGGGGTAATCCGCGAGGCCCTTCTGATACGCTTTTGGAAAAGCGAATTCTTTTCAATTCCGATTCAGAAATTACTTGAGATAGTTCTCCTCATATGCCTTCTGAATGTCTGCAGCCAGATCCTTTGCAGTTCCCTTGCCGTTCATGAGCTCCTGAAGTCCGGTGTTGCATACCGACCATACAGCGGGGTCTACATAAGAGTCATAGATTTCGCAGGGAGTGGTATCTACATAAGAGTAGTTGTAGAAATCCTGAACAACCTGATCGAAGCCGGAGAGGTCAACGTCATCAACCTTGGTCAGTCCGCCGAGTGCATAGTTCTCAGCCACATAAGAAGCGAACTCCGGTCCGGTTACGTACTCGCAGAAATCGATGCATGCTGCAAGCTTGTCCGGATCATCTGCAACCTTGGAGTTGATTGCCATGGCATAGCCAAGTCCGATGTTCTGGGAGTTCGGATCCTCGGTAGCATCTGCCGGCTGAGGAAGAACTGCGAATCCAAGATTGTTGTAAGCATCCTCATCATCTGCCTGCAGAGTAGCAGCGATGTAAGACTCATCCCAGTTGCCGCCGATGAATGCCGGATAATCGCCAGCGATGAAGTACTCACGAGCATCCTCGTTGGTTACGCTGTTGAAGTCGCTGTTGAAGATTCCGCTCTGGAAGATGTCCTGTGTGAACTGCAGTGCAGCTACAAAGGTGTCATCCGTGAAAGCAGCCTCGCCGTCGCCATCGATGATGTGCTGGAACCATTCCTTGCCGGTATAGCGATCACCAAGCGTACTCAGGAAATCGGAGTTTGCCTGCCACTGACCGCCGTTGCCAAATGCGATGGTTCCGTCAAAGCCGTTTGCCTTGAAATACTCGTCTGCCTTCTTGACATCATCCCAATTGTCCGGGAAGGAATCAAAGCCGGCATCCTTCCATGCCGCCTTGTCATAAATAACAACGGTGCAGGTACCGCCGGTCAGAACCGGAAGTCCGTAAACCTTATCGCCATCCCTGAAGGGTGTGAAATAGTCCTGATTGTAATCATCGTAATAAGGAGAATCCTTGATGATATCGGTCATATCCAGAACCAGCCCCTGTGCTGCCCAGGACTTGGTGTTCATGCCCTGAAGAAGGAATACGTCCGGAAGATCGTCTGCAGCTGCCATTGTCGCAATCTGCGTCTTGTACTCCGCGTTAGCCAGAACATTCTGGTTCAAAGTGATGTCCGGATGAGCCTCTTCCCAGTTTGCAATCATGGTACGGAATCCATCCGAACCGCCGTTTCCTTCGGACTCCTCGGAGGTGCTGTAATGCATCAGGTTGATCTCGCCCGCGTATGCAAGAGCCTCGCCGTCAGTCTCTTCAGCCTCTTCGGTCTCTGCTGCAGTTTCCTCTTCTGCTGCAGTCTCCTCAGCAGCTGCTTCTGTGGAAGCGTCCGCTGCGGGAGCATCCGTTGAACCGGAAGAGCCGCATCCTGCGAGAATGCCTGCCATCATGGTCGAAGCAAGTAATACGCTTAATACCTTTTTCTTCATCTTTACCCTCCTGTGCATTTGCACTACATGGTCGAGACCTTTCGTCTCGTTTAAGTATCTTTTAGTCATATGTTATGTCCATTTGCATAAAGAATCAATCACTTTTTGCTTTTTTATTGGCGTATATTGCGTTTTTAGAAGTTTAGTTCAATTTTAAATGTACGTATTTGTGTAATTTTTATTGTTTCGTTCCTGTTTTCTAAATCGTTTACGCATAATTAAGGCTTAATTTTAGTTAAATAAAGTCTGTGTTCCATAGTATTCCCCTGTTTGTATGTTTTTCTTTCGTCCGTTCCGGTCAAAAAGACATCAAAAAAGGATGGGATTTTGAAAAATCCCATCCAAAAACGTTTCAAAATATGTGACCGCTTCGCCCGTCAGTCTATTCTTCTGCCGGTGCAATGTCATACACGCTGCGCACGCGAAGCTTTCCCTCCGGCTTCTTTCCAATGATCGCCAGAACTCTCTCGCCCTTCTCCATGTCGAAGAAGTTGTCCGAAAGGCGAAGATTTCCGTCCTCCGATTCGACGCATACCCCCTTAGCATAGCCTTCCGAGGTCACAATAACCGTCTCGCCCTCCACTCTTACAGAAAGCTTCGGATCTGCAAAATGGTAGTGCTTCGGTGCAACAAACATTGCCGAACCGGAAGAAACAATCTTTCCATCCTGCACAAATTCATAATACAGATGCATCTCTCTCTCGTCTGCAAGTCCATTGTAGATTTCCTTATCCAGCCAGGTCCCGCTGTAGGGCGCAATCTCAATGTCCTTTTCCTTCTCCCGGATCACGGAGGAATCCGGACGGCGCAGCTGCCAGCGCACGGTTCCACTTACGGTCTCTCCGGTCTCATTTGCCACATGAAGAGCTGCCGAATATTCCACCGGAATCGGAAGCGAATTCACAAACGGCTTCTGATCCAGTCTTCCATGCTCTTCACAGGTGATGGAAACCGGCGCAAAGAAGCGCTTCTCACCGTAGTGAAGTGCCTTCCACCTTCCGTAATAATCAATCGATGCCCAGGAAGCAACCGGCCAGATGTCATTCAGCTGCCAGACAACCGTTCCCATGCAGGTTCCGCGAATTCTGCGGAAATATTCCACACCGTAGCGAATTGCATCCAGCTGCAGCATCTGCGAGCAGTAAAGGAGCTCATCGAAGTTCTTCGGATACCGGTAGGTTGCCGACAGATAATTCATAATCTTTCCGTTTGCCGCCGTATTTCTCTGGTGCATCTCCATCACCTCAGAGAAAACATTCCGGTCCTCCGGCTCCGTAAACGAACGGACCGTCTCCATACAGGGGAAGGACTGAAAACCGAACTCCGAGAGGAAGCGGAAGTGATGCTTCCTGTAATCCGAGAACTGATCTCCGCCATGCCATACGCCCCAGTAATGCGCATCTCCGATATTCTCCTCGTAGATGTCCTCGTAATTGCCGCCCGAGGAAGGAGAAGACGGCCAGTAAAAGGCTTCCGGTGCCTCTTTCTTCATGATCTTCGGCAGGATGTATTCATACAGCTTGATGTAATCGTAATACTGCTTGTTGGAAGCATGATGAACCGGACGAATTCCGCCCATTCCGGGAATCAGCTCGTTGAATTCACCGTTCCAGTGATCCTCCAGAACCTGTGCCTCCATCTCATTATTGCCGCACCAGACACTCATGGATGCGTGATGACGAAGTCTGCGAACAACCTCTGTGAATTCTGCCTTCAGATTCTCTTCAAAATCCTCGGTCAGCTCATAGCTTGCACACGCAAACATGAAGTCCTGCCACAGGAGAAGTCCGTACTCATCGCACAGATCGTAGAAAAAGTCATCCAGATAGTAGCCGCCGCCCCAGATACGAATGCAGTTGTAATGTGCCTCCGCCGCATCCCGGATCAGAATTTCCGTTCGGTCACGGGTTACTCTCTGAAGGATATTGTCCTCCGGAATATAGTCACCGCCCATGGCGAAAATACGAAGGCCATTCACAACAAAGTCAAAATGTCTGCCTTCCTTCCGGTCCTCTCTCACCTGCGGGCCGATATGAGGATCTCTCTCCTCTTCCGGGAACGGAGAGGTGTCCACAGTTACCGTGCGAAGTCCGATTCTCTTCTGTGTCTGATCCAGCTCTTCTCCGGTCGCATCATCCATAAGACGTACGGTCACGGTGTACAGGTCCTGTCCGCCGTATCCGTTCGGCCACCAGAGCTTCGGATTCTCTACGGTGAGCTTGCCGCCAAGGCACTTCTCGTCGTTCTCATCCGCTGCAAAGCAGGTCGTTCTCCCCTCCGGATCCGTCAGCGTAATCTCCGTGTGAACGCCTTCTGCACAAACCGGATCCGTGACTGCCGTTACAGCAAGCTTCACCTTCTTCACGACATTTCCGTGAACCCCGGTCTCTTCAATCTCATGCTCCTGCATCACTCGAATATCATCCGAAAGTCTTGCCTTCTTCACTCCAAGCAGCCGGATCGGGCGATAGAAGCCTGCATCGGGAAGGCGCGGGCCCCAGTCCCAGCCGAACATGCAGTGTGCCTTCCGAAGCTGCGGATAGCCGGGCACCGCATCCGTGCTCTCCATATTCTTAATCTTCTCGTGGGAGGCGGCACAGAATTTCAGCGGTGAGAAGAATTTTACAACCAGCTCATTCTCCCCTTCCTTCAGGAGCTCCTTCACATCAAACTCAAAGCTTCTGTGCATATTCTCGGTATGTCCGAGGAAAGTCCCATTCAAAGTAATGTCGGCGATCGTATCAATGCCGTCAAATTTCAGAATCACCCGGTCGGAAGAAAGGACCTCCTGCTCCGGAACGAAATGCTCTGTGAACAGAAAATCATTTTCCATGAGCTTCAATGCATCCAGCTCATTGTCCCGCCAGTACGGATCCGGCATCAGACTGTTCTCCAACAGGCAGGAGTACACACTGCCCGGGATGGTTGCCGGAATCGGATCCGGTCCGATGTGATAGACATTGTCTTCCGGAATGGTCAGCATCCATCCGGATGATAGAATCTGCTGTTTCATCTTGTCCCTCCAAACCTTAAACCTATCGTGTTAAACACCTCTCATCCGAAGCCCCCGCTTCGGATCACTTCTCTCTTCATCCTAACGCGAACCACATGGTCTGTCGACAAAATTCCGCAATTGTTTTTGCAATAATTAATATTATTAGTATCAGTATTTAATTAACTTAATTTTGTTTCGTCGACTCGCAAAAAGAGCTCCCCGGAAAGATCCGGGAAGCTCCGAAGCACAACACGTTCCATATAAAGCACTATAGCTGCGCGCACACAAGGTCGTAAACAGCCCGCTTGAACCCCTCTCCATCGCGGCATTCCGAGACAACGGAAACCACTGCATTTTTATCCGGAAGAACCATCGAAATCTGGCAGTATTTTCCATCCGCACGGTACGAATTATATTCACCGCGCCAGAAAAGATATCCGTATTCCGGGCTGTCCGCCGCCTTTGTACTCTCCTCAATCCACCGTTCGGACAGGAGCTGTCTGCCGTTCCACTTTCCCTTGTTCCGGTAAAACAGGCCGAATTTATGGAGCTCGGAAAGCGTTAGGAACAGGCCGCCCGCACCAAAGCTCCTGCCAAGAGGATCGGTCTCCCACATCGGCCGCTTGATTTCCAGATGATCAAAAAGCCGCGGTGTCAGATAGGATACCAGATCGCAGCCGGATCGTCTCTGCACCAGAATTCCCGCCAGATACGGGCCGACATTGTTATAGACAAAATGTGTGCCGGGCTTGAATTTAAACGGGATCGCAAGCGACATTTTCACCCAGTCATCCTCCTGATAAAACGGCCGCTGCTCCCCCATCAGGTGAGCCTCCTCCTGTCCAAGGCACATCGTAAGCAGATCCCGCACCGTTGCCTGCTGCAGATTCTCATCCACTACATCCGGCAGATCCTCCCGGAAAGCATCTGTCAGCTTCTCATCCAGAGACAGCAGCCCTTCCTGAACCGCAAAGCCAACCGCGCACGAGGTAAAGCTCTTTGTCGCAGAATATACATTCCGACGGCATTCCGGCTCATAGTACCATTCCCCGATGAGCTCATCATCCTTTGTGACCTTGATTCCAAGAACATGAAGCCTTTCCGCAGCTTCCGCAAAACGAGTTAAGTCCATGTGTTTTCCCTCCATGTTTTCTTTATAGATTCAGCAAATTCATTACCAGCTTCACCATTACATCCTTCTCGTCCGGGCTCGATTCCGCAATCATCAATGTGATGGCTACCAAAGTTCCATCGTTTATGCGCTTAATCCCATTCTGAAATAAGGCATTGTTTTTATCTAAAAATTCCAGAAAAAGTGATGCCGCAATTCTTTTACAGCCATCGGCGTACGGATGATCCTTAATCATAAAATACAATAAATTTGCTGCTTTTTCCTCAACTGACGGATATGCGTCCTGTCCAAACACACTTTGATATACTGCCGCTATTATGCCAGCCACTTTCCCGGATTCTTTTTCCACTCCGAAAACATCCGTATTAAAAGAATCTCTCATTTTAGCAACCATATGGACACAATCTTCATACGTAATGCGATATACAGGTTTATTTCCATCCGGCTTGCTTAACGCCTGGTGATCATACTGGTCTAACAAAAGTAATGCTTCGGTATATTCATTTACAGCTTTAAGTACATCAGCCTCATTTATATCAAGTGCGCCTGCAAGCATTCTGGTTTGAATATCAACCGTTTTTTCGAGAACCCGAAGCCGTTTTTCATTGATAGCATAGCCTTGTATAATATACTGCCGTAAAACTTTATTGGCCCATTTTCGAAATTCTACGCCTCTGCGGGATTTAACTCGATATCCAACTGATATGATCATATCCAGATTGTAATGCTCCACCTGGTATGTTTTCCCATCTGATGCAGTTGTCGCAAATTTTGCGACAACCGCATCGCTCAATTCTTCTTTCAACGCATTATTTATATGCTTGCCAATGGTTTTTACATCTCTTTCAAACAGGTCTGCCAGCTGGCTTCTGTTCAACCAAACCGTTTCATTCTCCACCGGAACTAACAATTTGATTTCTTTGTCTTCCGTCTCAAATAATACAATTTCACTTGCCATATAGGTACCTCACTCACGCCCATATCCTATAGCTTCCTTTATTCTCTCAATCAGAAAAGCATCTGCCGGCAGCCACGGAACAGTCTCTAAAGTTTCCCTGGTGAGCCACCTGGCAGTCTCCGCTTCCTTCAATACCAGCCTGCCGGCCACGACATCTGCCCAGAAGCAGTCCATGCTGAGATGGAACATCGGATAATCGTATTCGATCGTATCGATCAACTCCCCAACACGAATCTCCGTGTCTAACTCCTCACATATTTCTCGTGTTAAAGCCTGCTGGGGCGTTTCGCCGGCTTCAATCTTTCCACCCGGAAATTCCCACCAGGCTTTGTATTCACCATAGCCACGGGCCGTAGCGAAAATTTTATCACCGTCACGGATCACCGCGGCCACCACTCGAATTGTCTTCATCTACGATATCTCCTTAAAAACGCCATGGTCAGCTGACAATCAGCTTGCTGGTCTGCCTCAGGTACTTCGCTGGAATCTCGTCCTCCAGTCTCCAGGTGATGCTCATCGGTTTTAACTCATCTTAACTCGTTTTATCGAGTTATTCTCATTTTCTAATTCGTTTCAATTGAGTTAAAATCAGTTACTCTGAATTAGATTTTTGTACATTCGTAATTATATCAAAAGATAAGACAGGGCCGAAATTTTGCAGGATTTTTGATACCACAAGGGCCCCGGAGAAATCCGGGGCCCTTGCCATTCACTGTTTATAAAAGACAACTGACTTTCGGAACTCTGCATTCCGCCAACTGCTTCATCTGTCCATCGATCCAACGATATAAAATGATACGATCTGACAGCTGGCAGGCAGCTGCAATCATATTGTTTTCCAATACCTTTAAATCTCTCGGGAATCGTCCTGAAATATCAGAAATATCGTATAGCTCTGGTATGTCATCGACTACCTGCATTGTCACAATCTTGTTGGAAGCCGCAGATACATCCAACGATCTTTCAGAAACAACCAGCATGTTTCCCGGAGAATTCGACTTAATTCCTCCCGCTGCAAGAAAACTGTTTTCATCTTCCGGGCAGCATCCAACGGCACGGATAATCTCTGCACCATCTTCCGACAATCGAAGAGTCAGAAGCGTATTCGAAGCCTCACAGATGATATGGCAAAGCGTTCTATCATGCTTCGAAAACAGAACATGGCGTGGATCATAGCCGTTCAAAGCGAATTCGAACTTTCTGCTTATCGTCCCTTTCCCCGAAACTTCGTATCCATAGATCCAACCAGAGAGATCACAGGCAAGTAAAATGGGCATTTCCGGATGAAAAGCTGTACAATGCGCATGTGCGCAAACGCCGGAATCATGTTTCCAAACGTCCTCAAATACCTTATCTCCGATAAAACCATTGTCCTGAAGCCAGAACACTTCTATGGTACCCGACTGGTATCCTGCCACAGAGACAAGGTGATTTCCGGAATCTACCGCGACATGACACAACTGCATTCCAATACAGGAAGCTTCATTCAAATACACCAGGCGACCATCTTCACATATACGATATGCATATAGTGTTCCACGTTGGTTCTCTGTTTCTGAAATAGCATACAGAAACCTTCCGTCTGAACTTTCCGCCAAATATGACGGATGGATGATATATTAATAATCACCCCATATCTCTGTTCCAACATGTTCGGAATAAATTTCCGGATGCAACGAATCCCGCTCATATAATTGGTCTCATAAAGATTCAGGAGCTCTTCGTCTGAAGCGTCTGTTATCTCAGCATGCCGATTGATTCCAACGGTATTAACAAGGATATCAACGCCTCCCCATTCCTTCAGAAGAATATCGCATGCATGCTCTGTTTCTTCTTTCGAGGAAAGGTTGCTGAGAATCACTCTGTTTTTGTGATTATATTCTTTCAACTCGGCTTCTGTTTCCGGAGCAAGCTTTATATTTTTCCCTCCTACAGCAACCACAGCACCCTGATTGGCAAACAAAACTGCTATTGCTTTTCCGATTCCGCGGATTCCTGATGTAACAAAAACTCTTTTGTTTTCCAGAAGATGGTTATAATCCATTTCTTACCCCGTTTCCTTTTCAATCACTCTGGTTTCGTAAATTCTGGTAATCGGCTCCTGCTTCTCCGGGTTGGAGAGACGCTTGCTCAGAAGTTCAATTGTTTCTTTCCCAATCCTGTAAAGCGGCTGCTCCACAGATGTAATTCTCGGTCCCTGATAATCCTCCGGAAGCATTGTCCGGTTATCGAATCCGACAATCGTCATTTGTTCCGGAATACTGACCCCTGCGTCTTTGCATGCTCGTGCAGCGTAACTTGCCACACCATCATCCCAGCAAAATACTGCTGTCGGCGGATCACTGCTCTTCAAAATGGTCTCCATACATCCATACCCATCCATGTTGTTATAAGCATGCAGGATATAATCATCGTGAATGAGAAGTCCTTCCCTTCGCATGGTGTCCAAATATCCGTTGAGTCGGTCAACTGCCACCTTTCGATTCGGATTTCCAGAAATATAGGCAATCTTTTTGTGACCCTTCCCGATCAGATATTCCACCGCTTTCTGTGCTCCGCCGTAGTTATCAATCAGAATCTTATTGCAATTAACTCCGGGAATATCGTTCTCAATCATTACAAGCTCAATTCCCGGATTATTCAGCAAATACTCAACTGCCTGTGCGTCGGTTCGGTAGGAGCCATATAGTACAATCGCATCTACCAGCCCTCCGGAAAGATGTCTTACATATTTCTCCTTCGCTTCCGGATTATCATTCACTACGCTGCAGAACATAACATCATAATTCGTTTCCACCGATCCATCTTCAAATCCACGGATCAGATCGTAAAAAAACGGATCATGCAGGTTGTTGACAATAATGCCAATGTTATTCGTTCTGCTGTTTTTCAGAGAACGTGCAGCGCGATTCGGAGTATATCCCAGTTTTCGTATTGCATCGCGGACTGCACTTTCCAGTTCTGCTGCAACATCGTCCTTCCCGTTAATAACTCTTGATACAGTTGCAACAGAAGTATCTGCCTGCTCTGCAACATCTCTGATCGTAATTTTTTTCTTCATCCCCCACCCCGATGTAACGTTTACAATCGCTTTTCTGTCCGTTTGTAGTGCAAATATGTATATATTGCATACTTTTATCGTGGTTTTCTGCGTTATGTTAACGCAAATCATTATGCGAATTATTGTAAACGTTTACTCGTACAATCATACTACTCTTCCAGATAATGAATATCTATGGCTTTTTTAGCAAAAAATACACTGCTTTTTTGTGTCATATTCACAAAAAGCAGTGTATATAAACTATTGATGCTTCTTCAATTCCTGAATCACAATTTCTGTTTCTGCCTCATTCAGTCCAAGCGGACTTATATACGCAGCCATATTGAAATAATCGTCCCCGATAAAAATATGATGATCGCGCATATACTGAACCAGATCTCTCACCTGTTCATTGTTCTCAAAGTACATAAATACTCTTGGATAAGTCTGTCCGACGGCACCGTAATTGACAATCTCCGTCTTTTGGATTCCTCTGAGATCACCGGCAGCATCTGCAATTCTTTCACATATGTGATACAGTCTCGCAAATTCCTCCTGTTCATCCAAAGCAAGATATTGTCTGAGTGCAGCATAAAGCCCCGCGATGTCTTCACGTGAGGTCTTGCAGCTTCTCAATACACCATGTTCCGGAGCACCAAATTTCAGGCAAAGATCTATGTACTCCTTATTTCCGAGAATCAATCCACTGTTCTGTGGCCCGGCAAGCGTTTTTCCGCCACTGAAAATAGCCATGTCAGCCCCCATCTCTGTATACTTCCAAAGATTCTCTGCAGGTGGAAGCTGAGCCGCAGCATCTACAATGACCGGCACGCCATGTCTGTGTGCGATCTCAATGGTCTTCTCAAGGCTCATGGAGGCTTTTGCATAGATCACAGGATCAAAATAAAAAACACCTGCTGTATTACTGTTAATTTTTCCATCCAGTTCAAAGTCCAGGGTTTCATCTGCATCGCCAATATATACGATCTTCCCTCCTGCAGCTTCGATTGATTTATCATAGGCATTGTGCTGACAGCGAAAGACGATGAATTCTGTTTTTGTTCCTTCTGCAGGTGCCGGTAACTCACGATAACGAAAGAAACTATCTCCCGTCATGCAAACAGCTGCGGCGGTCATAATTCCGCCAGAAGATCCATTGCAGACATATGCGGCTTCATTGTGCGTAAGTTCTGCTATCTTCTCCCCCGCTTTTCTCTGAAGCTCTGCATAGTCCACAAAATGTTCGGATGCCTCATTCATCGCTGTCAGTGTCTCTCGCGACATCCTTCTGCCACCATAAACCGTTCGTGTATCATGTGCATTAATATATTTCTGCACTTCAAGTTCTTCAAAATAGCTCATTACAATTCCCCTCCATGAGTAATAATACATGATTCGTTCAGACCCCTACGTTCTGACGATGAATTATGCGCGTTCCATATCATTTCTGTCAATCCCACTTATAAAATTGATTCATAACTCGGAACAGTTTTCCGAAAAAGACCGCCTTCCAAACAGAGATACCACAAGGGCCCCGGATTTCTCCGGGGCCCTTGCCAGTTACCGTTTATCAAGATGACGTCCTCATGCACTCTTCTTCCAGGTGGACGGCAGGAAGAAAACCAGGAGCGGGAACAGCTCCAGGCGCCCTGCCAGCATGTCGAACATCAGGACATACTTGGACAGAAGCGTGAGCGAGTTGAAATTTGCCGCCGGGCCGACCATCTCAAGTCCGGGGCCGATGTTATTAAAGGTTGCCGCAACTGCCGTGAAATCTGTCGCAAAGCTCTGCGTCGGGTCAAGTGAAAGAATCAGCACCGATACTGCAAAGAGAAAGGCATATGCTGCCAGATAGACCAGCACACCGCGGAATATCGATTTGTCGATGGCCTTTCCGTCCATTTTCATGGTAGTCACCGCGCGGGGATGCATGTAGTGCCGGATCTCCGTACGGACCGCCTTGAGCAGAATCAGAATACGGGACACCTTGATGCCGCCGCCGGTAGAGCCTGCGCACGCTCCGCAGAACATCAGCAGTATCAGAATCATTTTGCTGAACATCGGCCACAGGTCGAAGTCTTCAGTACTGTACCCCGTTGTTGTGATAATCGATGCAACCTGAAAGGCTGCATGATGGAAGCTCTCCGGCAGAGAGTGGAACAGCCCCCGGATGTTGATCGTAATCAGCAGAATGCTCACCGCGACAATCAGGAAATAACCGCGCACCTCCTCCATCCGGAAGGCCTGCTTCTTGTCCTTCCCGAGAAGAAAATAGTACGCATTGAAGTTCACGCCGAACGCCAGCATGAAGATCGTAATGATCCCCTGCTGCAGCGTTGTATAACCCCCGCAGCTGTTGTTCCAGATACCGAAGCCGCCGGTTCCCGCTGTTCCGAAGGTGATGCAAACCGCATCGAAGCCCTTCATTCCGGTCAGAAGAAGCAGCACCAGCTGGATGCCGGTCAGACTGACATAAATAAGATACAGAATCTTCGCGCTTTCCTTCACGCGAGGCACCAGCTTCCCGACCGAAGGTCCCGGGCTCTCTGCCTTCATCAGCTGCATGTTGTAGCCGCTCGCCATCGGAATAATGGCCAGCATGAAGACGATGACTCCCATGCCTCCGACCCAGTGCGAAAAGCTTCGCCAGATCAGGCTTGCATGCGACAGGACCTCCACATCCTCCAGAATGCTGGCTCCCGTCGTCGTAAAGCCGGAAATAATTTCAAACAATGCATTGGAAAAGGACGGAATATCTCCGCACAGAACAAAGGGCAGCGCACCGAACAAAGACAGCACAATCCACGCAAGCGCCACACTGACCATTCCTTCTCTGGCATAGAGAACTAACTTCTTCGGACGGCGCAGCGTCAGCAGAAATCCGATTGTCTCGCAGATCGCGGCAATCAGCAGATAAGCTGCTGCCGCCTGTTCCCGGTACAGCAGCCCAGTCAGCGCAGGAACCAGAAGAAGAGCTCCTTCTATTTTCAGAATCTGGCCCTGAACATAACAAACAATGGGATAATGCATGCCCTCAGTTCTCCTCCAGAATATCCGTAATGTCTCCGAAGCCCTTGCCTGTTGTGAAAATAACCACGCTGTCGCCCACCTCGATTGTGGAGGTACCGTTCGGCATAATAATATTTCCGCGGCGGATGATACTCGCAACAAGGACATTTTTCTTCGTCTTCAGCTCCGCCAGCGGAATGCCGACCACAGGAGATTTCTCCCGGATGACAAATTCCAGTGCCTCAACCTTGTCCTCGATGACGTTGTACATCGTCTCTACATTGCTGCCAATCGAATTCTGCATCGCACGAACATAGCTGACAATCGTCTCGGAGGTAATATCCTTCGGATGAATCTGACTGTCCAGCTCAAGCTTATCCAGAATGTAATTCATGTTGATGCGATTCGTCTTCGTGACGATCTTCGCCTTCGGATTCACCTGCTTGGCAAACAGCGACATGAAGATATTCTGCTCATCGATTCCGGTCAGAGAGACAAAGGATTCGCAGCTGTCAATGCCCTCCTCACGAAGGACATCCTGATCCGAGCCGTCGCCGTAAATAATCAGAGCGCCCGGAATGGCATCCGAAAGCTCCTGACAGCGCCGCTTGTCATTTTCAAGAATTTTGACACGGATTCCGGAGGTCAGAAGCATCTTTGCCAGGTAAAACGCAATTTTACCTCCTCCGACAATCATGGCGTTGTTGACGCGATGGATATCGACGCCAAGCTTCAGGAAGAATTTCTTGGCATCGCGGGGTGCCGATACAAGGCTCAGCGTATCTCCCGCCTTCAGGACAAAGGAACCATCCGGAATGATGGCATCCCCGCCGCGTTCCACTGCACCGACCAGAATCTTGGCATCCAGCTTCCCGGGCAGATCCTTTAGAGGGGTATTGTCCAGAATGGAACCAGAAGGAATGACAAACTGCAGCAGCTCAGCCCTTCCGCCCGCAAAGGTTTCAATCTTGATGGCAGAGGGGAAGCGCAGAAGCCGTGCTACTTCTTCCGCCGCCGCATATTCCGGGTTTACCGTCATGGAGAGCCCCAGCTCTTCCTTGATGTATCCGATCTCTTCGCTGTAGACCGGGTTCCGGACCCGGGCAATCGTATTGCAGTTGCCGACCTTTCTGGCAAACAGGCAGCACAGAAGATTCTGCTCATCCGAATCCGTGACGGCGATCAGAAGATCCGCATCCTCTACGCCCGCCTCCCGCAGAACGGAATAGCTGGCGCCGTTGCCGACCACGCCGAGCACATCGAACTGCTCGGACATATCCTCCACAACCCCGGGGTCCACATCAATCACAGCAATGTCATGGGATTCACTGGAGAGACACTTGACAATCGTCTCTCCAACCTTTCCGCATCCAACCACGATAATACGCATTGTCTGCTCAGCTCCTCTTGATCTCCATTAAAATTCAAACATCAGATCTCAAACATCAGATCTTCATACGTCGGGAACGGCCATGCTTCCTTGTTGACGATGCACTCCAGGCGGTCACACGGTGCACGAAGCTCGGACATGGCAGGCACCACAACATCCTTGTAGAAGAATGCGCGTTCTTTTCCATCCGGAAGCGCCGATGCCTTGGTCTCCAGTTCGCGCAGATGGTCCAGTGCCTGCTGCGCCAGATCAATTTCATCCGCGATCTTCTGAAGCTTCTCGGTCTCTGCATTAAAGACAGCTCCCGCCTTCTGAACCGCGATGATCGTATCGGCCAGATCCTTCTCATACTTCATGCAGGCAGGAATGATCTGGCGGGATGCCATATCGATCATGGTCAGAGCTTCGATGTTGATCGTCTTGGCATAGGTTTCATATGTGATTTCCTGTCTGGATTCCAGCTCCGTCCGGGTAAAAATACGGAACCGTTCAAACAACTCAACCGACTTTCTCGTGGTCAGAACCTCCGCTGCCTCAATCGTGCTCGGAATGTTCGGAAGGCCGCGCTTTTTCGCTTCTTCTACCCAGTTCTGTGAATAACCGTCCCCGTCGAAGAGAATTCTCTTGTGCTCGGTCATATTCTTCTTGATGAGATCATGAACCGCAAGCTCAAAGTGATCCGATTTCTCCAGAAGATCCGCTGCCTCGCAGAAGGCTTCCGCTACAATCGCATTCAGGATTGTCGTGGAGCCTGCAACAGAATCCGCAGAGCCCACCATACGGAATTCGAACTTGTTGCCCGTAAAGGCAAACGGTGAGGTGCGGTTGCGGTCCGTCGCATCCTTCGCAATATCGGGAAGTGTGGATACACCGGTGCGCAGATAGCCGCCCTCAATATGATTCTCTGCAGAGCCTGTTTCCACAAGCTGGCGGACAACGTCCTCAAGCTGCTGACCGAGGAAAATGGAAACGATGGCCGGCGGTGCCTCATTCGCACCAAGTCTCAGATCGTTTCCGACATCCGATGCACTCTGGCGAAGCAGATCGGCATGCTTGTCGACTGCCTTCATGATGCAGGAGAGTACCAGAAGGAAGCGGATGTTGCGCTCCGGGGAATCCCCCGGATCAATCAGATTCACTCCGGTGTCGGTGGTCAGAGACCAGTTGTTGTGCTTTCCGGAGCCGTTGACCCCGTCAAACGGCTTCTCATGAAGCAGGCAGCGAAGGCCGTGATGATCCGCCACGCGCTTCATCGCCTCCATGATCAGCTGGTTATGATCCGCTGCAAGGTTTGCCGTCTCATAAATCGGAGCCAGCTCATGCTGCGCAGGTGCAACCTCATTGTGCTGCGTCTTCGCAGGAACGCCGAGCTTCCAGAGCTCCTCGTTCAGATCCTTCATGTATTCGCCGACACGTTCACGGATGACTCCGAAGTAATGATCCTCCATCTCCTGTCCCTTCGGCGCCGATGCTCCGAACAGGGTGCGTCCTGTGAAAATAAGATCCGGCCGCTGCAGGTATTTCTTCTTGTCAACCAGGAAGTACTCCTGCTCCGCTCCTGTGGATGCCGTCACTTTTGTTGCCGTGGTATCGCCAAACAGGCGGACAATCCGGAGCGCTTCGCGGTTAATTGCCTCCATGGAACGAAGGAGCGGCGTCTTCTTGTCGAGTGCCTCTCCCGTATAGGAACAGAAAACCGTCGGAATGCAGAGCGTCACGCCGGTTCCGGACTCCTTCAGGAACGCAGGGCTTGTCACATCCCATGCGGTATAGCCTCTTGCTTCAAACGTAGAACGGAGGCCTCCGGAAGGGAAGGAGGATGCGTCCGGTTCCCCCTTGATCAGGTCCTTTCCGGAAAATGCTGTAACCATACGGCCTTCGTCATCCGGAGTGGAAATGAAAGAATCGTGCTTCTCCGCCGTAATTCCGGTCAGCGGCTGAAACCAGTGTGTATAGTGCGTCGCACCGTTTTCCATTGCCCAGTCCTTCATGGCCTTGGCTACAACGTCTGCATCGGCGCGGGAGAGCTCACCGCCGCCCTCAATGACACTCTTTACATTCCGGAAAACGCTTTTGGGAAGGCACTCCCGCATTTTACTGATCGTAAAGACATTCTTGCCGTACAGCTGCTCCAGTCTTGTTCTTTCTGCTTCCATTCGACCTGTTCTCCTATTCTTCTCTCTGGTGGGATCTGCTCTTTTGTATCACCTTGTTCCGTTCATCCGCAGAAGATCTCCCTTTTCCGCCGGAGCGGAAAGTTCCGCGTACAGGATCTGCTGCGGGTGAGGGGCACTGGTAACCCGTTCTCCATCCTCTGTAATAAGTCCGAGGACTTTGGCCGGAACATCCCGGCCATCCGGCTTCATGATTTCAATGGAATCACCGACATGGAACTTGTTGCGCTGCATAAAGCGCACGCGCCCGTCCCGGATCTCTTCCGCAATGCCAAGCCAGATGGATTCACTGACATACGTGTTACTATCATACACCATCGAATCCTCATCCGGCCGTCCGTAATAGAATCCGGTTGTAAAGCGTCGATAAGTGCACTTGCGGATTTCCTCCCGGTACCAGTCCATCCTCGAGAGATATTTTTCCTCACTCTCATAGAAATCGTCAATGGCTTTTCGATAAGTTCGCGCCACCGTCGCCACATACAGGGCTGTTTTCATCCGTCCTTCGATTTTCAGCGAACTGATTCCCGCGCGGCAGAGGTCCGGAATATGCTCAATCATGCACAGATCTCTCGAGTTGAAAATAAACGTGCCGCGCTCATTCTCCTCAATGGGAAGATACTCTCCGGGTCTGGACTCCTCCATGACCGCGTATTTCCACCGGCAGGGATGCGTGCAGGCTCCATGATTGGCATCCCGTCCTGTAAAATAGTTGGACAGCAGGCATCGCCCCGAATAGGAAATGCACATCGCGCCGTGTACAAAGGCCTCAATCTCCAGATCCTGCGGAGTTTCCTCCCGGATCTGACGTATTTCCGCAAGACTCAGCTCTCTTGCGCAGACCACACGCCTGGCCCCCATTCTGTGCCAGAAGCGAAAGGTTCCGGCGTTGGTGTTGTTCGCCTGTGTAGAGATGTGGATCTCCAGATCCGGGCAGTTCTCCTTCGCAAGATCAAACATTCCGGGATCTGCAATCAGAACCGCATCAGGACGCAGCTCCTCGAGCTCACGGAAGTACGCCGCTGCACCTGCAAGATCTGCATTATGCGCCAGAATATTCGCTGTGACATGCACCCGCGAGCCATGCGCATGCGCATATTGAATTCCCTCTGCCATTTCTTCCGCAGAGAAATTTCTTGCCTTTGCCCTGAGGCCATAGGCCTCTCCGCCGATGTAGACGGCATCCGCACCGAAATCCACCGCGGTTTTCAAAACTTCAAGATCCTTGGCTGGACACAAAAGCTCCGGCTTTTCCCGGGTCAGGTTCTTTTCCATAAACGTTATCCTCTGATATGATCTCTCTGCCGCGGCTCTGTCGCTGCGGCGGTACTGCTGTAGGCTGTAAACGGGTTATTTCCGAATGCACAGCGCCGCTCCGTCGCCCTCCTCCAGAAGAAGCGTCTGAAGCTCCGGATTGTCCGAAAGCGCCTGCAGATATTCGCGCATTCTTTTATGAATGGTCCGGTCTCTGCGTTTTACCGCAAAACGCGACTCCAGAATCTCCCCTTCCTTGAAGACATTGTCCGACACAAGAAGGCCGCCCTTTTGCATCAGTCTCAGAATCTCCGGAAGGAAGTGAATGTACTGTCCCTTGGCCGCATCCATGAAAATAAAATCATACGGTCCTTTCAGTCCCTTCAGGATCTCCGCGGCGTCGCCCTCCAGAAGTGTAATCTGTGCCGAGTGCCGCCCTGGCATTGCAGCCGGATCTTTATCGATCATTGCAAAGTGTCTTCTGGCCTTTTCGATCCGTTCCGGATCACGCTCTATCGTCGTCAGCTCTGTCCCTTCCGGTGCATAATTCAGCATCAGGCAGGCGGAAAATCCGGTTGCGGTTCCGACCTCCAGAATTCTCGCCGGTTTCGTAAGCTCCAGAAGAAAACGAAGGAGGCTCTGGGTCTGCGTCCTGATAATCGGGACCGCCTCGCCCAGCGCCTCTTTCTCCAATGAATTCAGAAATGCTGTATTTCCTGCTGCCAGAGACTCCATAAAGGTCAGAATCCGTTCTTCTTTTTCTGAATCGATGTCTCTCATTCGGCATCATCCTCCGCAGGCGCATTCTCCGCCAGCTTCTTGATCATTTCACTCGGTGTCATCTCCGTGGAAAGTGTATAGGTTCCCGGATATATTTTCCCATGGTAGGAAGAAAACCGTTCCTGATAGCTGAATACTTCCGCATCCTTGATCAGCCCGTCCTCCTGCAGAAGCTTTCCAACCTGCGCCGCAGTCATTCCGTCGGTCACCGTCACCTCAACGGTCCTGCCGCTTCCCTTCTCGTCCACAGCCGCCTCATAGAAAATGCTGTAGCCGATCTCGTAGGCGCGGTGCGACATGGTCACACAGAACATAATCACGACAATGATCAGCACCACCTTGACCACATCGCCAATCCAGTCCAAGGTTCCCTGCCCGTCCTTCAAGCGCGGCATCGGACGTCTTTGCGGCCTCCTGTATCCACGATCAGAAGATTTCATAGCTTTCTTACCTCACCCGCCTGCTCCGGCTTTCCCGGAACAGGCGGATCCCTCTTAAATCGATACCATCATCGGAAGAATCATCGGACGACGCTTTGTTTTTTTCCAGAAGAAATCACTCAGTGCCGAACGAACGCTGTTCTTGAGCTTCGCCGGATCATCCTGTCCATGCTCCAGGCAATCCGCCAGAGCCTCCTGAACGACCAGATTGGCCTCATTCATCAGCGTTTCCGCTTCCTTCATATAGACAAATCCACGGCTTTCAATTTCCGGTCCCGCCGCAAGATAGTCCGTTCCGCGTTCCATGGCAAACGTCACGATGACAATGCCGTCCTCTGCCAGATGCTGACGATCACGCAGAACCGTATTGCCGACATCTCCGACGCCAAGTCCATCCACAAGGATCGCTCCCACCGGAACTGTGCCAGTTACCTCTGCCGCATTCTGATTCAGCTCCAGAACATTTCCGGAATGCAGAATGAAAATATCTTCCTTCGGGATGCCAAGAGCCGCCGCTACCTTGGACTGTGCGATCAGGTGACGGTACTCACCGTGCACCGGAATGGCATACTTCGGCTGAACCAGTGAATAAATCAGCTTCAGCTCCTCCTGACAGGGATGTCCGGAAACATGAACATCCTGGAAAATAACATCTGCCCCCTTCAGAAGAAGCTTGTTGATGACATTGGTCACTGATTTCTCATTGCCCGGAATCGGGTGCGAAGAGAAAATAATGGTGTCGCCGGGCCCGATCTTCACCTTCCTGTGCTGATCTTCCGCCATTCTGGTCAGTGCGGCCATGCTCTCACCCTGAGAGCCGGTCGTAATGATCGTTGTTTTCTCCGGAGGATAATTTCGAAGCTCTTCCTCCTCGATCAGTGTGTTCTTCGGTACGTTCAGGCATCCGATCGCACTGGCCGCCGCGATGATGTTCACCATGCTGCGTCCCTCGACGGCAACCTTGCGTCCGTACTTGTAGGAGGAATTGATGATCTGCTGCACACGGTCGACATTGGACGCAAAGGTCGCAATGATAATCCTCGTATCCTTATGCTCGGCAAAAATTCGGTCGATGGTCACACCGACGGTTTTCTCTGACTGTGTATAGCCCGGGCGCTCTGCGTTGGTGGAGTCACACATCAGTGCCAGAACTCCGTTCTTTCCAAGCTCCGCGAAACGCTGCAGATCAATGGCATCTCCGTAAACCGGAGTGTAATCCACCTTAAAATCTCCGGTGTGTACCACGACTCCCACCGGGGAATAGATGGCAAGTGCAGCGGCATCCACAATGCTGTGATTGGTTTTGATGAATTCCACGCGGAAGCGTCCGAGGTTTACCGTCTGCCCGAAGGAAACGACAACCCGCTTCGTGGTATCCATCATTTTGTGCTCGGTCAGCTTGTTCTCAATCAGTGCAATGGTCAGTCTGGTTCCGTATACCGGGACATTTACCTTCTGCAGAATGTACGGAAGTGCTCCGATGTGATCCTCATGTCCATGCGTGATGACAAAGCCCTTGACCTTGTCGATGTTATCCTGCAGATAAGAGACATCCGGTATCACGCTGTCAATACCGAACATATCGTCCTCAGGGAATGCCAGACCGCAGTCCACCACAATAATACTGTCTTCGTATTCGAAGGCAGTGATGTTCATTCCGATCTGCTCCAGGCCGCCGAGCGGAATAATCTTCAGTCTCGGACCGGTGAGCTTTGCTTTTTTCTTATTCGTTTTTGCTGTTTTTGCTGCTTTCGATGTTTTCGTTGTATTCTTCTTTTCCGCCAATTTGTACCAGTTCTTTCCTATGGTTCTCCATATATTCCTGAAGAATCACGCTGGCTGCGATCTGATCCAGATACTGCTTGCGGTGCTGTGGCGGGATCTCCATTCTGGAGAGCATTTCATCCGCTTCCACCGTAGTCAGTCTCTCATCGGACATCACAACAGGCACAGAAGTCCGCCGTTCCAGACGCTCCTTGAAATCAAGTGCGGCTTCTGCGCGTTCTCCTATGCTGTCATCCATATTCAGCGGCAGTCCGAGGACAATCAGTCTGACGTCATATTCGAGGATCAGCTCCTCAATGCGGACCAGTGTTTTCCGGATTTTTCCTTCACGGTCCCGCCAGATGGTCTCCTTCGGCTGCGCTGTCATCAGAAGTTCATCAGACAGTGCGACTCCTACTGTTTTCGAGCCGTAATCAAGGCCCATCACTCTCATGCCATCTTCTCCTGCCGAAGCTCAGACCTCTTCATTCCAGTGATTGTTCCGAATGTACGACTCAAGAATCTCTTCTACCAGCTCATCACGCTCCACCTTCATGATCAGGCTTCTCGCTCCCATATAGTTGGTAATATAAGTGGGGTCTCCCGACATAATGTAGCCGACGATCTGATTGACCGGATCATACCCCTTCTTCGTCAGTGCCTCGTACACGATCGACAGAACCTTTCTGGTTCCGCTTTCCTGATCGGGCTTGACCTTAAAATACTGTGTGCTGCTTAAATCTTCTTCACTGTATCTCTTCATTCTATCCTTTCCTGCCGCATCCTGTGCGGACTTATACGGGGACTGCGTCATTTCATTTTCCCCGAATGCTTCAACTGTATTGTTCTTTCCGTTTTATCTTCTCGCGAATCCTTCGCGCAGCAACTGAAATCATTCTCTGCAAAGCTCTCCGGCAGAGCTTTCCATAAAGAGATCTGATATATCATCATACCTCATTTTATGGTTCACGGCAATTTTGTTCCGGAATCAGGCCAATATCAGCCGCGTTTCGTCGTCAGAAAGCCCTGTGACGATTCCGGCGACAAGCTCTCCCTGATGATGACCTTCTGCAGGCACCAGGCCTTCCACATAGCGCATCGTATGCCCGGTATAGAAGGAGCTTCCGTTTACCGTAACCTTTTCTTCCAGGATCAGCTCCTCCTGCTCTCCCACAAAGCTTTCCCGGTACTGCCTTGCCTGCCTCTGTGTCAAAGCAAGGAGCACATCACTCCGTTCGGCCTTCTGCGCGGCCGTGCAGGGATTCGGAAGCTTCTCTGCCGCTGTCCCCTTCCGCACAGAGTATTTGAAAACATGGATCTCGTAAAAACGGATCTCATCTGCAAAAGCACGGCTTTTTTCGAATTCCTCCTCAGTTTCTCCCTGGAAGCCGACAATAATATCCGTCGTGATGGCCGGCCGGTCATAGTATTTCCGGAGGATCTCAACACCCTCGCGGTATTCCGCCGCCGTATAATGGCGGGGGGCGCGGCCGACCGGGCCGCTGC
>HF986585.1:37367-38594 GCA_000431495.1 Firmicutes bacterium CAG:791 | reverse complement strand
CACAGCCGCTCTGGAGTGAGAGATGAAAATGCGGGCAGACCTTGGTAAGACGGCTGATTCCTCTTGCAAAGGATTCCGTAATGATTCTCGGCTCCAGAGAGCCCAGGCGGATCCGTTCAATTCCTGCCGTCAGCTGTATCCTGGTCAGAAGATTCAAAAGCTCTGTTCCCGGCTCCAATCCTTTTTCCCGTCCATATGAGGAGAGATGAATTCCGGTAATAACCACTTCCTTTACGCCATCTGCGGCAAGGCGCCGGATTTCTTCCATGACCTCTTCCGGGTCTCTGGAGCGGATTCGTCCTCTTGCATACGGGATGATGCAGTAGGTGCAGAACTGATTGCAGCCGTCCTGTATCTTGATGTCTGCGCGGGTTCGTCCGGGAGCCTCCAGCTGCATGGATTCAAATACCGGATGATCCGTCAGATTTGCACAGGTTTCTTTCTCCTCCATCCTGCCTTCCAGATAGCTCTTCACGATCTCCGCAATGCCGGCCTTCCGGTTGTTCCCGATGCACAGATCCACCAGAGGGTCCTCCTCCAGACGCTTTCTGTCGGTTTCCACATAGCAGCCGACGGCAATCACCAGTGCCTCCGGATTGAGATGCTTCGCCCGGTGCAGCATCTGCCGGCTTTTTCGGTCCGCAATACTGGTCACACTGCAGGTGTTGACCAGATACAGGTCGGCCTTTTCCTCAAAGGGAACCATCTGATATCCTGCATGACACAGCTCCTGTACCATGACATCCAGCTCATAGCTGTTTACCTTGCAGCCAAGATTGTGAACTGCTGCCTTTTTCATCATACCTTAACCTCGTTATGATTGACTTTTGTTCATTCAGTCATTACTATAAAACTGTATATGGCGATTTGTCGCCCGCTAACTATCACTCCAAACCAAAGAGAATAAAGGGGGTCATTTTTTGAAAACTGTTAAGATTTCTCTGAATTCCATTGACAAGGTGAAGTCCTTTGTAAACGACATTACCAAGTTCGATTATGATTTCGATCTGGTGTCCGGAAGATATGTCATCGATGCAAAGTCCATCATGGGCATCTTCTCTCTGGATCTGTCCAAGCCGATTGACCTGAACATTCATGCCGAAGACAACGTTGATCAGATTATGACGGTTCTGAAGCCGTATCTGATTCAGTAATCTGTTTTCTTCGAAGAAGTTTTCTCTGAAGAAGCCAGACTTGAACTTTCCTGTCAGGACAGACGGGCCGAGG
>HF986585.1:26560-37343 GCA_000431495.1 Firmicutes bacterium CAG:791 | reverse complement strand
CCGGTCATCTTGTATGACCGGCCGTCTTTTTTCATGTCACACACGCTCGGGCAGTATCACATGCCCTCCTGCAGCGGATCCTCCCGCTCTTTCAGTCTGCGGACGCCGTCCTGTCCGACAATCAGAATTTCATCCGTATCCAGGGCTCTCTGAATCATTTCTCCAATCTTCTCATCCAGATTGTGCTCATGCTGCTCAATTACGCCAAGGAGCGGCTTCGTCACGGGATGCTTGGCAACAAAAATGGTGCAGCAGTCCTCGTAAGGCTGAATGGAGGTCTCATAGGTTTCGATTTTCTTGGAGATCGTGACGATATCTTCCTTGTCAAACGCAATTAACGGCCGGAAAACCGGCAGCGTGCAGACTGCGTTCGTGACATCAAGACTCCGCGTCGTCTGCGAAGCAACCTGTCCGATGCTCTCTCCTGTGATCAGAGCGTCGCATTCCGTTCTCTTTGCGATCAGCTCCGCAATCCGCATCATATAGCGCCGCATAATGATCGTCAGCTCGTCATGCGGGCATTTCTCATAGATGTACAGCTGAATCTCCGTGAAGTTGATATTATGCAGGTAAATGGGACCTGTATATCTGGCAACGATGGACGCCAGATCAATGACCTTCTGCAGCGCACGCTCACTCGTATAGGGCGGCGCATTGAAATAGGTGGCATCCAGCTTTAATCCGCGCTTTGCACACATCCACCCGGCAACGGGAGAATCAATGCCTCCGGACAAAAGGAGCATTCCCTTTCCGCTGCAGCCGATCGGGAGTCCTCCCGGCCCGGGAAGAATATGAGAATACAAATAGATTCTCTCCCGGATTTCCACATTCAGAAGAACCTCAGGTGTGTGAACATCCACACGGGATTCCGGATAGCGGGTCAGAATCTCTTCGCCGATTTCCGCATTCAGCTCCATGGATTCCATGGGATAGCTCTTTGCGAGTCGTCTCGTGTGCACCTTGAAGGACACGGCACGATTCTCGTATTCCACGCCGAAGAAATCTCCTGCTGCCTTCCGAAGCTCTTCGACCGGAACGACCGGCATGATGACCGTCGGGCAGATCCCTGCAATGCCAAAAACATGGCTCAGATTCTCCACGACTTCATCATAGTCGTACTCGCTCAGACAGTTGACAAAAATCCGGCCGCTTGTCCGGTCAATCGTAAAATGCCCTTCGCAGCGCTTTAAGGCAATCCGGATCTGGTTGATCAGCTGCTCCTCAAAGATGCCGCGGTTCTTTCCTTTGATTCCGATCTCTGCGTATTTAATCAAAAATGCGTGGTATTTCATATTCACCTCCGGGTGTATTTCCTCAGAAAAGGCAGAAGCTGGGCCAGAGCATCCGCTGCCTCTTTTAATTCTTCCGGTGTATTCATCACCGACAGGCTGAAGCGCAGTGTGGAGTCGAGATACTCCTGCGGTGTTCCGATTGCCAGCAGTGTGTCCGAAATATGCGGATGATTGGATGCGCAGGCGCTTCCGGATGACACATAGATTCCCTTCTCCTCCAGCGCATGAAGAAGGACCTCGGCTCTGACACCGTCGACGGAAATGCTGATGACGTGCGGCGCACTGTCCCGTCCTGTCAGGCCATTCACAGTAACACCCTCAATTGCCGTCACGTCCTTCACGAACTGCTCCTTCATGGCATACAGACGATCCATTTCCGCATCCAGGTCCTGATACAGCATGCGGGCAGCAAGTGCCATGCCGGCAATCCCTGCCACATTCTCGGTGCCGCTGCGCATTCCCTTCTGCTGACCGCCGCCGTACATGATGTTATGAATCTTCACGTGATCTCCAATGTACAGAAGACCGATTCCCTTCGGTGCATGAATCTTATGACCGCTTGCGGAGAGAAGATCGATGTGCATCTTCTTCGGGTGGATGATCGCCTTGCCAAAGCCCTGCACCGCGTCCACATGAAACAGTGTATTCGGATTTTTCTCTTTGATTCTGCGGCCGATTTCCGCAATGGGCTCCAATGCACCAATCTCATTATTCGTGTGCATTACGGAAACCAGAATCGTGTCCTCCCGGACCGCAGCATAAACTGCCTCCGGATCCACCCTTCCGTTGTGATCCACAGGGAGAATGGTCACCTCGAAGCCCTCCGATTCCAGGTATTTCATGGTCTCCAGAATTGCCGGGTGCTCAATGGCCGTTGTAATCAGATGCTTCCCGCTTCTCAGATTGGCCCTCGCCGCACCGATCAGGGAGATGTTGTCGGATTCCGTTCCGCAGGAGGTAAAATAAATGTTCTGCGGCGTGCATTTCAGAATATCCGCAAATGTCTTTTTCGCTTCGCGGATATGCCGCTCCGCCTCCACGCCCTTGTGATGCATGCTCGACGGATTGCCGTATTCGTCCAGATAGATGGTGTCCATCAGCCGGACCACTTCCGGAAACACTCTGGTCGTTGCCGAATTATCCAGATAAATTTCTCTTTTTTCCATTTCTGCCTTCTTCTGTCTTACTCCTCGTCCCAGGCAAGCAGACCTCTCCGCCGCCCTTTACTGTATTTCCAGAATGTAAATCAGCCAGGACAAAATCGCAAGTCCCGCCGTCTCCGTCCGAAGAATCCTCCGGCCAAGAGAAATCGGCCGGATCCCCGCTTCCTTCGCAAGCTCCACCTCGCCGGGCGCAAAGCCGCCCTCCGGTCCGATGAAAATACTGACGGACTGTCCTTCCTTCAGACTCTCCAGATACTGCTTCACGGAGCCATCATCCTCCTGAAGCTCATAGGGAATGACACGGACCTCCGTCTGCTCTTTTGCATATTCTACGGCTTCTTTCATGCTCATCGGCGCAAGAACCCTGGGGATAATGCTCCGTCTTGACTGAGACGCCGCAGATTCCGCGATGGTCTGCCATCTCGCTGTCTTTTTGGCGGCCTTTCCGGCATCCAGCTTCACAACGCAGCGCTCCATGCTCACCGGAATAATTTCCGCTGCGCCGAGCTCCACGGCCTTCTGCACAATCAGATCCATTTTATCCGCCTTGGGAAGCCCCTGAAACAGCAGGACCTTCACCGGAAGCTCCACCTCTTTGTCCTTCACGAAGCGCAGCCTGCACAGAACCGAATCCTCTGTATAGCTTTCGATGCCATATCGATATTCCTTACCGTCTCCGCCGATGCTGACGCTGATTTCCTCGCCTGGCTTTAAGCGCATCACATTTCGAATGTGATTCACCTCCGGCCCCGTAATGGTCAGAAGCTCATCCTGTACATCAGATGGATCTGCGAATAGATGCAGCATAATTCTCCCTCAGACTTTCCGTCCTGTCACACAGCGCCACTCGCCCTGCGCGGTAATCTCCTCAATCTGAAGCCCTTCCTTTTTCATGGCTTCCGCAACCGACTCCTCTTTTCCCTCCAGAATGCCGCTCGTAATAAAGACGCCGCCCGGCTTTACCGCGCGAACCGCCGCAGGCGTAAGCGGGATCAGTACATTGGGAAGAATGTTGGCAACCACGATATCATAGCGATCATAGCCAACCTCATCCTGTATCTTCGGATCATCAATCAGATTGCCGAGGATGACTTCAAAGCGTTCTGCATCCACTCCGTTCGCCTCCAGATTTTCCGCAATGGCAGGGGCGGCACAGGGATCCAGATCCGTTCCCACGGCCGATTTTGCTCCCAGCATCAGAGACAGAATGGACAGGATTCCGCTTCCGGTTCCGACATCCAGGATTTCCGTATTCTCTGACAGATATTTGCGAATCTCACGAATGCAGAGCTGTGTGGTCTCATGTGCACCGGTTCCAAAGGCCGTACCGGGATCAATGTGAAAAGTCAGGGCCGGCTCTCGATCCGTTTCCACCGGCTTTTCCCACGAAGGGATAACCAGAACGTCATCAATCCAGAACTGGTGGAAAAACTGCTTCCAGTTATTCACCCAGTCGATGTCCTCGGTTTCTTCAATGGTAACGGTCCCATCTCCGATGGCATCCGAATACTCACGGAGCTCACGGATCACATTCTCCATTTCGCCGCAAACTTCCTCCGGCGTCTTCTCTCCGTCCTCCAGGAAAAGCTTCCCGTCTTCGGTCTCCTCCACATAAAAGCTCAGAACAGCACTCCCGTCATCAGCAGGCTCTTCCGGCATAATATCCACAAACATCTGCTCCTTTTCCGCTGCCGTCAGCGGAACATGATCCTCGATCTGGGCACCGCACAGACCGATGTCCTGCATGGAGCTGATCAGAATGTCCTCCGCATCCGCTGTTGTACGAACCCGAAACCGCATCCACTTCATAAGTGCACCTCACATAACGACAAATGCCGCATTCCGGAACCGAAGAGAAAACCATGATCAGGCTTTCTCCTCCGGCTCCGGGATGCGGACCGTTTTATTTCCAGAATTTCTTGCGCTTTCCCTTCACGGTTTCCTTCGGACCGTCTCCGTTGTCCCGGACACGTTCCGCCTCGTGAAGGCTGTCACCTGTTACCTCATCAAACTTCTCCAGAAGCTCACGTGCTTCTCTGGAGAGCTTGGTCGGTGTCTCCACCGTCAGTGTAATATACTGATCACCGCGGACGTTCTTGTTCTGAAGGCTCGGAACTCCCTTGCCCTTCAGCCGCACGCGGGTCCCCGTCTGGGTACCTTCCTTGACATCGTACAGAACCTTGCCATCCACCGTGTCGATCACAATGCTGCCACCCAGCGCTGCCACCGCATAGGAAATCGTGACATTGCTGTACAGGTCATTGTCCTGACGATAGTAGTTCGAATCCTCCTCAACAAGAACCTCCACCACCAGATCACCGCGAGGGCCGCCGTTGATTCCAGGCTCACCCTTCTCGGAAATCCGGACACTCATTCCGCTCCGGATTCCCGCCGGAATCGTCACCTCAATCTGCTTCCGGCTGCTGGTGTATCCGCTTCCTCCGCAGGTCGTGCATTTCTCCTCGATAATCTTGCCGCTTCCGCTGCAGTTCGGGCAGGTCTGAACATTACGGACGGTTCCGAAGAAGGACTGCTGTGTATAGACCACCTGTCCCTTGCCTCCGCACTTCGGACACATCTTGGGGCTGGTTCCCGGCTTTGCTCCGGTTCCGTTGCAGGTGGGGCACGGATCCTTCAAACTCAGCGTCAGCGTCTTCGTTGTTCCGAATACCGACTCCATAAAGCTGATCCGGACACTCGTGCGAATGCTGGCTCCTTTCATCGGTCCGTTCGGGTTGGTTCTTGCTCTTCCGCCGCCGAACAGATCCCCGAAGATGTCACCGAACATATCTCCGAAGTCCGCGCCATTGAAGTCAAAGCCACCGCCGCCATAGCCGCCGGTTCCGTCAAACGCCGCATGTCCGAACTGATCATACTGCTGACGCTTCTTCGGGTCACTCAGCACCGCATAGGCCTCCGATGCCTCCTTGAAAAGAGTTGCAGCCTCTTCACTCGGATTTACATCAGGATGATATTTCTTCGCCAGCTGCCGATATGCCTTCTTGATCTCATCTTCCGAGGCATTCTTGTCTACACCCAGCACTTCATAATAATCGCGTTTCTGCTCTGCCATAAGTCTTCCAAATCCTTAGCATTCCCTTAGTCAATGATATGGCCCGGAACGGATTCCCCGCCCCGGGCTATACCATATTATTTCATTGTCTGCGGCTTTTCAAGCTTCGTGATCAGACTTCCCTGTAATCACCATCTACCACATCATCGGCGCCGCCGTTCTGCTGACCGCCCATATCCGGGTTCGGTCCTGCCTGCTGGCCGCCGGCCTGCTGATTCTGCTGCATGTTCTGATACATTGCATTGAAGAGCTGCTGAGAATCATTCATCAGCTTCTCCTTGCCGGACTTCAGAGCATCCACATCCGCATCGCTCATATCAGGCTGATCCTTTGTGCGATCCAGAACTGCCTTCAGCTCTGCAAGATCCGACTCAACCGTAGCCTTGTTTCCGGCATCCACCTTGTCGCCTGCTTCCTTCAGTGCCTTCTCAATCTGGAAGACTGCAGAGTCAGCATCGTTTCTTGCATCAACCGCTTCTTTCCTCTTCTTATCCTGTGCCTCGTACTCCTTGGCATCCTTGATTGCCTTCTCAATATCGTCATCCGACATGCTGGAGCCGCCGGTGATGGTGATGTGCTGTTCCTTGCCGGTTCCAAGATCCTTTGCAGATACGGTAACAATGCCGTTTGCATCAATATCGAAGGTAACCTCGATCTGCGGAACGCCTCTCATTGCCGGCGGAATTCCATCCAGACGGAACTGACCGAGAGACTTGTTGTCTCTTGCAAACTTACGCTCACCCTGCAGAACATTGATATCCACTGCAGTCTGGTTATCTGCTGCTGTTGAGAAGATCTGGCTCTTCTTGGTCGGGATCGTGGTATTTCTCTCGATCAGAGGAGTTGCAATGCCTCCCATTGTCTCAATCGACAGCGTCAGAGGAGTGACATCCAGAAGAAGGACATCCCCGGCGCCTGCATCACCTGCAAGCTTGCCGCCCTGAATCGCAGCACCGATTGCCACACACTCATCCGGGTTCAGGCTCTTGGAGGGCTCCTGACCGGTCAGCTGGCGAACCTTTTCCTGTACGCAGGGAACTCTGGTAGAACCACCAACCAGAAGAACCTTTCCAAGGTCTGCATTGGTCAGCCCCGCGTCCTTCATTGCATTCTGTACCGGAATTGCCGTCTTCTCAACCAGATCACGAATCAGATCCTCGAACTTTGCTCTGGACAGATCCATGTCGAAGTGCTTCGGGCCCTCTGCGGTTGCCGTAATGAACGGAAGGTTGATGTTTGTAGTGGTTGCGGAGGAAAGCTCCTTCTTCGCCTTCTCAGCGGCTTCCTTCAGTCTCTGCATTGCCATCTTATCGCCGGACAGATCCACGCCTTCCTTTGCCTTGAATTCGCTGACCATCCATTCCATGATGCGCTCATCAAAATCATCACCGCCAAGGTGTGTATCACCATTGGTGGAAAGAACCTCGATGACACCGTCGCCGATCTCGATGATGGAAACATCGAAGGTACCGCCGCCAAGGTCATAAACCATGATCTTCTGTTCCTTCTCGTTGTCCAAACCATATGCCAGTGCAGCTGCCGTAGGCTCGTTGATGATACGCTTTACATCCAGTCCTGCGATCTTTCCTGCATCCTTGGTTGCCTGACGCTGTGCATCGTTGAAGTATGCCGGAACCGTAATGACTGCCTCGCTGACCTTCTCGCCCAGATAGCTCTCTGCATCGTCCTTCAGCTTCTGAAGAATCATTGCGGAAATCTGCTGCGGGCTGTATTTCTTGCCATTGAGTGTACGTCCGTTGTCCGTACCCATGTCTCTCTTAATAGAAGAAACGGTGTTCTCCGCATTGGTAACAGCCTGGCGCTTCGCCGGCTCACCGACCAGACGGTCTCCGTTCTTCGTGAAAGCTACTACGGAAGGAGTCGTTCTCGCACCTTCCTTGTTTGCAATAACGGTAGGCTGACCACCTTCCATGACTGCAACGCAGCTATTGGTTGTTCCTAAATCGATACCAATAATCTTACTCATAATCTTCTCCGTTTCCGTGCCCTGCGGCACTCTGATCTATTTCAATACTGTCACGTTTCCTGTTTCATCTATACGATCAACCCCTTGCGGGGACTGATTTTCCAAATGTTCTCTCCGGCTTCCGGCTCACTGTACAACGGCCACCATGCTGTGGCGAAGCACCTGATCATGATACATGTAGCCCTTCAGAAGCTCCTGTGCCACAGTCCCGCTTTCGTACTCCTGACTCTCCACCTGCATCACCGCGTTGTGCATATTCGGATCAAATTCCTTGCCTACTGCCTCGATCGGCTTTACCCCAAGTGCTTCGAGCTGCTTGGTCAGCTGTGTATAAATCTTATGCATACCGATCACGAACGCATCATCCTTATCCGACTCGTCCACGGTATCAAAGCCTCTCTCGAAGTTATCCACAATCGGTAGAATCTTCTCAATGACGCTCCGCTCGCCCATGGAGAACATCTGCTCTTTCTCCTTATCGGTTCGCTTGCGGTAATTATCAAACTCCGCCATCTGCCGGCGTACGCGATCCTCCAGAGAATCGATCTTCTCCTGCATTCCGGCCTTCTCCTTGTCCGCCTTCTTGTTCTTGGAGAAGAAGCCCTTCTTGTCTGTGGTTCCCGCTTTGGCATCCGCCTCCGCATTTCCGGCTGTCTGTTCCGTATCTCCGGAATCAGAATTTCCACAGTCTTCTGCCTGAATCTCTTCTTCCGCCTTCTGATCCTCAACCGGGATCTGCGCGGTATCCTTCATTTCTTCCTGTCCGGTATCCGGATTCTTATATTCTTCTGCCATAGCTTCCTCCATCATTTCTTATACAGAGTATCCAGCTGCTTCATAATTTCCTGCATGACTCCGATCACTCTGTCGTAATCCATACGTTTCGGTCCGATCACTCCGACCGTTCCCTTCATGCCTTCCCCGAGATCGTAGGTTGCTGTAACAACGCTGCAGTTCTGCATTCCATTCATCGGCATCTCGTTGCCGATATAAACCTGAATGCCATTCTCGCCGCTCTCCGAAAGCGTTTCCTGAACAAGACTTCCCAGGGCCTCTTTCTCTTCGAAATTACTGATCAGCTCACCCATCTGTGTGGTATCACCGGCAAGCTCCGGATAGCGAAGAATGTTGGTGGCTCCGCTTGTGTAAATCTTCGGATTATCATCCGGCCGCACCGCCTGTGCCGCCGCATTGATCACATTTTCAATGATCTCATCGTGTTCTCCGGCCTGCTTCTTAATAGAAGCAATGGTTCCGAGATTGACTGCCTCCACCGGGATTCCGCAAAGCGCATTGTTCAGAATCATGTTCAGCCGGAACAGCGTTTTCTGATCCAACACATCATTCACGCGAATCATGGTATTGCGGACCACGTTGCCTTCGATCACGATCACGGCCAGAATGTTCTCTGCGTCAACCTGCGACAGCTGAATGAACTTGATCTTGTTCTGCCGGATCTCCGGTGCGGAGATCATCGAAGCATACTTGGTGTTGACCGCCAGAAGCTTCGCAACATCCTGCAGCAGGTTCTCAAGCCGGTCCTGCTTCTCCAGAAGAACGCTCTGCATATTGCTGAGCTTTTTCTTCTCATCACGCAGCATGTCATCCACATACACCCGGTAACCCTGATCCGTAGGGATACGTCCTGCCGATGTGTGCGGCTGAGTGATCAGCCCCATCTCCTCCAGATCCGACATCTCATTCCGTATGGTCGCCGAGCTGAGATTCAGATCCGTGTACTTGGAAATCGTACGGCTTCCTACAGGTTCTCCGGTTTCCAGGTAATTTCGGATAATGGCCTGCAATATTTTCATTTTTCTTTCCTGCAGTTCCATTCTCCCTCCTGTTATCATTGTTAGCACTCATCATCATTGAGTGCTAACAACCATGAACATAATCTAGCACTGCCCCCCTTTAATGTCAACGGGCAGATCAATTAAGAAATTATAAAAAAACGCAGGCATCTGCTGTTTATGCAGGTGCCTGCGGTTCTACGCTTCTGATATAAAATTCACAGATCGGGATCAGATATCAAAGGAAAGCTCATCGGTATCGTTGACAACAACGTATGCCTTTCCCTCTTCCGGCTTTACATAAATAACAGCCTTCTTGAAGTCAGCAACATTCTTGCCCTGGTCATACTGCCATACGTCCTTTGCAGACTGAAGAAGCCTGTCATAGGTGTAGTCATTTCCGTTCCACTGAAGGACAACCTCTGCTGCTGCCTTTGCTGCAGGAGCCTTCTTCTCAGCCTTTGCTGCAGGTGCCTTCTTCTCGGTCTTTGCTGCAGGTGCCTTCTTCTCGGCCTTCGCTGCAGGAACCGCTTTCTTCTCTTCCGCCTTTACTGCAGGAACTGCCTTCTTCTCCTCGGCCTTTACTGCAGGAACTGCCTTCTTCTCTTCTGCCTTTACTGCGGGAACTGCCTTCTTCTCCTCAGCCTTTACTGCAACAGCCTTCTTCTCTGCCTTCTTTACCACTTTTTTCTCCTCTTTCTTAGCCGGTACCTTTGTATCCTCTGTCTTCGTCGAGATAAAACTTGCCTTCACGGTCGCCGTAGGCTTCTTTTCCGTACTCATCCCGAATCTCTCCTTTCGATCAGTCAAAATCTGATGAAATGTTGTTTTTATGCGATAAACGGTACCACACCCCAAATTGTCTGTCAACAAATTCACTGAAAATTTCACATATTATTTGGTGATTTTGCTGCTTCTGCCATCAAAAAGCTCAGACTCCGCGAATCAATGCAAAATACACAATCACCAGAGCACCAAGGACAATACGGTACCAGCCAAAGGGCTTGAAGTCATGTTTGCGGATGTAACCCATCAGGAAACGGATGACAATCACCGATACCACAAACGCAACCACCATGCCGGTTCCCAGAACCGCTGTCTCCTTGCCGGTAAAATGAAATCCGAATTTCAGCATCTTCAGAAGGCTCGCACCTGCCATAACAGGAATTGCCAGAATGAATGTAAACTCCGCTGCAACTGTGCGGGACACGCCGATCATCAGGCCGCCGATGATGGTAGCACCGGATCTCGAGGTTCCGGGGAAAACCGCGGCAATCAGCTGAAACATTCCGATGATCAGTGCCTGCTTCATCCCAAGATCCTTCAGCTCCGTGATCTGTGGCTTGCGGTCCTTCATGACCTTTTCCACTACCAGGAACGCAACGCCGACCAGAATCAGCATGATTGCAACCACCAGCCAGTTATAAAGATGCTCATCCAGCCAGTCATCCAGAAGAACGCCCATAACTCCGGCA
>HF986585.1:0-26482 GCA_000431495.1 Firmicutes bacterium CAG:791 | reverse complement strand
TGTCTTTTTTCCATACAATGCGGGTTCTTTTGCGGTGTCTGTAAATTCCAAGCGGCCAGATCGTCTTCCAGTACAGAAGAATCACCGCCAGAATGGCTCCGAACTGAATCACCACAAGAAACATGTCCCAGAACTGTGAAGACACATTCAGCTTCACGAATTCATTCAGCAGAATCATATGGCCTGTGCTGCTGATAGGGAGCCATTCCGTAATGCCCTCCACAACACCAAACAGCACTGCCTTCAAAATTTCCAGCATATTGCAATCCTTTCCGCCGCGTTTTCTTCGCGGTCCCTGCTTCCGTCAGGTATTACCCTCCATACACCTCTTTCACAAATCTGCGAATCACCGGCAGCGAGCGTCTGACCTTCTCCGTATCAATGCAGTAAGCGACCCGGAAATAGCCGGGCGCATGAAATGCATCACAAGGGACAAAAATAAGGTCATACTTCTGCGCCTTCCGGCAGAACGAAACCGCGTCCTCTTCCAGAGCCTTCGGCATAATATAAAACGTTCCATCCGGCTTTTTTACTTCAAATCCAAGCTCCCGGAAGGTTTCATACAAAAGCTCCATGTTGGTTTCATAGACCGACAGATCTGCAGTATCATCTACCGCTTCCGCAGCGGCCATCTGAATCAGTGAGGACGGGCAGTTATGTCCGATTCCTCTGGAAATCTGTCCGCACATCGGGACAATGTCCTCTGCATGCTCGCACTCCGGGCATACCGCCACATATCCGATTCGTTCTCCCGGAACCGACAGGGATTTCGAGAAGGAATAGCAGGTCAGCGTATGCGGATAGAAACGTGCCGGGTACGGAATTTCCCGTCCGCCAAAGGCAATTTCCCGATACGGTTCATCCGAAATCAGGAACAGATTGTAGCCAAGTTCCTTTGATTTCGCAGCCAGAAGAGAAGAAAGCTTCTCCAGTGTTTCTCCGGTATATGCCACGCCGGACGGATTGTTCGGGGAATTGATCAGAATTGCCGCTACTCCAGGCTGCAGCATCTGCTCCAATGCCTCGAAATTAATCTGAAAATCCTCAAATCTTGCCGGAATGATCTCGATCTGTGCCCCGGTATCGTTAATGTAGGGAATGTATTCCGGGAAAAACGGCGCCTGCACCAGTACCTTATCTCCCGGCTTTGTCACGACGCGAAGAGCATGCGCCACCGCACCCGCACAGCCGGAAGCGGGAAAAATATGTCCCGCTGTATAATTCATGCCAAAGCGGCGGTTTAAAGAGGCCGCAATCTTCTCCTTTACGCTCGGTATTCCAAGCGTCGGGCTGTATCCGTGGAGTCTGACCGGCTCCTCGGTCTGAAGCAGTCGGATGGCCGCATCCGTAAAACTCTCCGGTGCCGGTACGGACGGATTTCCGAGGCTGAAATCAAAAACATTCTCCCCGCCGATTTCTCTTCCTCTTACCGCTGCATACTCCGCCAGCTCACGAATCACCGATTTATGTCCCAGCATTTCCAGATAATGCTCATTAATCATATTGACCTCCTCTGCCGCAGATCTTTTGTGAAATATCTTATGCCCGTTTTTTGATCCGCGTCAACCTCGGCGGTAAATCCAAGCTTTTCCGCAAGTGCGATGGATGCCACATTGTCCGCCGAGGTGTGAATGCAGATTTTCTCCAGCCCCAGGCTTTCCGAAGCAAAGCCAAGCACCGCCTCTGCCGCTTCCGCCGCAAGTCCTCTTTCACGGACATCCCTGCGGATGATATAGCCGAAATCCACCGCTTCTCCGGCACCCTGGTAGGGTTCAAAGCCGATTTTACCGATCAGCTCACCGCTTCTCCTGTCGCAGACCGCCCACATCCCGTAGCCGCAAAAGCCATAGACCTTTTGAATATATGCCTTCAGAATCGCCAGCTCTCTTTCCCGATCCTCGGATAACGGTTCAAGAAAACGCCTTGCTTCTTCATCCTCGTACAAACGATAAAGATCCGCCAGATCCTCCGGAACCATTTCGCGGATCCGAAGACGCCTGGTCACAGCAATGGTCCACGGAAGTCCGGAAAGCCGCTGCCAGATCTTTACATAAGAATCCGTATCCACCTCCTCCGGCTGCTCCAGAAGATAGTCTGCTCCCTCAAAGTTTTCCCCCCGGTTCCCGGCATGAAGGTAGCCCGCCGTGCAAAAGCCTTCTGCAGACAGCTTCCGGTACGTTCCCGCACTGTCCGTCAGATACAGTGTCTCCGGATCCGGCTTTTCCAATCTTTCTTCCGTAATTGTGACCTCGAGTCCATCCATGCGAAGCCCCGCTGCCGCTTCCCGGATCTCCCGATCGCGGTTCTCCGAGCGCTCCGCCTTCCCCGGAAGAAAGCATATTGTTTTCAATTTCAATGTTTTCCGCTTTTTCGTCATATTCTGTTCACATTTTATTCAAGGTAACTTCACTATGTGACCATTTTCTGGACACGTTTCTTTTCTATACTCAAATCATAGAAACAAGCCAATACAACTAATAACTTTTTCATAATATGCCGGATACCGAAAGGTGTCCGGCATCCTCCCTTTTTAAGGATCTTTTCTTTTCCGAAGACAGTCCCTCAGCCGAAGCAAGATTAAAAAAAGACACCGCGGTTGTGCGCCGTGATGTCTCTTTTTTATCCACAGGTCATCTTGACAGCAGAATTCTGTCATTATCCAGCTTCTGTCCGGCACCCTCCGCAAATTTCTGCAGAAGAGAATCCACCGTCATCCGGCTTCTTTCTTCTCCCCTGACATCCAGAACGATCCGCCCGCCGTCCATCATCAGCGTTCGGTTTCCCAGCTCCAGAGCCTGATGCATATTATGTGTCACCATAAGACAGGTGATCTTGCGTTCCGCAATGATGTCTCGCGTCAGCTTCAGGACCTTGTCTGCCGTAGCGGGATCAAGGGCCGCCGTGTGTTCATCCAGAAGGAGGAGTCTTGGCGTCACAACCGTTGCCATCAGAAGCGTCAGTGCCTGACGCTGTCCTCCGGACAAAAGCCCGACCTGGCTCTCCATCCGGTCCTCCAGTCCCATGTTCAGAAGAGAAAGCTGTTCACGGAAAAATTCCTTCTCCTTCCGGTTAATTCTGGAGAAGTCCTGTGCAAGCCGTCCCCAGAAGGACTGCCGCACTCCCGATGCCCGAAGATAGGCAACCGACAGATTCTCCTCAATCGTCATATGCGGCGCGGTCCCCATCTGAGGATCCTGAAACAGCCGGCCGATAAACTGACTTCTCCGGTGCTCCTTAAGGAACGTGATGTCCATCCCGTCCAGCTCAATGTATCCTTCGTCCGTGATAAAGCTTCCTGCGATGGCGTTGAACAGTGTGGATTTTCCCGCTCCGTTCGATCCGACAATGGTGGCGAAATCTCCATCCTCCAGGATGAGACTGATGTGATCCAAGGCAACCTTTTCATTGATGGTTCCCGGATTGAAGGTTTTGGAAGCGTTCTCGATCTTAAGCATGATGTTCCCCCTTCCCGGTCCCGGCATTTCGTCTCTCCCGGATCGCCTCTGCCTCTTTTTTCTTATTGCGCATCATCTGCCTTGCCGACGGTGCGGCAATCGCAACCGCGACAATCACCGCGGATACCAGCTTAAATGCCTGTGTCGGTACATTCAGGCGAAGCGCCAGAGCAATGATAAACCGGTAAATGATGGAGCCCGCAATGACTCCCAGAATTCTGGTGAGCATCCGTCCTCTTCCGAACAGTGTCTGTCCGATAATCAGTGAAGCGAGTGCAATGGTCACCATTCCGGTTCCCATATTGATCTCCGCATTCTTGTTGTACTGGCCAATCAGGCATCCCGCAAGACCGGTCAGCGCATTGGACAGGCAGAGTCCTACGGTGATCGTAAAGCCCGGATTGATGGAGCTTGCACGGACCATGGCAATGCTGTCTCCGGTTGCCCGGATCGACAGTCCAAGCCGCGTTCCCAGAAAGCGGTATACCAGGATACAGAGAATTCCCACCAGAACAAACAGCAGCACCGACCGGCTCCAGGTCATCCAGAATTCACTTCCGTTCAGAGCCTTGAACAGATCATAGATTGTGCTGGTTCCGACCACATTGAGGCTGGTCTTCATTCCCATTGCCATCAGATTGATCGTATACAACCCCGTATTCACAATAATCCCGGCAAGGATACTCGGAACACCGAATCTTGTCTGCAGAAGAGCCGTCACATAACCGGAGCAGATTCCCGCCAGCATGGACGCCGGCAGAGCCAGAATCGGATGCCCGGAAATTGTGACCGCGACGCCGACTGCTGCTCCCAGCATGTAGCATCCGTCCGTTGACAGATCGCAGATATCCAGAATGCTGAAACTGATGAAAAGGGACAGCGCCACCAGACCGAAAATCAGTCCGTTGTCGAGTGCTGTCTGAATGATTGCAAATGACACGTTGTTTCCCCCTGTATCGTTGTTTTCCCCCGGAGCATCCGCCGATGCGTGATCCGGGAAATAAAAAGGATGCAGACTCCTGCAAAAAGTCTGCATCCTATTCTATACCATTTGCGCCGGTTCGTCAGTCTTCAAAATTCTCGGCAGTTACGGTTTCCACAATTTCAGAGCAATAAGGCTTGAACGCCTCCTCCGTTGCCTTCAGATCAACACCAAGACGCTCCGCTGTCTCGGTGTTGATCGTGGCAATGCCGTTTCCAAGCGTCACAACGGCATAGGAAGCAGGGTCCTGACCGTTCACAAGAATGTTGGTCACCATATCTGCAGTCTCAGAACCAAGATCTGCATAATTGATTCCAAATCCAAGGAAGGCACCATTCAGTGCGAAGGAATCCGCACCGGTGTAATGCGGAATTCCGGCATCTGCCAGCTTGTCATAGATCGAAAGCTCCGCGCTCATAACCGTGTTATCCGTAGGTGTGAAAATTGCATCCACCCCTGCTGCAATCAGAGCATCCGCTGCCTGACTTACTTCCGTCGTATTCGTTCCCGTTTTCTCGACGTATTCCACGCCCTTGGCATCCAGGAAGGCCTTGGCATCCGCAATCGCCTGTGTGGAAGCATCCTCACTGGTGGAATACAGAAGACCGACCTTGTCTGCATCCGGGTTCTGCGCAAAAATCAGATTCATGATGGCTTCCGTATTCAGCGCATCGCTTGTTCCCGTGATGTTTCCGCCGGGCTCATCCATCGAGCTCACAAGTCCTGCTCCAACCGGATCCGTCACTGCGGAAAAGATGATCGGGGTTCCGGTTCCCTCAAAGGTTGACTGTGCCGTCAGCGCGGTCGGTGTTGCCACGCAGACCACTGCATCCACGCCGTCATCCTTGAGCTGTGCAAGGCCCTGTGTAATGATCGTGGAATCGCCCTGGCCGTTGATGAAATAGTCCTCATAATCAAAGGAAACATTCAGCTCATCCGCCTTCGCATCCAGTTCCTTCTCCAGATGCTCCGTGATCTGATTCAGCGATGCATGATCCATGTACTGCACGATACCGATCTTATACGATGCTCCGGAGGCCTCGCTCTCCGCAGCGTCTGCCGATTCCGCAGTATCTGCTGTCTCTGCAGTATCCGCCGCAGCTGTCTCTGCCTTCTCCGTGCTCTCTGCGCTTCCCGATGCTCCGCAGCCGGCCAGAAGGGCCGCACCCACGCAGGCACTCATGATAACTGCTACAAGCTTTTTCTTCATAACTTCCTCCTCTTCTTCAGACCTTTTGTCTGAGCGGCCCGCTTCTGCAGGCCTGACAGCAAAAAACGCCTTCGGGTATCCCCCAAAGACGTCCTTGTCTACCCGTTCTGCTGCGCTCTCTCCGATATCGAAAAAAGCTCTTGTAAAAATACGGAATTTCTGTGATCCCGGTTTATTTCGAAGAAATAAAGGCTTCAATATCACGGATGGCTGCCTCTTCATCGGCTCCGTCTGCAGAAACCGTCATCTCATCGCCGTTGTCCAGCTCCAGAGACATCATTCCCATGATACTCTTGGCATTGACCCGCTTCGTTCCGATCTCAATGTAGATGCGGCTGTCATACTTACTCGCAACCTGAACCAGCTCCGCAATCGGGCGTGCCTCAAGACCGTCCTTCAGAGCAATCGTCATCGACTTCTTCATCATAATAAGTTCTCCTCCTGAAACACTCCTCAGAGATCCGCAGTCTTTATTCTTCTCCCTGCGACCCCGTATTCCTTTTCTGTAATTCCTCTGCAAGCGCAGCCAGTCTGCGCAGTCTGTGATTGACTCCCGACTTTCCAACCGGTGGCTCCAGCATCTCCCCGAGCTCCTGCAGAGAGCTTTCCGGGAATTTCTCCCTGAGCAAGGCCATCTGCTGCAGCGATTCCGGAAGCGTTTCCCAGATGCTGCTCTCACGGATCATCTGAATCTGCTCCAGCTGCTTCCTGGAGGCAGCGACTGTCTTCATGATATTCGCCGTCTCGCAGTTCACCTTCCGGTTGATTCTCCCGCGCATCTGCTTCATAATCCGCGCGTTCTCCATGTCCATCATACAGACATGCGCCCCCAGAAGATTCAGCACATCCACGATGACTCCGGAATCCCTTGTCATCAGCACATGTCCCTTGCCGTGGTCGGTCCTTTTCAGCAAAATACCGGCTCGTTTCAGGAAGCGAAGCGTCTGCTCTGCCTGCGTTTCACTCAGAATCTCAAAGGAAAGATAATAGTCCCGCAGAGGATCCCGGATGGATCCTGTACACAGAAACTGCCCGGCCAGAAAACTGCGCAAGCACTTCTCATCCGCCTCCATTCGTTCCGGCGGCTGCATCAGTGATGCGATCTGCTCTGCGGCATCTCCGCAGAAGCAGAAAACATCCTCTGCGTTGTCAATCTCGACAGTAATATTAATAGCTTTCTTAAGCAATGTAAAGCACTTATTCCACGCCTCCGGGCGCGAAGACTGAAGGATCAGTGTCCTTTCTCCGCCACCCCTCTCCTCCCTGGCGATACAGCCAAGGATCGCGGAAAGCTCGGCAAGAACAGCCTTTCTGCTGGCCGGCTCCTGCTCTGTCAGCTCCAGAAAAACCCTTTCCTGAAAATCCTGTTGCGCCATGTATTCTCCCGTCAGCCGTTCTGAATATCTCTGTGATACAGCTTGATTCCGTAGTCTCCCTTGTCCTTCAGGCGATTGTACAGGTCATTTGCCAGCGTTACACTCCGGTGCCGGCCGCCGGTGCAGCCGATGGCAATGACAAGCTGATTCTTCCCTTCCTTGACGTAATAGGGGATCAGAAACGTGATCATATCCTCCAGCTTCTTCTGGAATTCCATCGTCTGCGGATAGGACATGACAAAATCCTGCACTGCCTTGTCATTTCCGGTCTGCCGCTTCAATTCATCGACATAGTAAGGATTCGGAAGGAAGCGCACGTCAAAAACAAGATCCGCATCCGTCGGAATCCCATACTTAAAGCCAAAGGACGTGACCGAAATCATCAGAGAATTGTATTTCTTGTTCTCCTGAAAAATCCGGACCAGCTCCTGCTTCAGCTCTCTCGTCAGAAGTCTCGAGGTATCGATGACATAGTCTGCATGTGCCTTGATATTCTTCAGGATTTCCCGCTCCGCCCGGATTCCGTCCTCGATTCTTCCGTCCGGTGCAAGAGGATGAGCGCGGCGGCTTTCCTTATACCGCTTGATCAGAGTCTCATCACTGGCGTCCATGAAAAGAATCTCATACGGATATCCCTTTCCGCGAAGTGCGCTGAGGACCTCCTCCACATAGGCGAAGGGCTGGTCTGCGCGAACATCAAGCCCGAGGACAACCTTTGTGATTTCATTCCCCGGCATGAAGACAAGCTCCATGAATTTATCAATTAATCGCACCGGAAGATTGTCCACGCAATAGTATCCCTCATCCTCCAGCATCTTAATCGCGGTTGCCTTGCCGGAACCGCTCATTCCAGTGACTACCACAAACCTCATATCAGAAATCTCCCAGGTAAATAACTTCTTCCTCCAGCCGGACGCCTGCAGTCTCCCAGACCTTCTGCTGCACAGCAGCGATCACAGCGCGAACATCACGGGCTGTCGCATGATCGCGGTTAATGACAAAACCGCAGTGCTTCTCCGAAACCTGTGCTCCTCCGACGGAAAATCCTGCAAGGCCCGCATCCATAATCAGCTTCCCTGCAAACATTCCCTCCGGCCGCTTGAAGGTACTCCCGGCGCTCGGATATTCCAGCGGCTGCTTGCTGCGCCTTCTCTCTGCAAAATCCTGCATCTTCGCCAGAATTTCATCCGGATCCCCGGGCTTCAGCACAAACTTCACCTGCAGCGCAACTGCGGGAATCTCCTTCAGAACGCTTCTACGGTATCCAAGCCGCAGATCCTTCTTCGGAACGGTCATCACCTTTCCGTCCGGCATCAGGAGCTGTGCTTCTTCCACAACAAGATCCATGCTTCCATCGTAGGCTCCTGCATTCATGACAAGACCGCCGCCGACCGAGCCCGGAATTCCCGCTGCAAACTCCAGGCCGCTTAAGCCGTTTGCACGGGCAAGCTGTGCCGTCTTTGCAAGCGAGGCTCCGGCCCCCGCCGTGATAACATTCCCTGCCACCAGAATTCTGCTGAAATCCTCCGGTACGGTATCCTCCCCGGATTCCGATCCCCCGGAGGCTGCCTCCGCCGCCGTGTCCGTCACCGGTCTTTCTGCCAGCCCATTCATGGTAATGACGCAGCCGCGGTATCCCTGATCTCCGACCAGAAGATTGGTTCCCTTTCCGAGAATAAACCATGAAATCCCGTTTTCCTCCAGAATATGGATCGCCGCCTGCAGCTGGGAAGGATTGCCCGTGCGAACGAACAGATCCGCAGGTCCTCCCACCCGAAAGGAGGTGTGCAGCGACATCGGCTCCTGCCTTCGGACATTCTCTTCTCCAAGCAGCTCCTGCAGCTGCATGGCTATATGGTCTGTCATATTGATCCTTTCTTCCTCTGTACCGTCAAAACCCGTTGCCTCAGTCATCGTCCTCATCGTGCTTGCGCTTTAATGCATTCTGCACGCGGTTGTACAGCTCCTGCGCCGCATTGTAGCCCATCTTCTTCTGACGGTGATTGACGGCTGCCGATTCGCAGATGATCGCAAGATTCCGTCCGGGGCGAATCGGAATCCGATGGCAGACCACGCGATTGCCAAGATACTCCGTATATTCCTCCTCCAGACCGAGACGGTCATATTCCTTGTCCTTATCCCACTCCTCCAGCTGAATGACAACATCAATGTTCTGCGTATCGCGAACACTGGAAACACCGAACAGCGTCTTTACATCGATGATTCCGATTCCCCGAAGCTCAATAAAGTGCTTGGTGATATCCGGTGCCGAGCCCACCAGGGTTTCCTCGGAAACCTTGCGGATTTCCACAACATCATCGCTGACAAGGCGGTGTCCTCTTTTGATCAGCTCCAGCGCTGCCTCTGACTTGCCGATTCCGCTTTCACCGGTAATCAGAACGCCTTCACCGTAAACATCCACCAGAACTCCGTGAATGGAAATGCAGGGTGCGAGTCGGACATTCATCCAGCGGATCAGCTCCGCCATGAACACCGAGGTGGACTGCTTCGTCTGAAAAACCGGAACCCCGTATTTTGCCGAATACTTCAGAAAAATCTCATCCGGCTGCAGCTCTCTGCAGAAAATAAAGCACGGGCACCCTTTGGCAAACAGCTGATCATAGATCTCTTCCTTGCGCTCCGGAGTCATATACGCCATATAGGAGTATTCCACAAAGCCCAGAATCTGAATGCGCGCTGCGTCAAAATGCTCAAAATATCCGGTCAGCTGCACCGCAGGACGGTTGATATCCGGCTGTTTGATCTTAATCTTGGTGACATCAATCTCCGGCGTCAGGTTAATCAGTTTCTCCTTTTCAATTACTTCGCTCAGTTTAACACTTGCCATCTCTGAAACCTCTCTGCTGTGCCGTCTCCGGCAGCAGCCCCCTTCTGATTCTTCTCCATTTCCTGCCGGCAGCTCTTCCGCCGGCAGGGTCCTCTGTTCACAGTGTAACACATCTATTTCTCAGGGTGAAAATACCGATAAATACTCTCTGCAGTTTCTTCCGGAATCTCCGGAATCCTGGCAAGCTCCTCCCGGTCCGCCTGCATGATTTCCTCCACCGAACGGAACGTACGCATCAGCGCCTTTTTCCTTGCAGGGCCTACTCCCGGGATTTCATCCAGCCGGGAATGGACCTGTGCCTTCGACCGGAGCGAGCGGTGATATTCGATGGCAAAGCGATGTGTTTCATCCTGAATTCTCGTGATCAGCTTGAAGCCCTCGCTGTGTGTATCAATCGGGATTTCCCGGTTCCGGAAGTAAAGTCCCCTCGTCCGGTGATGATCATCCTTCACCATGCCCGCGACCGGAATATCAAGGCCAAGCTCCGAGAGCACCTCCAGGCAGATGTTCACCTGTCCGCGTCCTCCGTCCATCAGAATCAGATCCGGAAACCGCGTAAAGCTTCCGAGCTCCTCGTCACGGTTCTCTTCCCGCATTCTGGCTGCTTCCTGCAGGCCGTGCGTAAACCGCCGCATCAGGACCTCGTGCATGCAGGCATAGTCATCCGGTCCTGCAACCGTCTTGATGCGGAATTTCCGGTAATCGCTGCGCTTGGGTTTTCCCTTCTCGTAGACCACCATGGAGCCGACATTCGCAAAACCGTTGATATCCGAAATATCATAGCTTTCCATCCGGTCCGCCTTCTGCAGCCCGAGAAGCCCGGCAATTTCATGAACCGCCCCGATTGTGCGGCCTTCCTCCCGTTTCAGCCGCTCCTTATCCTTATGCAGAAGAAGCGCTGCGTTCTGCGCAGCCAGCTCCACCAGCCTTTCCTTCTTCCCCTTCTGCGGAACCAGAACCGAAACCTTTCCTTCCCGCTTCTGGGTCAGCCATTCCTCAATGACGGTCTGATCCTCCACCGGCTCCGGAATCATAATTTCCCGCGGGATGAAGGGAGTTCCCGCATAGAACTGCTTCAGAAACTCAGACAGAATCTCTTCCTTTGTCTTGCCGCCGACATGACTCATATAGAAGTGTTCGCGTCCCATCAGACGTCCGTCGCGGATAAAGAAGGTCTGGATGACCGCCTCCGCATCGTAATCCTCCTGATCCATGGCAATTCCGACGATATCCCGGTCCTCGCCCACTCCCTCCGACATCTTCTGCTTCTGGGAAACCTGCCGGACGCTCTGCATCAGATCCCGGTAACGAGCGGCCTCCTCGTAATTCAGCGCCTCGGCAGCGCGCTCCATTTTCCCCTGAAGATCCTTCAGAATCCGTCCGTAATTTCCGGACAGAAATTCCAGTGCCAGGTCCACGCGCTCCCGGTACTCCCCGGGCGAAATTCCTCCCGCCACGCAGGGTCCGGTGCAGCGCTTCATGTGGTAATTCAGACACGGGCGTTCCTTTCCGATGTCGCGCGGAAGATTTCTCCCGCAGTCACGAAGGCCATACATCCGGTTCAGGAGCTCAATCGTATCATGCACCGCCGCAGCACTTGTGAACGGCCCGAAATATTTTGCCTTGTCCTTCTTGCGGATGCGTGCAAAAAGAATCCGCGGGTATTCATCCCCTACTGTAACCTTGATATAAGGATAGGTCTTGTCGTCTACCAGCAGCGTATTGTACTTCGGACGGTGCTCCTTGATCAGATTGTTCTCCAGAATCAGTGCTTCCAGCTCCGAATCCGTGACAATGTACTCAAACCACGCGATCTGCTTCACCATCTGATCGATGGCAGGACCGCGGCCGATATTGCTGCGAAAATAAGAGCGGACCCGGTTGTGAAGGATCTTCGCCTTTCCCACGTAAATGATCGCGTCCTGCTCGTTATGCATGATATATACACCTGGCTTCTTCGGGAGCTTGGCAAGCTCATCCTGAATCCGAAAGCCGGCAGCCGTTTTTGTCTTCTGTTCTGTCATATCCGCTGTGCAAAAACGGGGCCTCCTGTTCCAGAGGTCCCGTCTGTATGCTTGTCAATGAATACTGCTTCCGCAGATGTCTGCGGAAATCACTGCTTCTGTATGTTGTCCGGATCCTCCAGACGGCTCACCGGTACGTTGGAAAAGCGGCCCTTTACGCCTTCCTCCTGCGTTTCCGGTTCTGCTGCCGGTGCCTTGGGCTCTTCGGCCTTCGGTTCTTCCGCAGATGCTGTGGGCTCTGCCAGCTTCGGCTCTTCCGCAGACCGGATTTCCGCTGCAGGAGCTTCCGGCTTCGGCTCTTCTGCGTCCTGCTTCTTCTCCGGCTCCGGAATTCCCTTCTCTCTGCGATAGAGCTTCATAAACTGCTCGCCGGTAATGGTCTCTTCCTTAATCAGGTACGCCGCAATGACATCCATGACTCCCAGATTCTCGGAGAGGATTTTCTTCGCCTCTTCGTAGCAGCTCTCCATCATCTTCCGGACTTCCTCATCGACCTCTGCCGCCGTGGCATCGGCGCAGTTCATCGCGGCTCTGCCCTCCAGATACTGACTTTCCACCGTGGCAAGTCCCATCAGGCCGAACCGATCGCTCATTCCATACTGGGTGACCATTGCCCGCGCAAGGGAGGTAGCCTTTTCAATGTCGTTGGAGGCTCCTGTCGTTACCGACTGAAACTTCAGCTCCTCTGCGGCACGTCCTCCCAGAAGGCCGACAATCATATCATGGAGCTCTTCCTTGGAATTCAGGTAGTGCTCCTCTTCCGGAACCTGCATGACATAGCCCAGCGCTCCCATGGTGCGGGGCACAATCGTGATCTTCTGAACGGGCTCTGCATTCTTCTGAACCGCATTGATCAGCGCATGGCCGACTTCATGATAGGAAACCACCTTCCGTTCATGCTCATTCATGACGCGGTCCTTCTTCTCCTTGCCGACAAGAACAACCTCTACCGCCTCCAGAAGATCCTTCTGGCTGACATATTCGCGGTGATGCTTGACTGCATTGATGGCAGCCTCGTTAATCATATTGGCAAGATCCGAGCCGACCGCTCCGCTGGTCGCCAGTGCAATGCCATTCAGATCCACCGTTTCATCCATCTTGACATCCTTGGCATGTACCTTCAGGATCTCCACGCGTCCCTTAAGATCCGGACGATCCACGATGATACGCCGGTCAAAGCGTCCCGGACGAAGCAGCGCCTTATCCAGAATTTCCGGGCGGTTGGTAGCGCCAAGGACCAGAATTCCCTTCGTGGAATCAAAGCCATCCATCTCCGACAGCAGCTGATTCAGCGTCTGCTCCCGCTCCTCATTGCCCCCGCCGTACTTGGAATCACGGCTTCTTCCGATTGCATCGATCTCATCGATAAAAATAATGCAGGGAGCGTTCTTGGTGGCCTCTTTAAACAGGTCACGCACACGGCTGGCACCCACGCCGACATACAGCTCTATGAAATCCGATCCCGTCAGGGAGAAGAACGGCACATGTGCCTCTCCTGCCACCGCACGCGCAAGGAGTGTTTTACCAGTTCCGGGCGGGCCGACAAGAAGTGCTCCCTTGGGGAGCTTCGCACCGATCTTTACGTAGCGTTCCGGGTTGTGGAGAAAATCCACGACCTCCACCAGAGACTCCTTGGCCTCATCCTCACCGGCAACGTCCTTAAACGTCACGCCGGTGTCGCGCTGAACATACTCCTTCGCATTGGACTTCCCGACACCCATCACTCCGCCGCCTCTGCCCATCTTGCGCATAATCAGCAGCATCAGGCCCCAGAAAAGAAGAAGAGGAAGTACATAATTCAGAAGAATCGAAATCAGGAGTCCGGAGGAATCCGTGACCTCACTGTCCACAATGACCCCGGCCTTCAATGCCCTGTCCGTCACGACATCATCGTTCTCTGCCTTACCGGTGTAGAAACGATAAGGGGCCTCCTTGTCATCTACCTTCGCCTGCTTCTGTGCGATGTTGATCTGATCTCCGGAAAGTTCAATTCTGGCGACCTTTCCGTCCTCCAGAAGCTGAATAAATTCCGAGTAGGTGATCTGTGTGGACGATGAGGAGCTCCGCATCGCATAGCTCATAAAAAGAAGGACGCAGAACGCGACAATCACCATCGTCAGCAGATTCTGGCGATTCCGGTTCTCGTTTCCTCCCGGGTTTCTGTTTCCATTATTATTGTTTCCGTTAGCCATTCAGTCCTCCATACCTCATACGCATGAAAACACTTCTTTTCATTATAATGATGCCTTTCGCAAGCATCAACACATAGAATTGTGAAAAAAGTCTGAAGAGCTCATGCGGCTCTTTCCTCTTTCATGTATACTAAGAGAAGCGATTTCCCGGCAGCATCGTAAAAAGCCGGGATCTATTATTTTTCATGGAAATTCCGGAAACGACCGGAATTTATCCTGGAGCAAGATTTTATGAATGAAACCATCCGGCTGTACGACGCACAGCCTTATTCCACAGAATTTGATGCCGAGATCCTGTCTGCGCGGGAGGAACTCCCCGGAACCGCAGCGGTCATTCTGTCTGCGACCCTGTTTTTCCCCGAAGAGGGCGGACAGACACCGGACCGCGGCATGCTCGCGGGCTTTCCTGTTATCGATGTACAGATTTCGGAAGACCGCATCATCACGCACACTCTGAAGCTTCCTTCCGATGATACCGGGGCAGTGCTGTCCTCCGCTCTTGTCCCCGGGCAGAAGGTGCGCGGTGTCATCGACTGGGATCACCGCTATTCCAATATGCAGAATCATTCCGGAGAGCACATCCTCTCCGGCCTCCTTCACTGGCAGTGGGGCTATGAGAATGTCGGCTTTCGTCTGAGCGACAACACGGTAACGCTTGATACCGGCGGTGTTCTTTCTCCGGAGGATCTTCTGTCCCTGGAGCAGAAGGCCAATGCCGTGATATGGAGCAATGTAAGCATTGCCTGCGAATACCCGCCGGCAGAGATTCTGCAGAAGCTTGACTACCGCAGCAAAAAGGAGATTGACGGCGCCGTCCGGATTGTTACCATTCCCGGCGTTGACGTCTGTGCCTGCTGCGCGCCGCATGTCCGGCAGACCGGAGAAATCGGCTTCATCAAGATCCTCGCCGCAGACCGCAGCAAGGACTCCACCCGCCTTACCTTCGTATGCGGCAGGCGTGCTCTTCTGGAAATGGAAAGGCGCCAGCAGCAGCTGGCAGAGGCCTCGCATCTAATGAATGAGCCGCAGGAAACCATTGCCTCCGGTGTGAAGCGTCTCCTGCAGGAGACCCTCTCCCTGAAGGAGACGATCCGCAATAAGGAGCAGCAGTACATTGAGGCCCGTCTGGCTCAGATTCAAAAGGATACGGAGAGAGCTTCTTCACTGTCTGAAGCAGACCTCTTCCTGTTTGAATCCGACCTGTCCGTGCTCTCCCAGCGCAGCTTTATGAACGCGCTGTGCGAGATGGGCTTCCGCTACGCCGGAGTTCTCGTCGGCAATGACGAGGACGGTTGGAAATATCTGATTGGCGGCCGTTTTGCCGATGCCCGCATCCCGAACAGCCTTCTTCGCAGTGCCTTTCAGGCGCGCGGCGGCGGAAAGCCCGAAATGGTGCAGGGAACGGTTGTTGCATCTTCCCCGGAGATTCTCCGCGTTCTGACGGACGAGCTCTCCCATGAAATGTCAAAAGGATCCACCTTATGAAACAAAAATTAAAGCTTCGAACCAAGGATGTACTTCTGATTCTGATCGGAAGTACAGTGACCTCCATTGCAACCAAATACTTCTTCGACCCCGCCGGCCTTGTCACCGGCGGTGTTTCCGGTCTGGCCATCATCATCAAGTATCTCACCGGAGAGTACTCTTCCCTGCAAATCCCTCTGTGGGTGTCCAACCTTCTGGTGAACATTCCGATCTTCCTGTTTGCCTGGAAAACGGAAGGCTTCCGCAGCATTATGCGCACCGGCCTCTCCTGGCTGATCATTACCGCGGAGCTTGCAATTTTCCCGGAGTACGATCTGATCTCCGGAAACCTGCTTCTTGTTTCCGTCTACGGCGGCATCTGCTTCGGCATCGGAACCGGCCTTCTTCTGATGGCCCGTGCAACCTCCGGCGGCACCGACATGCTGGGGAACACACTTCACCGCTACGTCCGTCAGTACAGTGTCGGCCGGCTCATACAGTTCCTGGACGGCATTGTCGTGATTCTCGGTGCCGTGGTCTTCAATGTTGAGCACACTTTGTATGCCTTGATTTCTGTCTACATCATGGGTAAAATCACGGACTGGATTCTCACGCAGGGCCGCACCGCCAAATGCGCCATGATCATCTCCGACTGCTCCGATGAAATTGCCCGAAGCATTCTGGATGATCTGAGCCGCGGCGTCACCAGCGTTTCCGGTACCGGAATGTACTCCGGCAGCTCCCGGAAGATCCTGATCTGCATCTGCAGCAACAAGGATATCGTAGAAATCAAGGACATTGTAAAGCAGTACGACCCCAAGGCCTTTTTCGTCATTCACGACGTTACGGAAGCCATGGGAGAGGGTTTTGTCGAGAACGTAGAAAAGTGGACACAATGATCCGGTATTGACCGGAGGAATATCACACAGAAACCGGCCCCGGCCGGAGGAATCACAGGAGGCATGACAATGACATCAGCAGAAATCGGTTTTGATTCGAAGCGCTATCTGGCGCTCCAGTCCGCGCACATCAAGGAACGCATGTCCCATTTCGGGAAGCTCTATCTGGAATTCGGCGGCAAGCTGTTCGATGACTACCACGCATCCCGGGTTCTTCCCGGCTTTGCCCCTGATATCAAGCTCCAGATGCTGGAGCAGCTGAAGGACAAGGCGGAAATCGTTATTGTCATCGGTGCAGATGCCATCGAACAGAACAAGATTCGCGGCGATCTCGGCATCACCTACGACGATGACGCTCTCCGTCTGAAGAAAGCCTTCGAGGACCGCGGCTTCTATGTCAGCAGCATCGTGATCACAAAGTACACCGGACAGCCTGCAGCGGATCACTTCCGCCAGCGCCTCGAACAGCTTGGCATCCGCTGCTATCTTCACTATGTGATTGAGGGATATCCCTCCAACATTCCTCTGATTCTCAGCAGCGACGGCTATGGGCGCAACCAGTACATTGAGACCACCCGCGAGCTCGTTGTCGTCACTGCCCCCGGCCCCGGCTCCGGCAAGATGGCAACTTGCCTGTCTCAGGTTTATCAGGAGCATCAGCGCGGCGTGAAGGCCGGCTATGCGAAGTTTGAAACCTTCCCGATCTGGAATCTTCCGCTCAAGCACCCTGTCAACCTTGCCTATGAGGCAGCGACGGCAGATCTTGCGGATGTCAACATGATCGATCCGTTCCACCTGGAGGCATACGGGAAGACGACCGTCAATTACAACCGCGATGTCGAAATCTTTCCGGTTCTCCAGCAGATCTTCCAGGGTATCATGAACGAATGCCCGTACAAGTCTCCCACCGACATGGGCGTCAACATGGCCGGCTTTGCCATCTGCAATGACGATGCCTGCCGCCGGGCCTCCCAGCAGGAGATCATCCGCCGCTACTACGCGAGCGCCGTCAATGTCCGCAAGGGTCTTGCCGGACAGGAAGAGCTTTACAAGCAGGAGCTTCTGCTCAAGCAGGCAGACGTCACGCCCATGGACCGTCCGGCAGCCGTAGAAGCCCAAAAGCGTGCAGAAGAAACCGGTCTTCCCGCTGCCGCAATTGAAATGGAGGACGGTACCATCGTCACCGGAAAGACCGGAGATCTTCTCGGTGCCTCCGCTGCCGCAATTATGAATGTCCTGAAGGCATACGCCGGCATTCCGCATGAGGAGAAGCTCGTCTCCGCAGAATCCATTGCTCCGATCCAGCAGCTGAAGACCGTCTACCTCGGAGGCCACAATCCGCGCCTGCACACCGATGAGCTTCTCATTGCGCTCTCCATCAGCGCCGCAACCAATCCGCATGCGAAGCTCGCCATGGAGCAGCTTCCCCGCCTCCGCGGCAACGAAGTACACTCCTCCGTCATCCTCTCGGATGTCGATGAGACCTTCTTCCGCCGCCTCGGCATGCACCTTACCTGCACGCCGGTATACGAGAAGCAGTAAATACAGTAGTGCCCCCGCAGACATAAGTCTGCGGGGGCACTGCTTTTAAGATGTGTACCCGTTTGTCCCGCTTTCTGCATCCTTTGTTTCCGACATTGCCAGATACTCGTACGTCGGGCGAAAATCTCCGCTTCCTCCCTGCTTCTCATACTGCTCAAAGATTCGTTCCATAATATTCGGAATCTGTGCTTCGACCGGCTGAAACAGAATCATCAGATACTGCATGGCGCTGTAGCGCGTGCAGACATCCACCTGCCGGATATGCTTCTGAATCACCTCTCTCATCAGCGAAAGCGCCTGTTCGATCGACTCAATCCCGGGCAGAGTCTCTGCATCGATTTCCATTGTAACCATGACCAGATAACACTTCCACCGGTTGCGGATGACCAGCTGATGAATGTATTCATACTGTCTTGTGAAATCACGATAATTCAGATCCAGTGCCCCTGTATAGCTTCCGCTCGTCTGAAGCGACTGTGCGATCTGCTTCAGATCCTTCCCGCCGGAGGAAGCCCCGGAAATTAACTCCGTGATTTCGTGATAGAAGCAGAATTGATTCTTTCCGTTCTGCTTGACGTAATAGAGGGTCTTATCCGCTCTGGAATAACAATCCGGAAACGTCTCGTCTCTGGTACACATGCAGAGTCCCGCAGAAATCGCTGCAAAGTGAATTTCCGGGTCGTTTTCGGTGATGTCATGGAACCGCCCGAATAATGTTTCCATCACTTCTGCCGCACCCGCAGTCTCATTTTCCGGCAGGAACAGCAGAAACTCATCGCCGCCAAGCCGGCAGGCAACTCCCCCTGATGACGCGCGGAGCAGAAGCGCACCAAGCTTCTGCAGTGCCTTGTCACCAGCCTTATGTCCATAGACATCATTGATCTTCTTGAGGTTGTCCATGTCAAGGAAAGCAAGACATCCGTCTGTTTTCTGCATGGCGCCCGCAATCAGCTGTTCTCCGAGACTTCGCGCCGGAAGCCCCGTCAGCAGATCATAGCTTTTGGTTTCTTCCTGCTCCTTCAGCGTAGTGACAACATCCGATATAAACTTATTGACTGTGCGCTCACTGTCCACCGGCAGATCGTATGCGGCATCCTTCGGCGTCTCCTCAGGTACCAGTCTGCCGTCCTCCAGAAGGCGAAGGCATGCTTCCGCCGCCTGCGGATCAAACTGGCTTCCTGCATTTCGCCGGATTTCATCCTGAATCGTCTCCGGAGGAAGCGCGTTCCGGTAAATACGCCGCGAATTCATCGCATCAAAGCTGTCCGCTACGGCCACAATTCGTGCATAAGCCGGGATTTCCTCTCCCGCCAGACCATCCGGATACCCCGTTCCGTCATAACGCTCATGATGACTTCTTGTCACCTCCTGCAGATGAGGAATCATCGTAATATCCTTCAGAATGTTGACTCCCATAACGGTGTGTCGTTTCACCAGATTGTATTCTGTCTCCGTAAGCTTTCCGGGCTTATTCAGAATATCCTCCGGGATCCCGATTTTTCCGATGTCATGCAGGTACGCACAGTTCTTCAGATTTCTGATTTCCTCCGAAGGCCAGTCCAGCTCCGCTGCGATCTTCGCCGCATACTCTGCCACTCTCTCCGAATGACCGCGGCTGTATTCATCCTTGGATTCAATCGTTGCAGACAGGGCCTGCATCATCCGGAGCGTCATTGCTTCATTCTGCTCCTGCTCTTTCTCAAGCTCCTTCTGCTGTCTTTCCGCTTCCATATGCTGGATTCGACGAATCGTCCGAATGGTATTCACGAGCAGCAGAAGGATCATTCCGGCGCCGACAAAAAGTCCCGAAACCATGTTGGAAAGATATACCGTGGCGGCCTCTATGCCCACACAGAACATAACAAGCAGCAGCCCCAGGAAAATAAGAATATCCGAGCGATATCTGCTGGTGCGGACATACCGGAAGAGATGAATCAGAATCATGACAAAGATGCCCCCGAGAATTGCCTGTCCGATCGGGAGCGTTTCGATATAATCCAGAATACCGGTGAGGTGAAGAAGAGAACTGATGATAAAATCGGCAAGGACAATGACGCAGAGAATCTGATACAGGTGACGATGGCGTCCATTCTGTATGCTGTCCGCATAGAACAGAAGCGGAAGCGGGCAGAGCATGATCATGACAAAGCACAGGGCTGCAAGCGCAGAGGCATTGGGAACGAGGATCTGTCGGATCTTGGATTCTCCGAGCATCCATACCGATCCCATGAGCATGCTCCAGCCAAAATACTCCATGTCAAAGGTCGTGTGATAAATGATTCGCAGCGTGATGCTGAACAAAATGGTGGTGATTGCGGCAAACAGAATAAAGAAGGCAATATACGTCGATACGCCATATTCATTGTAGATGGTTTCCCAGATCGCGGCCGGATTGCCGCAGTAGATTGGATTGACCACGCCGGAATAGTTGGCGGTGTAGGTCGTAAGCTCAATGCGAAGCTCCTTCCCGGCGTCCTGATAAGAGGTAGGGCAAAAGACATACCGGCTGGCGGAATTCTTTCCCGCAAGCCTCGTGTCCTTCGTGCAGTACTGCTCCCGAAGCTCACCATCAACATAAAAGGCTACGTCCTGCAGTGAGGAGCGAATGGCAACAGCGGTGTCCTCATAATCCTCCGGGAGCGTCATGGTAAGAACCATCGTCTGCCCGGCCGGCACGTCATACTTGCCGGGCACCGGAATCTCTTCCTCTGTCCCATCCAGCTTCACCCAGGTCACGGAATCCTGCTCATGAAGCGATCCGAAATACGAGTCCGCCTTCCGCTCATTTGCACCGAAAAGCTGCATGAAAAGAAACCATCCGAGGATGGCTGTCATAAGAGCATAGAAAAGCACTTTCATAATCTGCAGCGCAGATTTTGTACCGTTCATGGTGACATTTTCCTTTCCAGCTGTGCCGAAGGCTTCTGTAATTACTTAGGCAAGGTATCTTTATAGGCGGAGTACTTCTCCTCTGTCGTCAGGAGCTTCGCGTAAGCCTTGTATGCATCCTCCAGCGTCTCGTATTGCGTTCCTTCTGTATACTGCCGAAATCCATTATAATTCGGAATATGATCCGCAATCGCAGTATACGTCTGCTTCCCCTGCGTTCTATCAGCCGTTGTCGTTTCCGAAATGTAGAAGCCTCCGCCTTCCTTACTTACAATGACCGGAATCTTCTTCCCGGCGCCCACAGCATTCGTGTCCACCGACGTCCAGAACAGATAGGTGGATTTAAAGTTATCTCTGGTGTCCCCCAGATAGGCCCATGTTCCATACTTCAGCAGACTGTTCGCTTCCAGCTTTTTCTTCACCTGCGGAACCATGACAGAATTCGGACTCTTGGAATCCATTTCAAACATGGGTGTCTTATACTGCGTCAGCAATCCGGTCTCTTCAACAATTCCATGGATATTCTCATTGAAATCAATCGCCGGTCCGCTCTCGTTTCCATCTCCGCTGCCGCCTGTCCAATCGAACAGGATTCCCTTCTTCGGATCGAAGGAAACAGTGCACGTTCCGCCTGCCCTCGGAGTTCCCCTCCAGTGGTCCGTATCTTCTTCGCCCTTTGCATGGGTGATTCCGCCGATCGTCACCGAATCAGCCGACTGCCAGTCATCCTGCTTCTGCTTCAGCGGAACCGTCTTCACCTGATATTCCATATTCTCTGTAATCGCTTCCGCCATCACTTCCGCATAAGCGGCACGAACATTGGAAAGATCTGTCGCCTCACGGCTTTTCTCCGTCTGAGAGGCAAAAACCGGAATCGATATTGCAACCAGAACACCGATGATGGCGACTGTAATCAGAAGCTCTGCCAGAGTAAAACCTCTGCTGTTTCGTGTTGATAATGTCATGTATTCGGTATCCTGCTCTTTCTGTACTTCCTGTCCTTTGCATAGCTATCTTTTAATATAATTTAAGTCGCAGTTTTTCTGCAAGTATTATGTTTTCCGGACTGCTACTCCCGGTATTTCCCCATCATTTTCTTAAACAGCTCCGCCGTGCTCGGCGGGGTGTATGTGACGGCATTGGCACCGGCCGCAATGGTTGCGGCAATGGTCTCTTCCGTCTGTCCCCCGGTAGCAATGATCGGCACCTTCGGAAAGTCTTCCCGGATCTTCCGAACCACCTGCGGCGTCTGCGCCGCACAGGCTACGTTCAGAATCGATGCACCGTTCTGCAGCCGTCCTGCAATGTCCGTATCCTCCCTGGTCACCGTGATAATCACCGGAATGTCCACTGCCAGTGCCACTGCCCGCAGATTCAGATTCGTGATCGGCGCATTGAGCACAACGCCCATCGCCCCCTGGCATTCCACATCCTTTGCAAGACCCACGGTCCGAAGACCGTGGGTCGTTCCTCCGCCAACACCGCAGAATACCGGAATGTAGGATGCCTTGATAAGGGCATCGCTGATTGCCTGCTGCGGCGTAAACGGGTATACCGCAAACACCGCATCTGCATCACAGTTGCGGATAATGGCAAGATCTGTTGTAAAAACAAAGCTCTTGATGCAGCGCCCGTTGATGACAATACCAGTCGCATCGTAAACCGTCTCCGGCATTCGCAGAATATTATGCCGGAGCTGGCCATCTACCCTTGGAGCGAATCTCTTCTCATCCGTCATTTCTGCATCCTCCATTCGAATTCTTCCGTTCCGGTCTCCCGGCTGCCGGCGCTTCTGTCCCCCGAGATATCGCTGCCTTTATGCCCACGAATCCGCCGACTTCGGAATCCGGATTCCTGTCAGAAGCTGCTGCTCCCATAAGAACCACTGTCTGGTGGACGGCTTATTCCGCAGCTTTAACGGTCTCGGACTGTCTGCACCGCTGCAGGCCACATACAAGGTCAGATACCCCTCTCCAAACTGACTGCGGCTGGAGGCATTCTCAGAGATCGAGACCCGATAGGGCAGCTTCGGAGCGTAGTTATTCTCCGGCGTGGCGCCTGCAAAATAGGACCGCATCAGATATTCTTTTCCGCGAAAGCGGTCTTTGATAAACTGCTTGTCCATCCCGTTCAACGGCCTTGGCCCGCGCAGAAAATCCAGCATCTTCTCTGTCTCCGCCGGATTCTCCGGATACAGCGCCAGTACCGCCACCGTCAGAGCAGCCACCTCTTCCGGGTTGGTCAGCCCTGCCTGCGGCATTGCCTTTAATTCATCCAGTGTCTTCGGCAGTTTGTCCATCCTGATCTCGCTCATCTCGTACCTCCTTTTCTCAGTTTTTTCTGCTTCATCCTTCAAGCATTTGCTTTGATCAGATTCTTATAAAAATCCACGCAGCCCGGCAGGCAGTTTGTCTCGATATTCTCATTCAGTCCGTGCATGCCCTTCATCTGCTCCGGGCCGTAGATAACCGGGGCAAAGCGTACGACATTGTCGCAGATTTCCTCATAATTTCTGGCGTCTGTCGCTCCGGTCATGACATAGGGGCTTCCCGCACAGCCAGGGAACGTCTGTGCAATGACGTTCTGTACCAGTCCAAATGCCTCTCCGTGAATATCTGTGGACCGGGAATAATCCGTAGCCGACAGAACCTCCATCTGCAGATTGTATTTCTCTGCTTTTTTCCGGATAACGGAAAGGCTCTCCTCCATGCCCTGATGTGGGATGAATCGCATATTGGCCGCAAGTGTCGCCTCCTGTGGAATCACGTTGCAGGCATCAGACCCTTTCTGCATCGTGAAGGCGATCGTTGTCTGCAGCATGGCGCCGCCCTGCGCGGAGATGGACGGCATTGCCTTGACAAGGATCGGCTTAAAGAGCCACAGATTCCCGAATACCAGCTTCATGCCGAAATTCGCATAAGGTGCAAGGGTCTCAAACATAGCCTGAACCTGGGGAAGCATTTTTCTCCGGAAGGGCGTGTGTGTTTCCACATCGGTGACAAACCCGGCCAGTCTGGCAATCGGCGTTCCCCGGGTCGGAGCTGACGCATGACCGCCATTGCTTCTGGCTGTGAACTTCACGTCTGCCTTTCCTTTCTCAAAGACACCGACCATCGCAAAATTTCCCTTGATTCCTCCGATCGGATTCGTGATGATGCCGCCGCCCTCATCGCAGACCAGATATGGTCTTACGCCTCGCCGTTTCATCTCTGCGACAAGCTTCGGACATCCGTCTCCTGCCCACTCCTCTGTGCAGGAGGAAGATAGATATACATCGTTTTCCGGCAGGTAGCCTTCTGCCAGAAGTTCCTCACATGCCTGGAAAAATCCCATGACCGAGCATTTTGTATCGGAAGCGCCGCGCCCCCAGACCTTTCCCTCCGCAATATCTCCTGAAAAGGGCGCATGCTTCCATGTTCCCTCTGCGGGAACCACATCCTGGTGACTCATCAGGACCAGCGGCTTTTCCTGTTTCTTTCCTTTCCAGTAAATCAGAAGATTACCGTCAATGTCCGTCACCTCCAGCTCCTGAAAGACACGGGGAAACAGCTCCTTCAGAACATCGTGAAAGCCTTCAAACTTTGGAACATCGTGCTCCCCCGGGTAAGAGACCGTCTCATACCGAATCATTTTGGACAGTTTTTCCGCATACCGTTTCTCCCTCTCCGGGTCCGGCTGTGCCACGTACGTCGATTTCTTTCCCGGCATCAGAAGTGTGTGCAGGACGGTAATCAGAAGCAGTGCAAAGATAACCAGAAGCAGAAGGCCGATGATTTTCAGTATAATCATGAATATTCCCATGTTTTCTCTCCTCCTATACTTGCTCCTGTGCGCGATTCTGTGTCTTTTTTCTCCATGCCAGATACGCAAGGAGAATGGTCACGGCACCGGACGGAAGGATCATCATGCTGGTCTGTGAAACGAGAGACGGCACCAGAACAAACAGCATTGACATCAGAAGCAGCGGGATCCACGAAAGCTTCGGAAGCTTGCGGAAATACTGATAAGCCATGGCTCCGAAGAGTGCGGGCACGACGTTATCAAAGGCAGGAGCCAGCGTCTCACTCTGCAGAACCGGCTGCAGGGGCTGCAGAAGAAGAACACCTGCCGCGAGGACAAGAATGGTCACCAGGGACGACGTCGCAATGGACAGCGTAGAGATAATCTCGTTTTCCGTTGTTCCCGCCTTCGTTCCAACGATGTCGCGTGCATTCATGGCGCAGGGGATCTTCATGTTGATCAGATTTCCCGTGATAAAGGCGAGATACCCTCCACCGGCTCCAAGCATCGGGGTATAGACCAGAAATTCGACAACACTGGATACGGTCCACACCAGGCCGACCGAAAGGAACGCCCGCCCTGCTGCTCCTAGGTCCGGCTCCGATCCCAGATAAGCGCCGATCAGAAAGGGCGCCCCGATCAGCATCAGCAGAACCATGCATGTTGTGATGCGCCCGATGCGATGCGTATTGCGGTTATATCTCTCGAGAAACTCATTCCGATCCACCGTCATTTCCGTTTTTTTCTGCACCATTTTTGCCACCTCCTCACATCAGGATTGCAGCCAGCATACCGATCAGCATACTCCCCGCAATGGAAAAGCTCTCCAGCCATACCATCCGCTTCTTCTCGATCAACCAGGTAAAGACGGCCATGACTGCCGCAGAAACCAGGCTGACAAGAAGCGGTGTCGCACTCCCGGAGAACGTCAGTATTCCCTTCTCCGAAACAAATTTCCCAATGTAACTGCCGATATAGGCGCTCACCAGTCCGATGAACATCGCGGTCATCGCCAGATCTCCAAAGCCGCTGTCTTTTTTCTTCCCGGAGCCTTTTCTCTGTATTTTGGCCAGGTAGCCCTTGTTAAAGAAAATGGAAAGGACCATTCCCCACATGATGCAGATGCTCATCAGCAGGGCAATTGTCGCAAATGCCCGGGGCGTCATATTCGCCGCCGAGAGAGCCCCGATACCGACCGCTTCCGACGCGGCCTCCGCAACCTGCGTCTCATAGTGAAGCGCGCCGATCACCGATAGCCGCAGCCACGGCCAGGGAATTCCGAGGCTGCCGGAGAGGGCAATGACTCCCAGCAGAATACCTGCACTGGGAAGAATTGAAAATGTGATACTCGCCGTAACCGCGCGTTTCAGCTTTCTCTTATCCATTCCAATCTTAATGCCCGCCCTCCAGGCGCGGACAAGCGCAATTACACAGACAATTGCCACAAACAAAATGATTACCCCGCAGATCAGATAGAGTACCGGGCTGTTCAGTTTACGCAGCATATTTTTCCCCCATTCTTTCCTGTTTTTGTTTCATTATAACCATTTCCATACAGGAGTAATAGCGTCAGGTGTCTGCACATTCTTATAATGTCCGGCATCGATCAAACCTGTGGCTTTCAGAACTGCTGACAATACCCGATATGTTTCCATATAAGAAACCGAGCCTTTTCAGAAGTCAGGCTACTAATCCCAACCTCCGAAAAAGCCCGGAAATGATACGCTGCTTTCTGGCACTTGAATGACAATTCTATATTAAATAAAGCAACTATCCATTCACAATGCGTGATAGTGATAGGTAACCCTTTGATATTATCTC
>HF986584.1:68710-73911 GCA_000431495.1 Firmicutes bacterium CAG:791 | reverse complement strand
GGGAGATTTGTCACGCTCCGCGCGCTGGCGCATCCGGAGTATACGACAAAATGGCAGGTATGCGTGACATATGATACGGATGAGGTATGGCGGGGACCGGTTCCTGCAGGACAATTGTCAAGGCTTCCAAAGCTTTCCGAAAGGCTGCGGAAAAAGCAGAAGGTAAATGTCGTTCTGTACGGTGACAGCATTGCCTGCGGATTTGATTGCAGCGGCATGTATGGGTTGAAGCCGCAGCAGCCTGCCTGGGGAGAGCTGCTGCGTGAGGCGATGGAGCGCTCCTGGCCGTCAGAGATCTCCTTTTCCAATACATCGCGGGGCGGGGCAGACAGCCTGTGGGCGATTCAGCATGCCCAGGAGAATGTGTGCCGTCTCAATCCGGACCTGGTGATTCTTGCCTGGGGTATGAACGATCACTGCACCGCGGAGGAATACCAGGACAGGATGCGGAGACTTATCGCATCGATCCATGGATCCTGCCCGGATGCGGAATTGGTACTGGTGACAACAACGTTGCCGAATGCGCTTCTGGGGACACCGCCAATCCATTTCTGGGACAGGCAGGACCTGTATGGGAAAGAGGCGATTCTGCCGATCGAGGAGGAAGGCCTCGATGGAACAGGGCAGGGAATTGTCATTGCGGATATGCAGGCAGTACACAGGGAGATCCGAAAGCACAAACGCTTCGGCGACACAACTGCGAACTGGCTGAATCATCCGAATGACTTCCTGGCGCGCGTCTATGCACAGGTTGTGGCTGAAGTGCTGGAGTGTGGGGAGAGAGAATGATATGGCAGTGAGATTGGACAGCCCGGACGCCTTTATCATGGTGTATACAAGGATGGTGGAAGAGAACACCTATCCTTCGGGATTAGCAGGAAGCCTGCATCTGGCGGTCAGCCGGGATGGCAGAACCTATCGCGCATTAAATCGAAACTATGGAGTGCTTTTCGTCCGTGGAATGGTGAGAGCAGACAATACAATCTGTCCGCTGCGGGCGGAGACCCCCCGGGTTTTAAGACTGAAAAATGGAAAATATCTGATTGCAGCAAAGATGACCGGTGAGAATGGTGAGCCGGTGCCGGAGGGTGCGCCGGGATGGGCTTTCTGGGAGACAGCGGACTGGGTCAGGTTCCATGAGATCAGTATGGAGCCGGGAATCTCAATTTTATCAGGCATGACAGAGCGGGAAAAAAGAAGTCTGCTGTCAGCTACGAACCACCTGCATGCTGCGGACATCGCAGTGATCCGGGTCCGCAGCTGTGAGGCAGATTTTGCAGAACGATACTGGAATCCACTTCACAGTGTTGCCGTCCGTATACCGGACAAAATCCGGGCAGAGGAATTGCCGTTTACGCAGGCAACAGTGATCTATTCAGACGGTTCCACAGACCGCAAACCAGTTGACTGGCATACAGAGCGCATTCCGCATAAACCAGGAGAATACTCCGTCGGCGGAACCATCATCCAGCGGCATTATCCGTTCCCGCTCGCAAAAGGATACGGCGATCCTGTACTCTTCTTCTGGGAGGGACATTGGTATGTAATCTCTACCAATGACAATCTGGATGATGTCGGGCTTTACATCAGGAAGGCGGACTCGCCGGCGGCATTGTTTGCTCCGGAAACCAGAGAACATCTGATTCTGGGGCTGGATGAGGCGAGGGGATTCCTGCAGTCTTTCTGGGCACCGGAATTTCATGTGATCGGCGGGCAGCCTTATCTGCTTTTTGCCGTCAGCGGAACGCCATGGAAGGTCAATTGCTATCTGATGCGGTTAAAAAAACATGGCTGCCCTGCGGATCCAAACGGCTGGGAGGAGCCTGTTCCCGCGGTGCTGCGGGACGGACGGCTGCTAGCCTGGAAGGAAGGTGCCATATCTCTTGATATGACGTATATTGAGGATGGCGGGAGAGCCTATCTGGTATGGTCCTACCGGGAACATATGGGAACTCCGCAGGATACCGGATCCATGCTGTATATCGCGGAAACAGATTCGGAACACCCATGGCGTCTGATTTCAGATCCGGTTCTTCTTTCAAGACCACTTTATGGATGGGAAAATGTCAACGGAACTATTAATAATGAGGGACCGAATGCCTTCGTGCATGACAGCAGAATCTATCTGTGCTATTCGGGAGGGGATGCCATTGGCTATACTTATGCGGTAGGACTTCTCTCAATCCCCTGCGGCGAAAATCTGCTGGATACGTCAAAATGGGAGAAGCGCTGTACTCCGGTCATGAACTTTACGACGATTCCCGGTGAGTATGGACCAGGACATAATTCTTTCTTCGTCGATGAAGATGGCCATCTGATGACCGCATATCATGCGGAGGATTCCTATGAACATCACCTGCGTTGCGATGGCATCCGCAGAGTGCACTTTGATATTCACGGAGAACCTGTGTTCAACATGGACGATGCGCATGACCTCTCATCGGCGCTTCGGGAGGTGCATGCTACTGTCCTGGTAACGACCGGTGAAACCGAAGAGAAAGAAAACAGCAATCATAGTAAGGCGCAGCCCACCGTCTGAGGAAGGCCGCCCACAGAAAGGGAAGGACTTAATTTATGAAGGAATTCAGGGCAGATTTTGATTCACTGAGGGCATATCAGTGTCCGGATTGGTTTCGTGATGCCAAATTCGGCATCTGGAGCCACTGGGGACCGCAGAGCGTTCCGATGCAAAATGACTGGTATGCGCGCAATATGTATATCCAGGGGACGCGGCAGTATAATTTTCACGTCCGTCATTATGGACATCCGTCAAAATTCGGCTATCTGGACGTATGCCGTCTCTGGAAGGCAGAGCGTTTCGATCCGGAGGAACTGATGGATCTGTATGTGCGCGCCGGGGCCCGCTATTTTATGGCGCAGGCCACACATCATGATCATTTCTTTAATTATCAGTCAAAGGTCAATCGGTTTAACTCCGTGAATATCGGACCTGGCAAGGATATCTGCAGGCTCTGGAAGGATGCGGCTGACAATGCACATCTTCCGTTTGGACTTTCAGAGCATCTTGCGGCTTCGTTTACCTGGTGGGCGGTCAATAAGGGATGCGATTCCTATGGTCCTTACAAGGGTATCCCGTATGACGGAAACCGCCCGGAACTTCAGGACTTTTATCATAATAACAAGGCATATGCAGAGGAGCTGCAGAGCAGGGGCATCCTGGGCGAAATGCCTGAGCGCTGGATGACCACGGACCGAAATTATCAGGAATACTGGCTGAAGGCAATCCGGGAGATGATCGATCTGTTTCAGCCGGATCTGCTATATTCAGATTCAGGACTGCCGTTCCTGCAGCCGGAGGCGGAGCTTTCCAACACACAGCCCGGACTGGAAGCAGTTGCACATCTTTATAATACTTCCATAGAAAAATTCGGATCTAACCATGCAGTTTATACCCAGAAGGATCGCAGGCCTCAGATCGCGGAAGTTGGCCTTGTGGATGTCGAGTGCAGTCAGCTTGCGGAAATTTCTCAGCGCCCCTGGCAGACCGATACATTTCTCGGTGGATGGTTTTACGACGAAGGGTGCTCCTACAAGCCGGTCAACCAACTCATTGAGATGCTGGTCGACATTGTGTCGAAAAACGGCTGCATGATGCTGAATGTATCCCAGCGCCCGGATGGTACAATTGACGAGGAAGCGCGGTGGGAACTGGAAGAGATCGGAAAATGGATTTCCATCTGCGGAGAGGGAATCTATGGAACCCGCCCGTTCCGTGTCTTTGGGGAGGGAGACACCCGCGTCACGATTCAGGGCTTCACGGAAGAGCGAGCGCCCTGGACGGCCAAGGATTTCCGTTTCACGACGGACAAGTCCGGCAAAATACTCTATGCATTCATGATGGCAGAACCTGCGGATCACAGGGCGGTCATTACTTCCCTGACCGAACAGGAAAAGGTAAAGAGCGTCAGACTGCTGGGCGGCGAAACTCTTCCATTTGAGCAGGCATTCGGCGTTTTGTCCGTGAAACTGCCGGAGAAGCTGCCGACAGCCTATATCAACGCGCTGGCGATTCAGCTCTGATGTTATAGTATCATTCCTATACGGGGATCATGCATGGCGCGGGATGGCTGCCTCAGAGTGCATGCATGACGGGCTGCCGCTTCTCAAAGGTGGCATATTCCGTGAATCCGCATTCCTTCAGAAGCATTGCGGCGCGGTCGAAGGCAAAGCCTACGCCTTCCGGCGTGTGTGCATCGGAGCCGACGGTGACAAGGCGGCCTCCGAAATCATGATATTTCTTCAGAATGGCTTTTCCGGGATTGGTTTCGGGAAAGCCTTTTTTCAGCGGCGAGGTGTTCAGCTCCAGCGCCTTTTCGCGAAGAATCAGCTCGCAGAGGATAGGATCGATGACGTCTGCATATTTCTCATAGAGAAAAGAAGAGCTGCGCTCCGGAGAAGAGCCGTCCGCTGACAAGGGACCGCAGCGGAGAATGTAATCGAGGTGCCCGTAGGAATCAAAGTCGTCAAAGGCGCGGATGTTGGCAAGCGCTGCCTCGAAATACATCCGGTAGGGATCAAAAGCTTCCTCGCCCGGCCAGGCGCGGAAGAAGGAATCGTAGTAGGGATCCATGCCGTCTCTTGCGGAATGCGTGGATCCGATGACAAAGTCAAAATCCGGATGTAAGTCCAGATACTGGTGCAGCGGATCGGTCATGGAGGCGCGAAGGCCGAGCTCCAGTCCGAAGAAAATCTGAATCCGGCCGGCGTAGTGTATTTTCTTAAGAAGATACATCTGGCGATAGGCATCGTAATCCAGATGAAAATCAGCTGTCGGGTCAGAAGGGGGCGCATTGCGGAACGGGGAATCCAGATCGACATGCTCGGTAAAACAGATCGAAGAGAGCCCGGCAGCAATGGCTGCCTGGATCTGATCATCCATCAGAGCTTCGGAATCTGCGGAAAAAGAGGTGTGAATGTGGTAATCGGAACAAACGGCCATGGGGTCTCCTTTATGATTGATAAAATTTTTCTTAATTATACAGGGAAGAGACAAATTCAGCGGGGGAAAGCATCGAAACGCGGTTTCCCCACTTGAAATTATTCGTCTCATTGAGTATTATATAAACGCTGATAAAAAATTGACAAACTTTCAGGGGAGTCAATCAAAAAGATTTTTTTCAGGAGGAAACAGAAATGGCAGTAAGAGTAGCAATTAATGGTTTTGGCCGTATCGGCAGTCT
>HF986584.1:63411-68683 GCA_000431495.1 Firmicutes bacterium CAG:791 | reverse complement strand
CCGTCTTGCTTTCAGACAGATGTTCGGTGCTGAGGGCTATGAAGTAGTTGCAATCAACGATCTGACCAGCCCGGAGATGCTTGCATACCTTCTTAAGTATGACACCACTCACGGCCGTTATGACGGAACCGTTGAGGCAGCTGAGAACGCAATCGTCGTTAACGGCAAGAAGATCACCATCTATGCTGAGAAGGACGCTAAGGATCTTCCTTGGAAGGATCTGGACATCGATGTAGTTCTTGAGTGCACCGGTTTCTACACCTCCAAGGCTAAGGCTATGGCTCACATCGAGGCTGGCGCTAAGCACGTTGTTATCTCTGCTCCTGCAGGCAGCGATCTGAAGACCATCGTTTACAATGTAAACCATGAGACTCTGACCGCTGAGGACCAGATCATCTCCGCTGCATCCTGCACCACCAACTGCCTCGCTCCTATGGCAAAGGCTCTGAATGACCTCGCTCCGATCGAGTCCGGCTTCATGACCACTGTACACGCTTACACTGGCGATCAGATGGTTCTGGATGGACCTCAGAGAAAGGGCAACCTTCGTCGTTCCAGAGCAGCAGCTCAGAACATCGTTCCTGCTTCCTCCGGAGCAGCTAAGGCAATCGGCCTGGTTCTTCCTGAGCTCGATGGCAAGCTGAACGGCGCTGCACAGCGTGTTCCTACTGCAACCGGCTCCACCACCATCCTTGATGCAGTTGTAGCTGGCCAGGTTACTGCTGATCAGGTTAACGCTCAGATGAAGGCTGAGGAGACTGAGTCCTTCGAGTACAACACCGATGAGATCGTTTCTTCCGATATCATCAACAGCAAGGCTGGTTCCATCTTCGATGCAACTCAGACCAAGGTTCTTCCTATGGGTGACAAGACTCTCGTTCAGGTTGTTTCCTGGTATGACAACGAGAACTCCTACACCAGCCAGATGGTTCGCACCATCAAGCACTTCGGCTCTCTGCTGAACAAGTAATCCGAGTGATCACAAGATCATAGAGAAGAGTGTAATGATAACCGAGGCCCGGGCCCTTGAGGCCTGGGCCTCGGTTTATTTTTTTAAGGAGGCCAATCATGGCAGCATTAAATAAGAAAACTGTTGACGATTTTAACGCAGCAGGCAGAAGAGTTCTGGTAAGATGCGATTTCAACGTACCGCTCAAGGAAGGCAAGATCACCGATGAGACTCGTATCGTTGCAGCTCTTCCCACGATCAAGAAGCTGATCGAAGAGGGCGCAAAGGTTATCCTCTGCTCCCATCTCGGCAAGGTTAAGAACGGACCCAACGAGGGCGAGTCTCTTGCTCCCGTAGCAGCACGTCTTTCCGAGAAGCTCGGCAAGGAAGTGAAGTTCATCGCTGATTACAACGTAACCGGCGAGGCAGCAACCGAGGCAGTTGCAGCAATGCAGCCCGGCGATGTGGTTCTTCTTCAGAACACTCGTTTCAGAGGCAAGGAAGAGACTAAGCCGCAGGATGCAGGCGAGCAGTTTGCAAAAGAGCTTGCTGACCTTGCAGATGACTATGTATGCGATGCATTCGGTTCCGCACACCGCGCACATGCTTCGGTTGCTGTTGTAACCAAGTATATCCGCGAGAAGGGCGGCAACTGTGCAGTCGGATATCTGATGCAGAAGGAAATCAAGTTCCTTGGCAATGCGGTAGAAGATCCGGTTCGTCCCTTCGTTGCAATTCTTGGCGGCGCAAAGGTTGCTGACAAGCTGAACGTTATCTCCAATCTTCTGGAGAAGTGCGACACCCTGATCATCGGCGGCGGTATGGCTTACACCTTTGCAAAGGCTCAGGGCTACGAAATCGGAACCTCTCTTTGCGATGAGACCAAGGTTGATTACTGCAAGGAGATGCTGGAGAAGGCAGAGAAGCTTGGCAAGAAGCTTCTGCTTCCGGTAGATGCAGTGATCACGGATCATTTCCCGGATCCGATTGATGATGCTGGTATCGCAACCGAGGTTGTTGATATCGACAAGATCCCGGCTGACAAGATGGGCATGGACATCGGACCGAAGACCAGAGCTCTGTATGCAGAGGCAGTTGCTTCCGCAAAGACCGTTGTATGGAACGGACCGATGGGCGTATTCGAGAACCCAGTTCTGGCTGAGGGAACCAAGGCTGTTGCCAAGGCTCTGGCAGAGACCGACGCTACCACCATCATCGGTGGCGGTGATTCTGCAGCAGCTGTTAACCAGCTTGGCTATGCAGACAAGATGAGCCACATCTCCACCGGCGGCGGTGCTTCTCTGGAATTCCTGGAGGGCAAGGAGCTTCCTGGTGTTTATGCAGCTGACGATAAATAATTGAAGGTTGTTATTTTACCCATTGGGGATCTTCTCCGAGGATCCCCGGTGCGGCTTTGGGAAAAGGAGAATCATAATTATGGCACGTAAGAAGATTATTGCCGGAAACTGGAAGATGAACAAGACTCCGAGCGAAGCAAAGGAGCTCGTAGAGCTGCTGAAGCCCCTCGTAGACAACCCGGATGTGGATGTTGTGTACTGCGTTCCTGCAATCGACATTGTTCCGGTTGCTGAGGCAATCAAGGGAACCAATGTACAGCTTGGCGCTGAGAACATTTCGGATCAGGACAAGGGTGCTTTCACCGGAGAGATTTCTGCTGCAATGCTGGTAGATGCTGGCGTTAAGTATGTTATCATCGGTCACTCCGAGAGAAGACAGTATTACGGTGAGGACGATGCGTTCCTGAACCGCAAGGTCCTGAAGGCTCTGGAGAACGGCCTGACACCGATCCTTTGCTGCGGCGAGACGCTTGAGCAGCGCGAGGCCGGTGTTACTCTTGACTGGATTCGTCTTCAGATCAAGTCGGATCTGCAGGGCGTAACCGCTGAGCAGGCTGCTTCCATGGTTATCGCATACGAGCCGATCTGGGCAATCGGAACCGGAAAGACCGCTACCTCCGATCAGGCAGAAGAGGTTTGTGCAGCAATCCGTGCAGCAATCGCTGAGATTTATGACACCGATACCGCAGAGAAGATCCGCATTCAGTATGGCGGTTCCATGAATGCCGGCAACTGCAAGGAGCTTCTTGCAAAGCCTGACATCGACGGCGGACTGATCGGCGGAGCAGCTCTGAAGGCTGATTTCGGCGAGATCGTCAATTATGAGAGATGAAAATCCAGACGCTGACAAAATAATACCCGTTTTCCTCTAGGAAATCTGAGCACATCTACTAAAAATAGATGTGCTTTTTTATATTCGTGATGTGTCATTGTGGTTGTAACTTGCTGGCTTGTGCAAAAGATCAAACAAGCATCAAAAAAGTGACCGCCAACTTTGCCGAGTTCGGTCACTGATTTGATAGAACATATTCTATTAAATTCATAACTGTTAACAAGGCGAACCGCTTGCTTTACGGTAGCTCTTTGTTACTCATATTATATCATTCTTTTCTGGATCGTCAATCTTGTACTTCTCGGGTGTACATTTCTGGTTTGACAACTGCACGTACAAAACCATTTGCTCCGTCGGATTTTTCGTAGGAATTGCTCAGCTCAGCTTGTCGGTCACGTGATTTTCCACATAAGCCGCGTATTTCTCTGAGGTTTGCGCAAGCGGTGTGACGGTGACTTCAGAGTCCAGAATCTGATTGATTTTGTTTGAGAGCTCGATTACGCGTGCGACTGCCTCTTCCTTGGTCCGCATGGTAAGCTCGCAGCGCTTCAGGATGGATATGCCGCCCTCATCGTACGTTTTCTTGACGGCGATGTCCACATCGGAAATGCGCGCATCCGAGATGAGATTTTCAGAAAAAAGTCTGGTCAGAATATCCTTTGCGTTGTCGCGGGAATAAGCCAGTGTTTGAATTTCGACAATTTTACTCATTGTGAGTCACCTCCCTGTAAGCTCCATCGTATCATTCCGGAAATGGAAAGAAAAGAGGCTAAGAGACCAGTTTTTTCAGAAAAGAAATCCGGCCGGAAAGGAGACTGGCACCCAGAGAAACTGCAAACAGGAAAACAAGAAGAAGGGGGATTCCAAGGAAAGGATTGGAGACCCGTGATGGAATTCCGAGCCTGTCTGCAAGATCCAGAAAGAGTGGATGGATCAGGTAGATGCCGAATGCGGATTGGGAAAGAGCCGCCGCTGCCTGGGCTGTTTGATCGCTGCAGGAGCTGCGGCAGATGGTAAGAAAAAGTGCCGTGGACAGAAGCAGAACTGCCGGGGTAAACGGTGAGGCAAGTGCAGTATATGCGCTGCCCTGTCCGACAGAGCGCACGGAGGCCGCATACGCTGAGGGAAACAGAGAGAAAATGACAGCGGCCCACAGGAGTGCCAAGGATCGGCAGCGGTGATCACACCGGAATGTCGATGAACGGTGACGCTGTGCACACGGGGATGCTGCGCGGCGGCTGTGCTCATACAGAATATGACCCAGAAGAAAATAGCCCAGATACCCAAGAAAATAATTCAGGTCAAACAGTTCCCGGAAGTCCATCAGAAGATATTTGAAGGGGAACTCGAACAGAAAGGCGGTGGGGAGAACCACTGCGAAAATGACAAAGAAAATCAGGTACAGGCAGGAGACCCCGCGGCGCTGAGCTCCCTCATAGATCATGGGAACAAGAAGAAGGAGAACTATAAGCATCGGAAGGTACCAGAGGTGATACTTGCCGGTGAGGCGGAAAAAGGCAAGAAACAGCTGCTCTTTGATTCCCTTTTCGGCAAGAAGCTCCGGGTTCAGCAGAATATCCTCCAGAAGATAGAAAATCTTCCAGATAAAATACAGAAGAAGATAGTGCAAGCTCCTTTGACACATGAAGCGAATGGAAGTACTCTTTTCACGATGGGACGGAGCAAGGAAAAGCGCACCGCTTATCATGACAAAGAGAGAGACTCCGGCAAAGGAAGCGATGCTGCAAAGCTGTGTAAACAAAAGAGGTGCACCAAAAGCTGCACTGACCTGATCCAGCCACTGCGCAGAGACATGGGTCAGGATAACCAGAAGAATTGCCAGCACACGGATCCGGTCCAGAGAAGGATCTCGGTGCAGCTTACGGTTGTTGGAGGAATTGTCTTTCATAAAAAGTTCAGAATTCATAGTAAAACCATTATACACGTTTATGATAAAATTTTATGGTTATCATATGAATATCAGAGAAACCCGGACGTGAACCGGAGAACAGTAAGATAAGAATAGAAGGGTAGGATGGAAGAGCAGAAGGATAGAAAGTGGAATCAGACGGAGACGGATGATTCCTGGACGGATGATCTGGCAGAGGCCATTCATCGTCAGACTATGAAAGA
>HF986584.1:58731-63324 GCA_000431495.1 Firmicutes bacterium CAG:791 | reverse complement strand
ATGACGCGCAGAATCCATCGTCGGAATCAGAGCTTCTGCGGAATGATATGCAAAATGATGTGACGGGCGATGCGGAGAGCGTGCTGAGCCAGTCACAGAGTCCCTCACAGGGATCGGACGATTTCCTGGGCGAGGATGTACCGCCGAGAAGAAGCCGGAATTTTGCAGATCCGGAGGAGGCGCTCGGGATGAGAAGGCATACGCAGCCGGAGGGAGCGGTGCTTTTTGACGAGGTAGTAGATGACGCGGATTCCGAAAGCCGTAAGGAGAAGAAGCACTTCGGACGGAAAGACAAATCTGCGAAGAAAGACCGCCGCAAGGAGAAGCCGGAGAGAAAAGAAAAGGAGAGCAGAGATACGGGAAAGCGCAGATACAGAGACGAAAACGGATATCAGGACGAATATGGAGATGAATTTGCAAAGGAGTATGGAAGACGCCGCGGAAGACGGGATCCGTATGAGAATGAGGATCCGGAATTCATAGATTCCCGTTACAGGAATTCCGATGATGGCCGGTATGCCCGCGGAGACGAACGATATGATCGCAGAGATGACCGGTATGATCGCAGAGGCGACCGGTATGACCGCGAAGATGACCGGTACGATTCCGGGCGAAGCCGCAGGGAAAGAGAGCGGGGCATGTCACGGCAGGAGCGCCGGGAATACGAGGAATTTCTTGCCTTCAAGGAGCAGCAGGGCCGCGGACGCAAAAAGAAGCACCGTGTTCGGAATTTCATCATTACACTGCTGGTGCTCCTGTTCCTGGTGATTCCGATTCTGGCGATTGCGGCAAGAATGATCGGCATTACCCAGGGTGTCAGTACGCAGGATATTAAGAAGCTTCTCAGCGATGAGGTGCAGAAGAGTCAGGAGACCGGTGCCATGGCGGGGTACACGAACATTGCCCTGTTCGGCCTGGACTCCACCCAGCAAAGCCTGGATTCCGGCAACAACCGGACGGATGTCATGATCATTGCGTCCATCAATAACAAGACCGGTGATGCAAAGCTTGTTTCTCTGTATCGTGACACATATCTGGACGTTGGAGACGGGAATTATCAGAAGGCGAATGCTGCCTATGCCTTCGGCGGTCCGGAGCAGGCGATCAAGATGATCAATAAGAATCTGGATCTGAACATCACGGACTATGTGACCGTCGGCTTTGAAGGCGTCACGGATCTTGTGGATGAGGTCGGAGGCGTGGAGATTGATGTGCAGAGCGATGAGATTGAGCATCTGAACAATTATCAGTCTACGATGGCAACGGAGCTTGGGAAGGAATATATTCCGGTGACAGCTTCCGGCGTGCAGACACTGAATGGACTGCAGGCAACGGCATACTGCAGAATCCGTTATACGGACGGAGGAGATTTCAAACGGACAGAGCGGCAGAAGGAGGTCCTCTCCAAGGCCTTCGAGAAGCTGAAGAAATCAGGCCCTGTGACAATGATCAAGGCGGCGAACAGCCTGTCCAGCGAGGTTCGCACCTCCCTGAATCCGGCCGAAATTGCATCGCTTGCCATGAAGGCCATGCGCTTTAATATTTCGGAAACGAATGGTTTCCCGAATGATCAGTACCGGGCTGTCGGCTACATCGGAGATCAGTCCTGCGTCATTCCGGTACATCTGACCGATAATGTTGTGTGGCTGCATCAGTATCTGTTTAATGACAGCTCCTATCAGGTTTCGTCCACGGTTCAGGAGATCAGCGATCAGGTGAGTGCGAAGTCAGGCTATTGATCTGCCGCGAAAAAAGACAGAGAAAATGCCTCTGTCCGGAGTGCCGGTCAAGGGCAATCAGGGGGAAATGTGACACAGAAAAAGAAAATTATTGTAATTGGTGCAGGGGCTGCGGGACTTATGGCAGCCTGCGCCGCGGCGGATGGAGGAGCGGAGGTTACCGTTCTGGAGCACAACGAAAAGGCCGGGAAGAAGATCTATATCACGGGAAAGGGAAGGTGCAATTACACCAATGCCTGTGAGACAGAAGAGTTTTTCTCCAATGTTCTTCGGAATCCGAAGTTTCTGTACAGTGCCGTATATGGCTTTGACAGCAGTGCTGTGACGGAGTTCCTTGAGAAGAACGGCTGTGCCACGAAGGAGGAACGGGGAAAGCGTTGTTTTCCTGCTTCGGATCATGCCTTTGACGTGACGGATGCGCTTGTCCGTCATCTGAAAAAGAACAACGGGAGAATCCGTTTCCACGCGGATGTCGCAGAAATTCGGACAGAGAAGGAATCGGGGGCTGAGACGGAAGCTGCCGGAAAAGGCGGGACGGAGCTTCGGAGAACTACAGGAGTCCGACTTCGAAGCGGCGAAGAGCTTTTTGCGGATGCGGTGATTGTGGCTGCGGGAGGAATGTCATATCCTTCAACCGGTTCAACCGGTGACGGATACCGCTTTGCGAACCAGCTTGGTCTTTCGGTAAAACAGCCGCAGCCGTCTCTGGTGCCTTTTTCCGTAGCGGAGAGCTGGCCGCTTGAACTGCAGGGGCTTTCTCTTAAGAATGTTGCCATCCGGCTTGAAAATCTGGAGAGAGGTGTTGCCGGCCCCGCAGGCAGGGCTGGGAAAAAGAAGAAGCGCCCTGTTTATGAGGGCTTCGGTGAAATGCTCTTTACACATTTCGGCGTGAGCGGGCCTTTGATTTTGTCGGCCTCGTGTCATGCGGATTTTGAAGAGCATCCGGAGGGCTTTGCGCTGCATCTGGATCTGAAGCCGGCCATGACGCAGGAGGAGCTGGAGCGGAGACTCGAGAGGGAATTCACACTTCAGCCAAGGAAGGAGCTTCGGAATGCGCTGAAGGCTCTTCTTCCTGAGCGGCTTGCAATGCTTTCTGCGCAGCTGTTTGCGGCTTCTCTGGAGAATCCTTCTGCAGAGGGCGGAGCAGATCGCCCGGTATATACGCTGAATGAGAAGGAGCTTCGGCTTCTTGCTGCTTTTCTGAAGGATCTGACGATGACCGTGACAGGGACCAGAGGCTTTGCGGAGGCGATTGTGACGAAGGGCGGCGTGAGCGTGAAGGAGATCAATCCGTCTACCATGGAAACCAGAGGGATCAAAGGCTTATACTGGGCTGGTGAGGTGCTGGACGTGGATGCGTATACAGGCGGCTTTAATCTTCAGATCGCCTGGTCGACGGGGCATCTTGCGGGAGCCTCGGCGTGCGAAGAAGACTGAGCCGATTGGTATTTTGAAGGAGAGAATAAGACATGTCAGCTTTTAATATTGCAATTGACGGTCCGGCAGGGGCCGGAAAAAGCACGATCGCGAAGAAGGTGGCGAAGCAGCTTGGTTTTGTATATGTAGACACGGGGGCAATGTACCGTGCGATGGCGCTCTATCTGACAAGAAACGGACTGGTCAGACCGGATGAGTCCGATGCTGCTGCCAGGGAGGCGTTCTGCCGCAGAGCAGCTAAGCTGTGCCATGGGGCGGATATCACCATTGTTTATCGCGACGGGAATCAGGTGGTTCTTCTTGGCGGTGAGAATGTCAATCCGTACCTTCGGACCGAAGAGGTGAGCTCCATGGCCAGTGTCTCCTCGGCGGTGCCGGAGGTCCGCGTGAAGCTGGTGGAGCTGCAGAAGAAGCTTGCGGAAAAAGAGAACGTCGTGATGGACGGGCGGGATATTGGAACCGTGGTTCTTCCGGATGCGCAGGTCAAGGTCTATCTTACGGCGAGCGTGGAGGTTCGCGCGAAGCGCCGCTACATTGAGAATGTTCAGGCTGTGAAAAGCGGTGCGCAGAAATCAGCGGACGATCTGGATCTGGAGAAGATCAAGGCGGATATCGCGGAGCGGGATCACCGGGATATGACCCGCGAGGTCTCTCCCCTGAAGCAGGCGGAGGATGCCGTTCTTGTGGATTCCTCGGAGCTTGGCATTGATCAGGTCACAGAGACGATTCTGAACCTTGCGGCGAAGAAGCTTGGAAGACCCTGCGTGATTACGGCTGCGACAGCAGGCTTTTGCTTCGGCGTACAGAATGCGGTGGACACGGTATACAAGGAAATTGAGAAGAATCAGGATGGCCCCATCAATACCTTCGGCCCGATCATTCACAATGAGAATGTGGTAGAGGAGCTGAAGGAAAAGGGAGTCGGAATTCTGAATTCCGTGGAAGAGGCAGGAACGCAGAAGAGCGGCACCATTATCATTCGCTCTCACGGTGTTGCGAAGGAAACCTGGGAGGATCTGAACCGGACCGGTGCGCGGGTTGTGGACACCACCTGCACCTTTGTCAAAAAGATTCATGAGATCGTTCACAAGGCAAGCGAAGAAGGCAAGCAGATCGTGATCATCGGCAACCATGGGCATGCGGAGACAGAAGGGACCGTCGGCTGGAGCAGTACGCCTGCAACCGTCATTGAGACCGAAGAGGAAGCAAAGAATTACCGGGCGGATCCGGAACGTATTGTCTGTATCGTTGCGCAAACGACATTCAACGCAGAAAAATTTGAGAAATTTGTTGATTTAATTGCGAAAAATGGATATAATATCGAGACGAATGAAACTATCTGCAACGCAACCAGCGAGAGACAGGCGGAAGCCCGCCGGATCGCGAAGCAGGCAGATGTCATGATTGTGATCGGCGG
>HF986584.1:55461-58700 GCA_000431495.1 Firmicutes bacterium CAG:791 | reverse complement strand
AAGGGTTCCTCCAACACCGCCAAGCTCTATGAGATTTGCAAGGCGGAATGCGATGACACTTATTTCATTCAGACGGTTGATGATCTCGATCTGAAGCTTTCAGGAGGCGAGAAGATCATTGGCATCACCGCCGGGGCTTCGACCCCGAAAAATATTATTGAGGAGGTTCAAAGTAATGTCAGAAGAACAGACTTTTGAACAGATGCTGGATGCATCATTTAAGACAATTCATAATGGAGAGGTGGTCGAAGGTTCCGTCATTGATGTCAAGCCGGAAGAAGCAGTCCTGAATATCGGCTATAAGAGCGATGGAATCCTGACCCGTCAGGAGTATTCCAATGACAACTCTCTGGATCTGACCACCAAGCTTTCTGTAGGCGATAAGCTTGATGTCAAGGTTCTGAAGGTAGACGACCGCGAGGGTACCGTAGCTCTCTCTTACAAGAGACTGGCTCTGGATCGCGGCAATAAGGTAATCGAAGAGGCATATGAGAACAAGACCGTCCTGAAGGCCGAGGTTTCTCAGGTACTCTCCGGTGGTATCTGTGTTGTTGTAGAAGGCATCCGTGTATTCATTCCGGCTTCCCTTGTCAGCGACACTTATGAGAAGGATCTTTCCAAGTATCTAGGACAGGAGATCGAGTTCGTGATCACCGAGTACAATCCGAGAAGACGTCGTTACATCGGCGATCGCAAGCAGCTTCTCACTGCAAAGAGAGAAGAGGCAGCTGCGAAGCTGTTCGAGAACCTTCAGGTTGGCGATGTAGTAGAAGGAACCGTTAAGAACATCACCGATTTCGGTGCTTTCGTAGATCTTGGCGGAGCAGATGGTCTGCTTCACATCTCCGAGATGAGCTGGGGCCGTGTTGAGAGCCCGAAGAAGGTCTTCAAGGTTGGCCAGAAGCTTCGTGTTCTTGTTAAGGACATCAACGGCCACAAGATCGCTCTGTCCCTGAAGTTCCCTGATGAGAATCCGTGGATCGGTGCTGACGAGAAGTATGCAGTAGGCAAGATCGTTACCGGTAAGGTAGCACGTATGGCTGATTTCGGCGCATTCGTTGAGCTGGAGTCCGGCATTGACGCCCTGCTTCATGTTTCCCAGATCTCCAAGGAGCACATCGAGAAGCCTTCGGATGTTCTGAAGGTTGGCGATGAGGTTACCGCTAAGATCGTTGATTTCAATCCTGAGAACAACAAGATCTCCCTTTCCATCAAGGCCCTCAAGAACGATGAGGAGAAGGCGAAGAAGGATGCAGAGAAGGAAGACGAGATCGTGGTTCCTTCCAAGGGAAATGATGACGACGAGGCTGTTACCGTTGACATCGACGCTATGATTGCGAAGCAGCAGGCTGAGGACGCTGAGAACTGATCCGGCTGAGTGATCGCAGACAGCGATATCTGAACAGCATAACAGAGAAGCCGCACGGATGATCCGTGCGGCTTCTTTTTGGTGGTGCGTCCGGCGACTGGTCACCGCCTTCTGCCCGATTTATATGTGCGCCTGTCGGGCGCACATATTTGGCGGAAGAAATTTCGCTCAGTAAATTTTAACTTCATCCCAGGCGTCATCCGGGATGATTCCAATGTAGGTTTTTCCGGGATTGATTTTGATCTCTTCCCCGGAAGCGTTGAAGAATCGGGTGACTCCGCCCTCGCCTTCCTTGGTCCAGAGGATGGAAATGTTCTTTCCTTCCGTGCAGTAATAGGCAAACCGGAACTTATCGATACAGTTGTAAATCAGGTAGCCGTTTTTATCGTACTGGTGGAAGGAGCAGTCCTGCAGGAGAACATTCGTAAAGGTCAGAGGCGCCTGGGTTTCTGCATCCAGATGCTGCTTCCCGTATTCATAATAGTCGTAGGTCTTCGTCTCTTCGTTGTAGACGAGCTTCGACTTGTTGTGATAGAACGGAAGTTCAATGCGGTTTGCTGTGCGGATTCCGTCTGCGTCCCAGTCATCGAGATTCGTTGTTGTTCCGTAATCGGCGAAGTTAAAATGCGGAGTGGGTGCTTCCCTGTATTCCTTTGACCAGCCGGTGCGGGCGAAGTTGCGGTCCAGGTCACCCTTCAGAATGTACTCCGTGAATTCTCTGGCTTTTCCGTTGTTCACACGGGAAAAGGTGCCGGAGAAGTGATAGGGGTAGCGGGATAAATAATCATTGATATGAAACGGACCGCCATCGTGACAGATCACGGCATCATATTCCTGCGCAACCAGAATGTTGGTGGGACGTACGCTGCGGATGCTGCCTGTTTGCGGAAGATCTTCCCAGTCCTTGTAGATGCACATGAGCCGTGTGATGCGGTCATTGGCGGTACTGTTCATCATTTCGTAGACGATATCGGCACCTGCCGTGTTGTAGTGGGGCAGAGCCTTGATTTCGTTGTCGATCATGACGGCAATCGGACGCTGCATTTCCAGATCCTTGTTGATGGGAAGCCCTGTAAGCTCGCTCAGATACTGGCCTTCCGGAATCGGGATCGGCGTGCCAAAATCCTCCTCGGGAGCTTCGTCTGAGGGATCCTCTGCCGGATCCGCTGCATCAGGGACAGTGTCTTCCGAGGCTTCATCCGTGCTCTCGGTTTCGGAAGAAGCTCCGTCTGTGCTTTCCGTTCCGGAAGAGGCTCCGTCTGTGCTCTCTGTTTCGGAAGAGGCTTCGGAAGAAGCTGCAGAAGATGTGTCATAACCGTCGCTCGCGGTATTGGAGCAGGCACAGAGTCCTGCGGTCAGAGCTCCTGTCAGAGCAAGGAGCGTGATCCTTTTTCGAATATTTTTTCTTATCATGGGTATTTTTCCCCCTCCCTCTCGTTTATCACATCATTATAGCATTGAATGACGGCGCATCGATTTTAGAAATTCTTAATGCTTTACACAAGAAAATCACACATTCATCGGTTAGGATATCGGAGACTGAAGAAAGGAAAGGCTTTCATTCGTTATTGATTACGAAGCGCGACACATATAAACAGCTCATGCATGAAACATGAAGAAGGGGATAATGATGCGAGATTCCTGGCTGGTACTTCTGACACAGCTGCAGACGGAGATGACTGCAGTTCCGAAATTTCCGCTGCTGATACAGATTTGCTCTGTGCTGCAGTTTGTTCTGATGCTCCCGATTCTATGGATCGGGGTGGTTGCGGTGCTTGGCCTTACAAGACGGAAAAAGGATTTTCCGCTGGTAAGGAAAATAAATCGCTTTGCCATTGTGGTCTGTGCAAGAAACGAAGAGGACGCTCTT
>HF986584.1:45030-55438 GCA_000431495.1 Firmicutes bacterium CAG:791 | reverse complement strand
CGCTCTTCCGAGTCTCCTGGAGAGCATAAGGCGAGCGGATTATCCGGCGGATCGTCTGCATGTTTATCTGTTTGCGGATCACTGCACGGACCGGACCGCGGCGATCGGAAGAAAATATCCTTTTGTCTCTGTCTATGAGAGAAAAAGCGGGCCGACAACCGGAAAGGGCGCAGTCCTGAACTGGGGAATTCCGATTTTGTTCCATGATGCAGGGGACTCGTTTGATGCGGTTGCTGTATTTGACGCAGACAATGTGGTGAGCAGCGACTATTTTACCCAGATGAACGCTCAGCTGAATGCAGGCGATGAAATCATACAGGGAAACCGGCTGGGCGGAAAGCCGTACACATCGATTGTTACCAAATGGTACACCTTGTACTGGTCCTGCTATTCGACCTTCTTCTCCTATGCCAGAGAGAAGCTGAATTTGTCAGCGTTTCTGACAGGAACGGGCTTTGTTGTGACAAGAAATGTGCTGAAGGATGGATGGCACACGAAGACCATCACCGAGGATGTGGAATTCACGATTCAGAACTGCCTGCAGGGAAGAAGAACGGCGTTTTGCGTATCGGCGGTCTGCTATGATGAACAGCCCTGGCAGTTTGGTGTGATGCTGAATCAGCTCTCCCGTTGGTGCACGGGCAGCTATCAGATTCTTCGGGAATATGGGAGAGCGCTTTTCCGAAACCAAATGGAAAAGAGAAGCCTTACACGAAGAGAGCTTCTGACCCGGATGGATGTTATGATGCTCCTTCTGATGGGGCCGGTTTCCTGGATCGGATATGTGTTCACACTGATCAACGGCTTCTTTATGTGGGAGCACTGGCAGATCATTTTCTGGCTGTCTGTGGATATTTCTGTACTGGGGCTGATTGCTTCGGTCGTTCCGATCGCAGGTGCAGCCAGATTTAACCGGATTTCCATTCGGACCATGCTGCCGGCGATTGTTACCTTTCCGGTCTTCATGTTCTTCTATATGGTATGTTCGATTCGCGCCTGCTTCTTCCCGTCCCTGAAGTGGAAGAGAATTGAGCATAAGGCACTGGATGTACTACCGTAAAACCGGGGCTCAGGAAAGCTCCAGCAGAGAGCGGATCGCCTTCTGTATGTTCTCGGGAGCCTTCGGAGATTAAGTTTTCTCCGAAGGCTTCGCTGTTGTCTGAGGAAGCATTTCCGGAGTCTGCAGCATCGTGCAGCAGCGGCATGCGGGAGACATCTCCGCCCATGAGCCATTCCGGATCTATGTTCAGACGTTCCCCGAGACTTTCTGCCTTGTCGCGGCGGATCAGGGATTTGCCGTTAAGATAATTGGAGAGTGCAGACTTTGAAATGTCGTACGTGTGCGCAAATTCCGTCGGTGTCATGGAATTTTCCATCAAAATAAGATTTAATCGTTCCGATGATTTTTTAATCGACAGCATCATGCACCTCCATGCAAAAATATTAGCATATCAGAGAAATTTAATACATACGTGCAAAATATTGTTCAAACCAGATAAACTGCAACCCTTGACAGTTCAAATGAAATAAACTATGATTACTGCAGTTGAAGCCATTCAGGAGAGGAATTACGCATGAGACCAAGTCAGTCCATCTTTGATTATGCCAGGCTGCGCGGTGCAATCCGTGAGTACTGTGGCACGGAGGGAGCTTTTGCTGCGGCGATCGGACGAAGTCCGAATTATATTTCCAAGGTATTTCAGGGAAAGTCGAATTTTGACGCGATGGATATCAGCAGATCCGCAGAGGTGCTGGAAATCGAACTGGACGAGATCGGACGGTATTTTTTTACGCGGAGAGTGCAGAAGAATTGAAATAAAGCAAACGGGACCGGAAAAGAGCCGTGAAGAAATGAGAATGTCATTTCTTCACGGCTCCTTTTTGCAACGTGCGCCCGGCGGCGTACATTTCTTTAGCAGGGAAATCATGGGATTGGGTTGATGAGCACCGGGACGCCGGCAGGGGGTGTCTGGATGACAGGTCTTGCATAGCCGGAGTAATTGACCCCGAGTGCTGTCGATTGGAGATGCAGGTACTGGGCAAGGGCGGTAGCATCTGCATGTGCCAGCTTCTGATAGGAATCGGGCTGAGCAAGAAATTTGCGGTCGTTCTCATTGTCCAGGAAGCAGTGCTCGGTGATGACAGCGGGCATATTGTAATTGGTGGAGCGGCGGATGATACCGAAATAATCGGCTCCGGTGCGTCCGAGTCTTGTCCAGAAGCCATGACTTTTCAGGCCGATGGCGGAAAGCTGCTGGAGATTCAGGAGACCGTAGGAGCATTCCTGGGAGTACAGGCTTCCGAACGCGGAAGGAAGAATCATGGAGCCGCTCTTCACTTCACCGGTGCCAACCGCATTGAAGTGGAGACTCAGAAGGAAGTCGGCGTTTACGGAATGCGCGAAATCCACACGTTCTGCCAGGGAGACGTCCTTATCCTCTGTACGGGTAAGATATACCTCCACGTTGTCGTACTGCGAAAGCTCCTGGTAAAGGTAAATGGCTGTACACAGCGTCATTGCCTTCTCTACGTAGGGAGCATAGTTGGCGCCGATATCGGATCCGCCGTGTCCCGGATCCAGAACAATGACCGTTTTGCCGTTGTGCATGGCCTGAACCGGAGCGGCACCTGCAGGAAGCAGAATCCCAAGTACGGAGAGTGACAGTGTGAGCAGAACCGTAGACAATGCCCGGCGGATTCCGGGAGAAAGCGGGCGGAGAGCGCCTGCGCTTTTGCGGCCGGAAGCGGCGGTTTCCGGAAAATGCGGTATGAAAGAAGTCATCATAAAATCCTCCTGGTAGCTTTTTTCTGTCGGAAGACAGATCGCTTTAGTATAGCACGTCGTGACGTCAGGAGGGTTATCTTCTGTTATAATAATTCTGCTGACAGAAACGATCAGCCGGAAAGAGAGCAGAAAAAATGAATTATGACTATCTGATTGTAGGAGCAGGACTTTTCGGGAGTGTTTTTGCGCATGAAGCGAAGGCAGCCGGAAAGAGAGTTCTTGTGATTGACAGGAGACCGCATATTGCGGGCAATGTATACTGCCGGGATGTGGAGGGAATCCACGTGCATGAGTATGGAGCCCATATTTTTCATACCAATAACAAAGAGGTGTGGGACTATGTAAACCGTTTTTCCGAGTTCAACCGTTTCACGAACTCACCGGTAGCCAACTTCCGCGGCGAGCTGTATTCACTTCCGTTTAACATGTACACCTTCAATAAAATGTGGGGAGTGGTAACGCCGAAGGAGGCTGAGGCGAGGATAGAGGAGCAGAGAAAGGGGTACGTTGCGCAGAAGCAGGCAGAGCGCGGGCTTGCCCCGGATGCGCCGTTTGAGCCGGAGAATCTCGAGGAACAGGCCATTTCACTGATCGGCGTGGATATCTACGAGAAGCTGATTAAGGGCTATACGGAGAAGCAGTGGGGACGATCCTGCACCGAGCTCCCTTCTTTTATCATAAGGAGACTTCCAGTACGCCTGACCTTTGACAACAATTATTTCGATGCTCTGTATCAGGGGATTCCGATGGGCGGCTATACGAGGCTTGCAGAGCGCATGCTGGAGGGGATTGAGGTGCGGCTGAACACGGACTATCTGGAGCAGAAGGAGGAGCTGGATGCACTGGCGGACAAGGTGATTTTTACAGGTCCGATTGATGCCTATTACGGGTATCGTCTGGGAACCCTGGAATACCGCTCGGTGCGTTTCGAGACGGAGCTGTTGGATCAGCCGAATTTCCAGGGAAATGCAGCGGTCAATTATACCGATCGCGAGACGCCCTGGACGAGAATTATTGAACATAAGTGGTTCCAGTTCGGGAAGGACGATGAGGGGAGAGAGCTTCCGAAGACAGTGATCAGCCGGGAGTTCAGCTCGGAATGGAAGCCGGGAGACGAACCCTATTATCCGGTCAACGACGAGAAGAACGGCGCACTTTATATGCAGTACCGCGAGCTTGCGGACAGAGAAGAAAAGGTGATTTTCGGCGGACGTCTTGGCGAGTACAAGTACTATGATATGGATGCGGTGATTGCATCCGCGCTGGCCATGGCCCAAAAGCTTCTTTCGTAGCATCGGAGAATCCGATTTGTCCGGCAGAGGCTGACAGAAACATAAAGGTAGGCATCCGGGATCCGGCAGGGAGCTTCGGCTCATGCCGGATTTTTAATATTGCAAAAGTTAGTTGACACAAACATGCAGCGGATGTATGATCAGAGCGTAAGTTAGATAAAGCTAACCGAAAGCGAAGGAAAGATCCTTCTAACCGAGAGAGGAAAGTAACCGATGCCTGAAAGAGTCTTGATTGAAACCTGTTCTCCGACGCTGGCGGGAATGAAGCCGGCCAATCTGATCAGTCTTCCTTATCAGAACGAGGAACAGGCAAGAGCAGATATTCGTGAGATGAATCGGATTTTTGCAGGGAAGGGCCTTCGGGCGGTCCCTTTGAACTTCCGTAAAGGTCATGTCCTCTTATATTTGTACCGGCCTGCTTCTTTGAAGCTGGAATTTGCCGGAGAGGGGATCCGGAGCTTTCTGGAGCCGCTGGGATATGACTGCAGCGATGCGGACCGGTGTGTCGCGAGGCTTGGCGAGAGAATACGGGCGGGCAGGGACTCCGCAGAATTTCCGCATGAAGTCGGGGTTTTTCTTGGATATCCGCTGGAGGATGTAGAAGGCTTTATCCATCACAAGGAGGAAGGCTGCAAGTGCATCGGCTGCTGGAGAGTTTACGGCGATGAGAAGAGGGCACGCAGGGTCTTCCGGCGCTATCAGAGCTGCACAAGGGCCTATCTTCGCTCATGGGAGTGTGGGAAAAGTCTGGAGGAGCTGACGGTAGCAGAAGTTTCGTTGTGAAAATATCATTTTCATGATTAAGGAGGAAATGCAATGAGCAAGGTAGCAGTTGTTTACTGGACAGGAACCGGAAATACCGGAATGATGGCAGAGGGTGTGGCAGAGGGAGCAAAGGCAGCCGGCGCAGAGGTCACCGTGCTGGGACCGTCTCAGTTCTCGGCAGGAGACGTGGCTTCGTATGATGCGATTGCCTTCGGGTGCCCTGCGATGGGTGCAGAGGTTCTGGAAGAGGGAGAATTCGAACCGATGTTCTCTGCAGTAGAAGGCGTACTGGCTGGAAAGAAGGTCGGACTGTTCGGCTCCTGGGGCTGGGGAGAAGGCGTCTGGATGCAGGACTGGGAGAGCCGCTGCGCTGCAGACGGCGCGAAGGTGGCCGGCACGGTGACCTGCCAGAATGCACCGGATGACGGAGCGCTGGAGGAGTGCAGGGCACTTGGAAGAGCGCTTGCCTGATTCTGACTGCGATGGGCGGACCGCCCGGATCCCTGTCAGGGAGCTTACACAACCAACCACCAGGAGAATTATGATATGAGTATTGTCATCATCGGCGGGAATGAATGTATGGAGCGCCGGTATAAGGAAGTCTGCAAAAGGCACGGGTGTGATGCCAAGGTGTTCTGTAAATTCAAGGGAGGCATGAAGGATCGCATCGGTTCGCCGGATCTCATGATTCTGTTCACGCATACCGTGTCGCACAAGATGGTTCAGTATGCGCTGAATGAAACAGCGGATAACACGAGGGTCGTGCGTTCTCACACCAGCTCCATTTCATCGCTGGATCAGATTCTGGCGGAGCATGCCGGGTGAGGCCCGAAGACCGTCAGGGACACGCAGGGCCGGAAAAGGTACAGCGGGCGAACAAGGTTCAGGGGGCTGCGGAGGAAGCGGGAACAAGCTTCCCCCGCAGCATTTTTGCGGCATTTCCTGTGGGCCGCTGCGGGTCATATACCAGACAGACGCTGCGGGAAGGAATTTCTTCCAGAGTCGGAATTTTCACAATTTCACCGCGGGCGATCAGCTCGCGAACCACGGGCTCCGGAATAAATGCGAGACCAAGCTCGCTTCGGACCAGCGCTATCAGCTGGTCTGTGGTGGCAACCTGAATATCCGGTTCGATTTCAAGATGATACCGGAAGAAGAGATTCTCGTAGAAGCTGTAGGTGACGGTGTCGCGTTCCAGACCGATCAGGGAATAATGCCTCAGCTCGGAAAGAGGCAGAGCCTGACCGGAAAGAGCGGTAAAGGTCCGTCCGCCGACCAGAAGCTCGCGAAAAGAGAGAAGCGGAATGCTTCGAAGCGGAGCCTCGGCTTCCGCCGGGGTCGTGACCACGGCAAAATCGACCTCGCCGTTTTTTACTGCTGCAAGCGCGGTTCTTGTCGTGTTGTTGGAAATGCGAATCCGGATATGCGGATACTCCAGGTGGAAATCTTTCAGAATATCCAGAAGATAGCTGTTGAGCGCAGTTTCACTGGCACCGATGGAGACACTGCCGGAGGTTAAGGCATTGAGTGCGGAAAGCTCCTCCTCGGCCTGATGAATCTGCGCCATAGCGCCCTTGACGTAGGCATAGAGATGTTCGCCCTCCGGAGTAAGCCGGATTCCGCGGTTGGTCCGGATGAAGAGGACACAGCCGATTTCTTCCTCCAGCCGATTCATGGCTCTTGTGACATTGGGCTGGTTGCTTCCGAGAATCCGGGCAGCCTTGGTGAAGTTCTCATATTTGGCCACGTGATAGAAGATTCGATAGTATTCCAGATTTACATTGTTCATGTCAGTCCTTTCCCTTCATTGGATTCATGCGTACAATCCATGAAATTTCAGAAATTACGCGGCTTATGAATTCGTCAGATCGAAATGCATTTCAGACACATCTTGACCGACACTGCCAACATCATGTCCACAAAGCACGTATTTTCAAGGCTTTTTATGTCTCTAACCGTTTTAACATGTCATAATGACATATGCAATATACCAACAATACTTTTTACATATTCCAGAGATTTTTTATAATGAAACATCGTGAGCAGCAGGTGTTGCTGCGGAAAGGATCGTATGCTGACAGTAGTGACTGGAATCAACTGGGGTGACGAGGGAAAGGGACGCGTCATAGATCTTCTTGCAGAAAAAGCAAATGTTGTTGCCCGTTTTCAGGGCGGCGATAATGCGGGACACACTGTTGTGGTCGGGAGAGAAAAATATGTGATGAATCTTCTGCCTTCCGGCATTTTGCATCCGGATGTCGTCTGTGTGCTTGGGCCCGGCATGGTGATAGATCTGGAGGAGCTTCTCCATGAGATGGATTCTCTTCGGAAGAAGGGAATTTCCATTACTCCGCGTAATCTGAAGATTTCGGACAAGGCAACCATTTCAATGCCCTGGCACCGGATTCAGGATGAGCTGGAGGAGGAAAGACTGTCCGGAAGCGGAAGAGCCTTTGGATCGACAAAACGCGGTATTGCATATGCGTACAGTGACAAGTACCGCAAGAAAACGCTTCGGATTGGAGACCTCCTTCACCTGGAGGAGTCGGAGGTGCAGGATCGGATATCGATGATTCTTGAGGCGAAGAACCTGGAGCTTGCAGGGTGTTACCACCAGGAACCGATGTCGGAATCGGCATTCCGGTTCTGGTGCGACGGGATGGCAGAATCGCTGAGGGATTATATTTCTGATACCGGCACCTTCCTCGAGAACGAGCTGAAGGAAGGCAAAAGGGTTCTGCTGGAGGCACAGCTTGGTGCAATGCGTGACATTGACTATGGAATTTTCCCCTATACCTCAAGCTCCAGCACCATTGCGGCCTATGCACCGATCGGCGCCGGAATTCCGGGCGAAATACCGGATCATGTGGTGGGAGTTCTGAAGGCATATTCCACCTGTGTCGGTGCAGGCCCCTTCGTCGCAGAGAAAGCAATGGACAGAAGCTGGCGGGAAGGTCTTCGCAGAAAGGGCGGTGAGTTCGGAGCAGCAACCGGAAGGCCGCGCAGAGTCGGCCCCTTTGACGCGGTGGCAAGCCGCTACGGACTAAGGTGCCAGAAAGCGGACAGAATCGCTCTTACGAAGCTGGATGTTCTGTCCGGGATGAATGAGATTCCGATTATCACAGGCTATCGCCTGAAGGAAAAGCAGGTGGATCGGTTTGATCCGCTGAGCGATCTGGAGGCAATGGAGCCTGTGGTGAAGTTCCTTCCCGGCTGGAAGGAGAATATTACCGACTGCAGGAGATGGACAGATCTTCCGTGGAATGCACAGAAATATGTGCATTCCCTGGAACAGCTCCTGGACCAGGAAATTCCTTTTATTTCGGTAGGTGCCGGACGGGAAGAGTATTTTACCAAGGAAGCCTGGGTCTGAACCCCGGACTTAAGAAAGGAGTGTTGCAAGCAAATGAAAGATATGGCTGCAGAGCTGGTAGCAAGGCTCAATGTGGATACGGCCTTCACGATTCCGATATTCGGCGGTATTCAGATTGCGGAATCGGTTGTGATCAGCTGGGTGGTAATGGCAGTTCTGGTACTGCTTTCCCTGATTCTGACCAGCGGAATGAAGGTCTGGAATCCGGGAAAACGACAGGTTCTTGCAGAGACGGCTGTGAACTGGCTGGATGGCTTTACCAAGGATATGCTGGGACCGGACGCGACGGAATACAGTGAATACATTTCGACGGTGCTCCTCTTTATCGGACTGTCCAATATTATGGGCTTGTTCGGCATGAAGCCGCCGACGAAGGACATGAACGTCACGATAGCACTGGCGGTTATGAGCATTGTCCTGATTGAAGCGGCAGGAATCCGGCGAAAGGGAGGAAAGGGCTGGCTGAAGAGCTTTACCCAGCCGATCGCTATTGTGACGCCGATCAACATTCTGGAGATTTTTATTCGTCCGCTGTCTCTGTGCATGCGACTCTTCGGAAATGTCCTTGGCTCCTTTGTCATCATGGAGCTGATTGAGATGATCCTTCCGGTGGCACTGCCTTTGGTATTCAGCATGTACTTTGACATCTTTGACGGCTTCATTCAGGCCTACGTATTTGTATTCCTGACCTCGCTGTTCATCGCAGAAGCGGCGGAGCCCTTGATGCCGTCAGAGCCGAAGAAGAAAAAGAATCGGAAACAGAAGAATCCTTCACCGGCAGCATGAGTGAAGATTCGAGATAGAAAAGAAGAAACACAAAAAGCTATCGAAACAGACAAAACAAAATTCAGTAGAACCTGACAGGAGGAACAAAAAATGACAGCAATCGGAGCAGGAATTGCAGCACTTGCGTGCATCGGAGCAGGAATCGGTATCGGCATTGCAACGGCACATGCCGTGGATGCCATCGCCAGACAGCCGGAGGCGGATTCCAAGATTATGAGAAACCTTCTTCTTGGCTCTGCCCTTGCAGAGGCAACCGCCATCTACGGATTCGTACTTGGTATTCTGATCATTTTCATGCTGTAAAGGAAGGGATAACTTATGTTACGGATTGACAGCAACATTCTGTGGACCATCATCAATCTTCTGATCCTGTATGTGCTGCTTCGCAAGTTTCTGTTCGGCAGAGTCCACAAGATCATGGATGAGCGGGCTGCGCAGCTGCAGAAGATTCATGCAGACGCAGATGCGGACAGACAGGAGGCGGAAAAGCTCTGGAAACAGAACGATGACATTCTCCGGAAGGCGGATGAGGAGCTGGCAGTAAAGGAAGCGGCTTCCCGTGAAAAGGCCGGTGCGGAATATGACCGCATTGTTTCGGATGCCAATGAAAAGTCTGCACAGATTATGGAAGAGGCCCGCAAGAAGGCACAGGCTGCGGCGGATATTATGAAGCAGCAGGCGGCTGTGGAAATTGCAGGAATGGTAAAGGATGCTGCGGCAAAGGTTGCGGCAGCGGATGAGAACCAGAGACTTTACGATGATTTCCTGTCACAGGTAAAGGACGGACAGTAAGCCATGAACGATATGACACAGAACACTGAGAAAATCAAAGCAGTTCTCCGCTGTGTGGTGCGCCCTGATGAGAAACAGACCAACGGCTTTGTTTCGTTCCTGAAGCGGGAGTATCAGACAGACGATGTGGAACTGGACATCGTGGAGGACCCGAAGATCTGGGGCGGCTTCATCCTTGAGGTTGGCAGCGAAGAGTACGACTGGAGTCTTCGGGGACGTGAGAACCAGATCGGTCAGAGAATAGACCACGCGTGTGAAAAAGCCGGGACAGCAGTCAGTCAGGATAAGATCATTTCAATCCTTCGGGCTGCGGCAGAGGACTTTAAGGTTACGGCCGAAAAAAGAGAGGTCGGATTTGTAGAGACAGCCGGCGATGGAATTGTCACGGTGCATGGACTTCGTCATGCAATGTACGGCGAGATCATTCTTTTTGAAAATGGCGTAAAAGGAATGGTACAGAATATTACCGATGACGGCATCGGTGCCATTTTGTTCGACGAAGAAGGCTCGATCGGCGAAGGCAGCAAGGTGGTTGGAACCGGCAAGCAGGCGGGAATTCCGGTCAGTGACGAATATCTGGGCCGTGTTATCAATGCGCTCGGCGAGCCGATCGAC
>HF986584.1:0-44919 GCA_000431495.1 Firmicutes bacterium CAG:791 | reverse complement strand
TGTTTCCGAGCCTCTTCAGACCGGAATTCTTTCCATTGATTCCATGTTTCCCATTGGACGCGGACAGCGTGAGCTGATCATCGGAGATCGTCAGACCGGTAAAACATCCATAGCGGTGGATACCATTCTGAACCAGAAGGGAAAGAACTGTATCTGCATTTATGTTGCGATTGGTCAGAAGGCTTCGACCATCGCAGGTCTTGTCAATACGCTGCAGCAGCATGGCGCCATGGAGTACAGCATCGTGGTAAGCTCCACCGCTTCGGATCCTGCACCGCTTCAGTATATAGCACCTTATTCGGCAACCTCTCTTGCGGAATACTTCATGCATAAGGGGCAGGACGTTCTGATTGTTTATGATGATCTGTCCAAGCATGCTGTGGCCTACCGTGCCCTGTCGCTTCTTCTCGGAAGAAGTCCGGGACGTGAAGCCTACCCCGGAGATGTCTTCTACCTGCATTCCAGACTTCTGGAAAGAAGTGCAAGACTCTCGGATGAGCTTGGCGGAGGCTCCATTACGGCACTTCCTATTATTGAGACGCAGGACGGAGATGTTTCCGCCTATATTCCGACGAATGTCATTTCCATTACAGACGGACAGATTTTCCTGGAGAGCGACCTGTTCTTCGAAGGACAAAGACCGGCTGTCAACGTTGGCCTGTCCGTGTCCCGTGTCGGCGGTGCCGCTCAGACCAAGGCCATGAAGAAGGCGGCAGGCTCGCTTCGTATTGACCTTGCACAGTACCGTGAGATGGAAGTGTTCACGCAGTTTTCTTCGGATCTGGACGAGGCTACGACGCAGCAGCTCAAGCAGGGAAAGGTCCTGATGGAGCTTTTGAAGCAGCCTCTGGAGCATCCGCTTTCTCATGCAGAGGAGGTTGTTGTTCTGACGGCCGGAGAGAGCCGGAAGTTCATTGATGTTCCGGTGAAGCAGGTGAAGGAATATGAGAATGCCTTCCTGTCCTGGATGGAGGAAGCGCATCGCGACATCATGGAAGAAATCGACCGCACCGGAAGACTGGAAGACGGGTTAAAGGAACGGATTCTGAAGGCCGCAGATGAGTTTGCGGCAGAGAAAGGCAGCCATGTCAGCAATACGTGAAATACGGGATCGCATCGCAAGCATTCAGAATACGATGAAGATTACGAATGCCATGTATATGATCTCATCAACGAAGATGAATGCTGCCAAATCGGCGCTGAATGCGACGGAACCATACTTCTTTGCTCTGGAGGCCATGTTTGCAAGAGTCATGCGCCATCTTCCTCCTGATTTTGAGCATGCCTATCTGGATCGGCGTGAGAAGGTCCAGGATGCTGATGTCAAACGTGCGATCGTGTGCGTTACGGCAGATAAGGGCCTTGCGGGAGCATATAACCACAATGTCCTTCGGATGATGGAGGAGATGCTTCGACCGGACGGAAAGGATCTTCTGTTTGTGATCGGAGAGGTGGGACACGCCTACTGCGAGCAGCGTGGAATTCCGGTTTATAAGGACATTCACGAGACTGCGCAGAAGCCTACGCTTCCGAAAGCAAGGGTGATTGCATCCAGAATGCTGGATCTGTTTGCGCGGGAAGAGGTGGACGAGGTTTATATTATTTACACCCGGATGAAGAATTCCATGGAAAATGAAGTGCAGAAGACGCAGCTTCTTCCATTGGTACGTCTTAACAGCGGCGTGTTCCGCGAGAGCGCAAACGCCATCCAGGAGGAATTCGACCTGCAGCCGGATCCGGAGACTCTTCTGGACAATATCATACCGGATTTTGTATCCGGCTATATTTACGGTGCACTGGTGGAGTCCTACTGCGCTGAGCATTCGAGCCGCATGCAGGCCATGGATGCCGCCAACAAAGCAGGAGAGAAGCTTCTTTCCGAGCTGTCGGTCAAATATAACCGGGAGCGCCAGGCGGCTATCACACAGGAGATCACTGAGGTGGCTGCAGGCGCCAGAGCAAGAAGTGAGCAATTGAAGAAAAGCCGCAGAAAGAAAATGGCGGCAGGAAAGGAGTCCTGACAATGCAGATCGGAAAGATCACTCAGGTTATGGGACCGGTTGTAGACGTTCAGTTTCCGGAACGGCCCCTTCCTGTTATTAAAACCGCACTGCAGGCGGACAATCACGGGAAAAAGGCCGTGATGGAGGTGGCACAGCACATCGGAGACGATACCGTTCGCTGCATCATGCTTTCCTCCAGTGAGGGATTGCAGAAGGATATGCCGGTATTGTCCACAGGCAGCGGGATCGAGGTTCCTGTCGGAGATCAGAACCTTGGACGTCTGTTCAATGTACTGGGGGATACCATTGACGGAAAGGAGAGCCTTGCGGATGCAAAGCGCTGGGAAATTCACCGCAAGCCTCCGAAGTTTACGGATCAGAGCCCGGTACAGGAAATTCTGGAGACCGGAATTAAGGTTATTGATCTGATCGCACCTTATGCAAAGGGCGGAAAGGTCGGTTTGTTCGGTGGTGCGGGTGTCGGAAAAACCGTCCTCATTCAGGAGCTGATCCGCAACGTTGCGGCTGAGCACGGCGGATATTCGATTTTCACGGGAGTCGGCGAGCGTTCCCGTGAGGGAAATGACCTTTGGAGCGAAATGACGCAGTCCGGCGTTATTGATAATACAGCCCTGGTATTCGGACAGATGAATGAGCCGCCGGGAGCCCGTATGAGAGTGGCCGAGACCGGTCTTACCATGGCGGAGTATTTCCGGGATGTGGAGCATAAGGATGTGCTGTTATTCATCGATAACATCTTCCGTTTTGTGCAGGCAGGCTCCGAGGTATCCTCACTTCTTGGCCGTATGCCCTCCGCAGTCGGCTATCAGCCGACACTTGCCAATGAAATGGGAGCACTTCAGGAGAGAATTGCTTCTACGAAGAACGGATCGGTTACCTCCGTGCAGGCGGTCTATGTTCCTGCAGACGATCTGACGGACCCTGCACCCGCAACGACCTTTGCGCATCTGGATGCAACGACGGTTCTGTCCCGTAAGATTGTCGAGCAGGGTATTTATCCTGCTGTGGATCCCCTGGAGTCCTCTTCCAGAATTCTGGAAGAGAATGTCGTTGGAAAAGAGCATTATGAGACGGCACAGAGCGTTCTCCAGATTCTGCAGAAGTACAAGGAGCTTCAGGATATCATTGCAATTCTTGGTATGGAAGAGCTCTCGGATGAGGATAAGCAGACGGTCTACCGTGCAAGAAAGATCCGGAACTTCCTGTCCCAGCCGTTCCATGTGGCAGAGCAGTTTACGGGAATTCCGGGCAAATATGTCCCGCTGAAGGATACCATCAAGGGCTTCCAGGCAATCATCGGAGGCGATCTGGACGAGGTTCCGGAGACGGCCTTCTTCAACACGGGTACCATTGATGAGGTATGGGAGAAGTCGAAGTCTCTGTAACAGGAGACCTCGTACTGCGCCCGTGCTTTGTACAGAAAGAGTGACAGGATATGGCAGATGTAAAAAATATGTTTTTCCTGCGGGTCATTGCGGCGGAAAAGGTTTTTTATACCGGCTATGCAAGGAATCTGATCATCGAGACGCTCGATGGCCAGATTTCCTTTCTTGCGCACCATCAGGAGATGATGGCGGCGCTGAATCCGGGAGAGCTGCAGATTCAGGACGAAGAAGGAAACTGGACTCGCGTCATAGCCGGCTGCGGATCCATGGTGTTTGCCAACAACCGCGCAACCGTGCTTGTGGAAACCTGCGAGCGGCCGGAAGAGATCGACCGGAGAAGAGCGGAAGAGGCATTGGAACGCGCGAAGGAGCGGATGCGCCAGAAGCAAAGCCAGCGGGAGTATCACATGACGCAGGCGGCGATGGCAAGGGCGTTGTCGAGACTTTCTCTGAAGGATAAGCTGAGAGTATAAGAGAGAAGCGGAAAAGATATTATGGATGATTACAGAAGACCGGGTGAGAATCTGGCCGGATCCGGAAGGAAGAGAAGAGTTCAGATGTCGGAGGCGACCAGCGTCATGCTGGCGCTGACGCTTTCCGGGGGCATGCAGGATGCCTATTCTTATTTTGTGCGCGGAAAGGTATTTGCCAATGCCCAGACGGGAAACCTTGTTCTTATGGCAGAGCATATGTTCAATGCAGATTTCAGGGGAGGGGTTAAATACCTGTTTCCCCTGGTGTTTTTTGCGTTTGGGGTCTTTGTGGCGGAACAGATCCGCGGAAGATTTCAGTATTCCGGGATTCTTCACTGGAGACAGATGATCGTGGCGCTGGAAATTCTGATGCTTCTTATCGTAGGATTACTTCCGGTCAATGATGCGGTCAACCCTCTGGCCAATGCCATGACCTCGTTCGCCTGTGCCATGCAGGTTCAGGCATTCCGCAAGGTGAATGGCTATGCGTATGCGAGCACCATGTGCATCGGGAATATGCGCAGCGGGATGGAAGCGCTAAGTGCCTACACGAGAACCGGAAACCGGGAGCTTCTCCTGAAGACGGGCCAGTATTTTCTTGTCATTCTGACCTTTTTCCTTGGCGCCGGAATCGGAGGAGCTCTTGCGGAAACCGGAGGCAGGCGCATGATCTGGATTTCCTGCGTGCTTTTGATCGTCAGCTTTCTTCTGATGTTCCTTCGCTCGGAGGAAGAGAAAATGGAAGAAGAATCGGGAAAATAAATAATACAGAAGTAAATATTCCGCTAATTTTCCGTCGGAGGGTTCACAAAAGTCGGGAAAGCGTGTATTGTATAGCGTTGTGTTAAAAAATTAACAGATGTATGGGGAAAAGGAGGCGCGACTCATGATTGCTCAGGCAGCAGCTCTGATTATTTTTGTGGGTATGTTTGTGCTGATTATTCTGGACAAGTTTGAGCGCCAGTGGATCACACTGGTGAGCGGACTTCTGATGCTGATCGTGGTTTTCGGCATCTGTCTGCACAGTCCGCAGGCAATTGTTGATACGCTGAATCTGAAGGCGTTTTTTGTAAAGAGCTTCTGGTACGGCGGGGAGGAGAGTGCTTCGGCAGGAATCAACTGGTCTACCATTGTGTTCATTGCCGGCATGATGATTATGGTGGAAGGGCTTGGGCATTCCGGCTTCTTCCGGTGGCTTTGCCTGTCCCTTGCCAAGGCGGTGCATTATCATCTGGTACCGCTTTTGTTCTGCTTCATGTGCATGTCGGGCTTTCTGTCGATGTTCATTGACAGCATCACGGTGGTTCTGTTTCTTGCAACGGTGACGATTGAGCTGTCACGTATGCTGAAATACAATCCGGTTCCGATGATTCTGGCTGAGATTTTCTGTGCGAATCTCGGCGGTGCGGCGACGATGAGCGGAGATCCGCCGAACATCATCATCGGTACCTCGCTCGGTTATACATTTATGGATTTTATCTCAAATACCGGAGCGGTGGTCGGAATCAGCTTTCTTTTTGCACTGGTATATTTCTGGCTCTGCTTCCGCAAGGAGCTGAAGGCAAATGAGGCGGCGAGAGTGGGAGAGGTTTCCTGCCCGGAGCCGTCCACGGCGATTGAAAGCAAGCCGGCGTTTCTCTGCGGAATTCTTGTTTTCGCTCTTGCCGTTGTTCTCCTGATTACGCATGCGCAGACGGGACTGACGGTTTCCTGTATCGGTGTCATCGTGGCGGTTCTGACGGTGATGGCGATGACGGCAACGTCCGGAACCAAGGTTATTCCCAGGATTTTCCGCGGGGTGGACTATAAGACCCTTCTGTTCTTTATCGGCCTGTTTGTGTCGGTCGGAGGTCTGGAGCAGACCGGCGTGCTGGAGGTCATCGCACATTTTATCTCGGTGATCAGCGGCGGAAATCCCTATGTGATGACGGCTATTATCCTGATTCTGTCAGCCGGCTGCAGCGCACTCATTGATAATATCCCGTTTGCGGCGACCATGATCCCTGTGATTCAGTCGCTTTCGGCGACGACAGGCATGGCACTTCCTACGCTTGCCTGGACACTTTCTCTGGGAACGGACATCGGCGGAAACGCAACTCCGATCGGTGCATCTGCAAATGTCGTCGGCACATCGGTTTCCGCGAAGAACGGGCATCCGATCAGCTGGGGAAAATACTGCAAATATTGTGTACCTGCGACCGTCATTGTTATAATGATATCGTTAGGTTGCATTTATGTCAGGTATCTGTAACAAGGACAGTGCGAAGGGGGCTTGCAGGATGAACGAGAATCAGATCATTGTATCGGTCGGACGTGAACACGGAAGCGGCGGTCATTTTATTGCGCAGGAGCTTGCGGACAATCTGGGAATTAAGCTTTACGACAAGGAGATCATTGAAGGCGTCGTGGAGAAGGGCTTTTCCAGAGAGTTTGTAGAGTCGATGGATGAGAAGCCGATCAATTATTTTCTTTCGAGAAGAATCGGAGAGTTCTCCAATTCTCCGGAGGAGATTGTTGCGGAGCAGGTGTTTGATTATATCCGCGAGATCGCGAAGAAGGGCGAATCCTTTGTGATCGTAGGCCGCTGTGCGGAATCGGTGCTTCGGCTGTATCCTCATGTTCTGAGTGTTTTTGTCACCGGAGATAAAAAGGATAAGCTGGAGCGGATTAAGACGATCTATCATCTGGATTCCATGGCAGCACAGGATCGGATCCGCCGCGTAGATTCCAAGAGGAAGCAGTATCACAACCATTATGCGGACTACAAGTGGGGCGATTCCAGAGGGTATGATCTTCTGATTAACAGCAGCCGTCTCGGGATTGATGGAACGGCAAAATGCCTTGCCGGTTATGTACACGCCTACATGGAAGTGAAGGGGATCGAGAACCCGTCCAGATAGAAACCGTTTCTGAGGGCGGTTCTTTCAAAGGCCTTTGATCATTGCATTCAGAAGCCCGCATCATCAGATTTTATGAATCTGATGATGCGGGCTTTTCTGTGAGCTTCCTTTCCAAAGGCTGCCGGAAGGCTTGTAATCAAGGACGCTTTTCGGAAGCCGGGACCCTCAGCCCCAGACCTCCTCCGCGATCTCCTTTACGAGAGCAAGCTTGGCCCACTGCTCCTCTTCCGTCAGCTTGTTGCCGATTTCGCAGGAAGCGAAGCCGCACTGAGGAGAGAGATACAGGCGGTCCAGGCTGATATAATTGGCTGCTTCGCGGATTCTGGCAATGACCTTTTCCTTGTCCTCCAGCTCGGGAGACTTGGTGGTAATCAGGCCGAGAACGACCTTTTTGTCTCCTGTGATTTCCTTCAAAGGAGCAAAGCCGCCGGAGCGGTCGGAGTCATACTCGAGATAATAAGCATTGACGTTCTCGCGGGAGAACAGGTAGCGGGCGATGCCGTCGTATCCGCCGGTTGCTGCATAGGTCGAGTGGAAGTTGCCGCGGCAGACATGGGTATTGATGACAAGCTCCTTCGGAGCAGCGGCAAGAACCGCGTTGTTGATGTTCAGATAGCGCTCACGGATCACATCGATTCCCTTGTCATCCGTTCCGAAGAAAGTGTGTCTTCTGGGATCTACGAGAAGTCCCCAGGAGCAGTCATCCAGCTGAAGATTCCGGCAGCCTGCAGCGTACAGATCGTTGATGAACGCTGTATAGGCAGCGACGAGATCTGCTTCAAAGGCTTCGGTGCTCTTATAGAACTGATGGACATTTTCCTTTGCAAACGGCATATCGAACTGCTCCAGAAACTGTGCCGGAGCGGGAATGGTAAGCTTTGCAACTGTATTCTCGTCCTCCTGCGCCTGTACAAAACGGAAGTGATCCAGGAAGGGGTGGGTTCCCCGATAGGTGACCTTTCCGGTGAGGAAGGTGTCATCAATCATGGCAGCCTCTCCCTGGAAGGGAAGACCCGTTTTGGTCGGCTTGTGGTCAATGCCCGCAAAGCCCCACATAAAATCCAGATGCCAGGTTGCGCGGCGGAACTCACCGTCTGTGAGCACGTGGTAGCCGGCCTTTTTCTGCTTTTCAATGAGGTCCAGGATGCAGCGGTCCTCGACGGCCTTTAGCTCCTTTGCAGAGATCGTGCCGGCTTCGAAGCTCCTGCGGGCATCCTTGAGCTCTTCGGGGCGCAGAAAGCTCCCGACGAAATCATAGCGGAAAGGGGTAGAGATGTTTTTACTCATGTGTTCTATGTCCTCCTGTAGGATCGTTTGTTCTGTGATAGGAATGGTTTGATTATAAGGAACGATCTGCATGATCGGAAATACAGAAAAATGAAGCATAACCATAGATTGAATCTATATCTCTTTGGATCTATGATATCGGATAGAAGGAGGATGCATTCCTATGACACTAAATCAGCTGCGCTATGCTGTGACCGCTGCGGAATCCGGATCCATCACGGAGGCGGCCGGAAAGCTGTTTCTCTCACAGCCAAGTCTTACATCTGCCTTGCACGAGCTGGAGAAGGAGCTTGGGATCACCATTTTCCTGCGTTCCGGAAGAGGAATTACAACGACCACGGAGGGGGATGAATTCCTGGGCTACGCAAGACAGCTCCTGGAGCAGGAGAACATGATCCGCGAGAAATATATGGGCGGATCGCACGGGAAATATTCGTTCTGCGTATCCACGCAGCATTATTCCTTCGCAGTGGAGGCCTTTGTGGAGCTTCTGAAGGGCTACAGCGAAGCGGAATATGAGTTTCATATCCGTGAGACGCAGACCTACAGCATCATCGAGGATGTGGCAAGGCTTCGGAGCGAGGTGGGAGTTTTGTATCTGAATCCGTTTAATGAGGCAGTCCTTTCGCGCACCATTGCGGAGCATGACCTTACGTTTGAGCCCTTGTTTACTGCAAGACCGCATGTTTTTCTGAGCCGCGAGAACCCTCTTGCGAAGAAGGCGTCTCTTACGCTGGAGGATCTGGAGCCTTATCCGAGGTTGTCTTATGAGCAGGGAGAGCACAATTCGTTTTATTACTTCGAAGAAATTCAGAGTACGCTCCCCCGCAAAAAGGACATTGTGGTGACAGACCGCGCAACGCTGTTCAATCTCGTCATCGGTCTGAACGGCTATACCATCTGCAGCGGCGTCATCAATTCGAAGCTGAACGGAGAGAGCATCATTGCCCTTCCTCTGGAGGTGGAGGATTATATGAGGATCGGATATCTCACACACCGGCACATCCATCTGGGGAAGCTGGCGGGGCAATACATCGAGGCTTTGAAGAAATATGCACAAAGTACGCAGCAATCCGGGGAGATATCCGGCTGCTGATTGTGGTATGATCCAGAAAGAAACAGGAGGGAAGGAATCATGGATATGAAGATCATAGATTTGAAAAAAACGATTCTGGAGGACAACGATAAGGATGCGGAGCTCCTTCGGAAAGAGACCAGGGCGGAACGGGTTTGCTATCTGAATGTGATGTCATCTCCGGGCTCCGGGAAAACATCGACGATTCTCGCACTTCTTCATGCGATCGGGGACCGCATTTCCTGCGGCGTCATGGAGGCGGACATTGATTCAGATGTGGATGCGAAGACCATTTATGAGGCGGGATATCCTTCCGTGCAGCTGCATACCGGAGGGATGTGCCATCTGGATGCCCAGATGTCGCGTCAGGGAATGAAGGCGCTTTATGAGGCGGCAGAGTCCATGGGGAGAAAAAAGCCGGAGCTGGTCATTCTGGAGAACGTAGGAAATCTTGTCTGCCCGGCAGAATTTGACACCGGTTCCGACCTGAATCTTGTCATTTTGTCGGTTCCGGAGGGAGACGATAAGCCGCTGAAGTATCCTCTGATGTTCGAGAAGGCAGATATTGTCGTCATCAATAAGATGGATTCGCTTCCGGCCTTTGATTTTAATCTGAAAAAATGCGAGACGAATATCCGGTTTCGGAATGAGAAGGCATGTATTTTCCCGATCAGCGCCAGAACCGGAGAGGGAATCTCCGAGCTTGCGGAGAAGATCACAGAGCATGTAGGAGAACGGCTTGCGGAGGGGGAAGAGAAATGAGCATTCAGGTAATTGAAGTGAATGAGAGCGTCTTTGCCGGGAATGACAGACTGGCAGACGAGACGAGGCAGAAGCTGAAGAAGGAGGGGACGTTTCTTCTGAATGTGATGGCATCCCCGGGAGCCGGAAAGACCTCGGTTCTTCTGCGGACGATCGGACTTTTAAAGGACCGGTACCGGATGGGGGTGATGGAGGCGGATATTGACGCCACGGTAGATGCCGAGAAGATGCAGGCTAACGGCGTGCGCTCCATACAGGTTCATACCGGCGGAGAATGTGCCATGAATGCAGATATGACAAGGCAGGCACTGGAGGAGTTTCATACGGAGGATCTGGACCTTCTTTTCCTGGAGAATGTGGGAAATCTTGTGTGCCCTGCGGAGGAGGATGTCGGCGCCTGCAGGAGCATTGAGATTCTGTCGGTTCCGGAGGGAGACGACAAGCCGCTCAAATATCCCCTGATGTTTCAGGTGACGCAGGCGGTTCTTGTCAATAAGATCGACACAAAGGAGTATTTCCCTTTTGACGACGAAGCGGTCACGCGGAGAATCCATGCACTGAATCCGGAGGCGAAGGTCTTTTTTGTCAGTGCAAAGACCGGCGAAGGATTTGACGAATGGGTTCGGTGGCTTGCCGGTGAGGTGGATGCCTGGAAGGCGGAGAGCTGAGCTTTTGGACGTTGCCTTTCGGGCCGGGTCCGCAGGAGAAGGAGACGGGAGAGTATGGAGATTACGACGTTATGCTACATCGAGAAGGATGAGAAATACCTGATGCTTCACCGGGTGAAAAAGCAGCATGACATCAACCGGGGAAAATGGATCGGTGTCGGAGGTCATGCGGAAAACGGGGAGTCGCCGGAGGAGTGTCTGGTCCGTGAAGTAAGGGAAGAGACCGGACTTTCTCTGACCTCCTACCGGTTCTGCGGTCTGGTGACGTTCCTCAACAGCAAATGCGATCCGGAGCTGATGTGTGTGTTCACAGCCGATGATTTTACCGGGGAGCTGACGGAGTGCAGGGAAGGCGATCTTTGCTGGGTGGATAAGAAACAGGTATTATCCCTTCCAACGTGGGAGGGAGACCGGGTCTTTCTGGAGCTTCTTCTTTCCGGGGAAAAGCGGTTTTTCTCGATCCGGCTTTTGTATGAGGGAGACCGGTTGGTCGACCAGACAGTTCATTTGTATTAATGCGCACAGGAGGAGATACACGGCAATGGAACAGGAACGGTCACAGATGAATCCCAAAGACCAGTGGGATCTGAGTACGCTGTATGAAAATGATGAAGCCTTTGAGCAGGACCTTGCGAGGATGGACGCGGATACCGATGCGGCTGCCGCCTTTGAGGGGAAACTTCGTGATGCGGAGACGATCGCAAAGTTTTATCAGGCAATGACGGCTCTGCAGCGAAGAATGAACAATCTTCTGACGTATGCCATGCTGCGTCAGTCGGAGGATACAAGAGCTCCGAAGGCACAGGAGCTGATGGCGAAGGGAATGAACAAGGCAGTTCTTGCGGAGAGTCGCTGCTCGTTTGCGGAGCCGGAAATTCTGGCGCTTTCGGAGGAGAAGCTGAAGGAAATTGCGGATGCAAAGGAGCTTTTGCCTTATCGCTTTCTGCTTCAGGAGCTTCTCGATGAGAAGCCGCATGTGCTCTCTGCAGAGGCGGAGCAGCTGCTGGCTGGCTTTTCCGAGGTTCTGGAAGCTCCGAAAACCATCGCGGACAGTCTGATGGATGCGGATCTTTCGTTTGATTCCGTGAAGGATCGGGAGGGAAATGAGAGGGAGCTGTCGCAGGCAAACTTCATTCTGCTGGAGCAGTCCGAAGACAGGACATTGCGGGAGAATGCATTCCGCAGCTTCTATAAGGGGTATGCCTCTCATGGAAATACTCTGGCTGCCACTTATTCCGGAATTGTGAAAAGCTTTGCAGCGCAGGCAAGAGCCAGGCATTACGAGAGCTCGCGCGCGATGGCTCTTGCAGGAGAGCACATTCCGGCTTCTGTCTATGACGGACTTGTGGAGAGCGTGCGGCGTCATATGCCATCGATGCACCGCTATGTACAGCTTCGCAAAAAGCTTCTCGGTCTGGATGAGCTGCACTACTATGATGTCTATGTGCCGCTGACACAGGGACTTTCCGCACAGGATTCCTGGAGCTATGAGGAAGCAAAGAGCCTTGTTCTGGAGGGACTTTCGCCTCTGGGAAGGGAATACACCGATCAGGTTCGGAAAGCGTTTGATGACCGCTGGATCGATGTGTACCCGAACGCAGGAAAGCGAGGAGGTGCTTTTTCCTCCGGAACCTATGATTCCAATCCGTTTATTCTGATGAGCTATACCGGGGATTATGAGAGTGTATCCACCATTGCGCATGAAATGGGACATTCCATGCATACCTGGTACTCGAAGAATCACCAGCCCAGCTATTATGCAGACTATACGCTGTTTGTGGCAGAGGTGGCATCCACGGTGAATGAAAATCTGCTGGTGGAGGATCTGCTGAAAAAGACGAGTGATCCCACGCAGCGGCTGTTTCTGTTAAATCAGTATCTGGAGGGCTTTAAGGCAACGGTATATCGACAGACAATGTTTGCCGAGTTCGAAAGAGATGCACATGCGATGGCAGAGCGGGGCGAAGCGTTGACGCCGCAGGCTCTGAATAACCTGTACCGGAAGCTGATCGAGGACTATTTCGGACCGGAGCTTGTTCTGGATGAGGAGGTTGCCTGCGAGTGGTCGCGGATTCCGCATTTCTACCGTCCCTTCTATGTGTATAAATATGCGACGAGCTATGCGGCGGCGGTGGCTCTTTCCGAGAAGATACTGAAGGAAGGAGACCAGGCGGTGAAGCCGTACCTGGAATTCCTGTCCATGGGAGGAAGCACCTATCCTCTGGAGGAGCTTGCGCATGCAGGTGTGGATATGACGACCACGGAGCCGATTGACGCTGCCCTGGAGAAATTTGACCGCATTCTGGACGAAGCGGAACAGTGTGCAGAGGAGCTTAAGGCAGCTGCAGCAGAAACTCCGCGGCAACGATAGCATGAAGAGAATCGGTTTCCCATGCATTGACAAGCGGAATCGATTCATGCACAATATAGCGGAAAAGAATACAGACGTAGAAGCTGTCAGAAAAAGACGGGTAACCGCTACCGAAGGAGTAAAACTCTCAGGTTTCGCAATCGCGAAGAAGACTGACAGCGGAGTGGCTCTGGAGAAGCTCCGGATTTACGGAGTGCCGAAGGTGCAAGCACGGAGAAGATCATTTTAAAAGGAAATCGTCTCCGCAATCTCTCAGGCAAAAGGACAGAGTGATATATCAGATTATGATGCAGATCCCGGCAAGGAGGCCGGAGCCTTTGCGCCTTATTCTCATAATATTTTGACGTTTTCTGAGTAAAACGTCAGGTTCAGGAGGAAGGGTACATGGAGGCATTTAACAGCATCGTCACACTGCTGGACGACAAGGTATGGTTTATTCTGATGTTCCTGCTTGTCGGCACCGGCGTCTATTTCAGCATTCGCACAGGATTTGTGCAGGTGCGTCATTTTTCGCAGGCCTGGAAGCGGGTGTTCGGCGGATTTTCCTTAAAGGGAGATAAGGCAGGAAAGGAAGGCATGTCCTCCTTTCAGGCGTTGGCAACGGCCATTGCGGCACAGGTCGGAACCGGCAATATTGCGGGCTGCGCGACCGCTCTTGTCGGCGGCGGTCCCGGAGCTATTTTCTGGATGTGGCTTGCAGCATTCTTCGGCATGGCAACGATTTACGGAGAAGCGTGTCTTTCTCAGATGACCAGAACCAGAGATGAGAACGGTCATGTGATCGGAGGACCGGTCTATTACATTACGAAGGCCTTCAAGGGCGGCTTTGGGAAGTTTCTTGCAGGCTTCTTCGCAGTGGCAATTATCCTTGCACTCGGCATCATGGGCATCATGGTTCAGTCGAACTCGATCAGCGATGCGTTCTACACAGCCTTTGGCCTGAACAAGATGCTGGTCGGCGTTCTTGTGACGGTCATTGCAGCATTTATCTTTGTCGGCGGAATCGGAAGAATCGCTTCCTTTACCGAGAAGGTGGTTCCGGTGATGGCTGCACTGTATCTGGTCGGCGGGCTGGTTCTTCTTATTCTGAATTTCCGCGGAATTCCCGGGGCGCTTGCATCCATCTTTGTCGGTGCGTTCTGTCCGAGAGCTGTCGGCGGAGCGGTTGCAGGCATTGCGGTTCGTCAGGCGATGCGCCTTGGCGTGGCAAGAGGCCTGTTCTCCAATGAGGCCGGCATGGGCTCCACACCGCACGCGCATGCACTTGCAAAGGTTGACAAGCCGCAGGATCAGGGCGAGGTTGCCATGATCGGAGTCTTTATTGACACCTTTGTGGTACTGACCATGACCGCACTGGTAATTCTTTCTTCCGGTGTGCTGGATTCCATGATCGAGCAGGGAATCGGCGGAACACCGGTGGCGCAGGCTGCATTTGCAACGGGCTTTGGAAAATTCGGCCCGATGTTCGTTGCAATCTGCCTTCTGTTCTTTGCGTTTTCCACGATTATCGGCTGGTATTTCTTCGCGCAGCAGAATGTGAAGTATCTGTTCGGACAGAAAGGGGTGAAGCCGTTTGCCTTGATCGCAGTAATCTTTATTTTTGTCGGCTCACTTCTTAAGGTAGAGCTTGTCTGGAACCTTTCGGACCTCTTTAACGGTGTTATGGTGCTTCCGAACCTTGCGGCACTTCTTGTACTGTCCGGTGCAGTGGCAAAGCTCAGCAAGGGCGAAAAGACAGGTTTGTAAAAACACTGCGGGCAGGATAGGGTCCGGCCTTTGACGATAAGGAAAATCTGATATTGGACAGGGCATCCCCGATGGCAATTTGGCTGTCGGGGATTTTTGTCGTCCGGAGACACAGTGCAAGGAAAATTGCAAGTATTCGTATTGATGGAAATACAGAATGAAAAATGTGCAGTATCGACAAAAAATGGGATTTGTGTTGTGCGTGCACGCGTGCATATTGACGGTACGCAAAGAATGAAATATAACAATACTATCAGATGACACACGAGCACGCACTATGGCGGATGTTAATGATGACGGATAACACTTTGAATTCCAATGATAAAATGGTTGTTACGATTCAGGACATCGCAGAGGAAGTGGGTGTTTCCAGAGGAACGGTGGACCGGGTGCTGAATCACCGCGGGCGGGTTTCGAAGGAAACAGAGAAACGTGTTCTTGAAGTTGCCGGGCGGCTTGGATATCAGAAGAGTATGGCGGGTACGGCCCTTGCGGCAAGAAGGAAGAAGCTTCAGCTGGGATTCATCTATATCGACAGTCCGGCAGCTGCTTTCCACAGGCAGATCTATGAAGCAGCCGTCAGAAAAGGAAGAGAGCTGGCTCAGTACGGTGTGACGGTACACTCCTTTGGAATCCGGTATTTTACGGAAACAGAGCTGAGGCGGGCAAGACAGTTTATCGTGGATCATCCGGACATCAGCGGATATGCCATTTACGGGAGCTTTGACGGATTTCTTCGACGAACCTGGGAAGAAAACGGTATGCCGGAGGTTCCGATTGTCACCTACAACATTGATACCGAAAAAACGGACGAGCGTCTTTGCTTTGTCGGCTGTGATTATCAGGAATCCGGAAGGATTGCCTGCGGACTTACTGCAATCATCAACAGCTGCGCAAGGGTCCTGATTGTTTCGGAGGATGCAGGGAATATTCCGAGCGGACAGCAGCGGCTGGAAGGCTTTGAAAGAGAGAAGAAACATTATCCGCAGATGCAGATTGCCGGAGTCATTTATCTGCAGAATCCTGTTTTTATGGATCGGGAGCAGCTTCGAAGGACGGTAAGACATAAGCTTTTGCAGGATCCGGATATTGATGCAGTATATCTGATGAATCCCTCGGATTACAGTCTCTGCGATGTGATTCACGAGGCAGCCGGAAACCGAAAGATGACGGTGATCACCAATGATCTGGTGACGGAGGAGCAGATGCAGATGCTCCGGGACGGAAGAATCACGGCGACCATTACGCAGGAGCCGGAGAAGCAGGGGAAGAAGCCTCTGGAGATTCTGTTTCGCTATCTTACGATGGACCGGAAACCGGAGCATGATTGGATCAAGACCCGTCTTTCCATAACCATCCGGCAGAATCTGGAGAGTGAGAGCTGACAGAGGTACGGAAACCGGAAGAGAGTTTTCCTTAAACATTTGAAAAGATCCCGGCTTCAAGGGGAGCCGGGTCTTAGATAGAAGTTATTCTATATTATAGGAGGGGATTGCTATGGCAAACCAGAATGCTGCAGCTGCAGCAAGCGAGAAGAAGTACCTGAAATGGTACAACAAGGTTGGATACGGATCCGGAGATCTGGCAGCCAACTGTGTTTACGGACTGCTGACGTCTTTTGTGATGATCTATATGACCGACGCAATCGGTCTGAATGCCGGAATCATTGGCACGCTGATCATGGTATCGAAGTTCTTTGACGGATTTACGGATATTATTTTCGGAAATCTGATGGACCGCACACATTCGAAGATGGGAAAGGCAAGACCCTGGATGCTGTGGTCCCAGATCGGTAACTCGTTCTTCCTGGTCTGCTGCTTCGCAATTCCGCTGGATTGGGGACAGAAGGCACAGTACGCATTCTTCTTCATCAGCTACACGCTTCTGAATGCGATTTTCTATACGGCAAACAATATCGCCTATGCAGCGCTGACCTCTCTGATCACCAAGAATACCAATGAGCGTGTTCAGGTTGGCTCCATCCGCTTCATGTTCTCTCTTGCAACAAACCTTACCGTAGCTTCCATCACCATGAGGCTCGTTGAGAATTTCGGCGGCGGCGCAGCCGGCTGGCGTTCTGTGGCCATTCTGTATGCAGTGATTGCTCTGATTGTCAACACAATCTCTGTTCTTTCGGTCAAGGAGCTTCCGCAGGATGAGGTAGAAGAGAACAAGGGCAAAAAGGACGACGTTTCGATTGGACAGGCACTGAAGATTCTGTTCACCAACAAGTATTTCATTCTGCTTCTCCTGATTTACATTTCCATTTATCTTCAGACCGGCATTCAGGGAATGACTGTTTACTTCATGCGAGACATTCTGGGCGATGCAAACCTGATGGGAACCTTCACGATGGCATCCATGTTCCCGATGATCATCGGCCTGATCTTCACGCCGATGCTGGTTTCGAAGTTTAAGGGAATGTACAAGGTCAACCTTGGCGGCTACTGCCTGGCCTTTGTCTGCAGAATCGTGTTCATCATCGGCGGTCTGACACTGAATGTTCCGCTGATGCTCGGCGCAGCATTTATCGCAGGTCTTGGAACCGCACCGGTTACCGGCGATATCAATGCTCTGATTTCTTCTACAACAGACTATGCCTACAAGAAGACCGGCGTTCACGTTGAGGGCGCTATGTTCTCTGCTTCCTCTGTCGGAATCAAGGTCGGCGGCGGTGTCGGAACGGCTCTTGCCGGATGGATTCTGGAGGCTTCCGGTTATGTAGGAACAGCGGCAACTCAGCCGGCATCCTATTACACGGCAATCAAGGGAATGTATCTGTTCTTCCCTCTTTGCATGGTTGTTATTATGATCATTCTTTTGTCTCAGATGACGGTTGAGAAGGCAAATGCCAAGTGGGATGCGGAGCACCCCGGAATGGATCATGAATAAGACACTCGCAAGCATCTGAGGATGCCTGCTCTTGTTCCGGGCGAATCGCGTTGCGGTTCGCCCGCTTCTTTTCAAAGGAGGAAAGAAAAACGATGAATATTTATGTGGATATCCGTGCACCGAAGAACGGAAACGGAAGTAAGGAAACGCCGTTTCGCTCCATCCGTGAAGCTGCAAAGCTGGCAAAACCCGGCGATACGGTTCTGGTTGCACCCGGCGTTTACCGGGAAAATGTAGCACCTGCTCATGCAGGACGCGAGGATGCAAGAATTGTTTATAAGAGTACCGAGCCGCTTGCAGCTGAGATTACCGGTGCCGAAGAAATCAAGAACTGGCAGCCGTATGAGGGCAATGTGTGGGTGTGCCGCATTCACAACGGTGTGTTCGGCAAATACAATCCTTACACGACCTTTGTACAGGGCGACTGGTATTTTGGGCCGGTCAACAAGCATACCGGACAGGTTTTCCTGGATGACCGGATGCTGTATGAGACTCTGACACTGGAGGAATGCAGCGAGGGTGCGGTCTATCCGTCTTCCTGGGAGCCGGAGAATTCTGTCTATAAATGGTACACCGAGCAGGATGAGGCGAAGAATGAAACCGTGATCTATGCAAACTTCCAGGGGAAAAATCCGAACGAGGAGAACGTAGAGGTGACCGTGCGGCGTGAGTGCTTCATGCCGAAGGAAAACGGCGTCGATTACATCACGGTAAGCGGCTTTACCATCGATAAGGCGGCTACGACCTGGGCTCCGCCCGCGGCATTCCAGGACGGAATGATCGGACCGCACTGGTCCAAGGGCTGGATCATTGAGGACTGTGAGATTTACGGAAGCCGCTGCGCAGGGATTTCTCTTGGCAAGTACGAGGATCCGGACAACAATCACTATTTTACCTATCGTCACGTGAAGAGCCCGACCCAGATGGAGAGAGATGCTGTCTGCCGCGGCCAGTATCACGGATGGCTTAAGGAGAACATCGGACATCACATCGTGCGCCGCTGCCATATTCATCACTGCGAGCAGGACGGAATTGTCGGCCGCCAGGGCTGTGTGTTCTCTTTGATTGAGGACAATGACATTCATGACATCAACAACATGCAGGAGCTTGCCGGCGCAGAGATCGCGGGAATCAAGCTGCATGCAGCAATCGATGTCATCATTCGCCGCAACAAAATTCATGACTGCACGATGGGCGTGTGGTGTGACTGGGAAGCACAGGGAACCCGGATTTCCCAGAACCTGTTCTATCAGAATCACGCGCCGGAAGGCATCGGGAAGAGCCCGATGGGGGCCATGATGAGCCAGGATGTTTTCATTGAGGTGGGACATGGACCGACGCTGATCGACAACAACGTCATGCTCTCGAAGGTATCTCTTCGCATGGCAACGGAGGGCGTTGCCTGCGTGCATAATCTGATGCTGGGCGCGCTGACCTCGGTTGGATCCGGAACGGATTTCCAGGCAGACGGGAAGAACCAGCCCCGTTATACGCCGTATCACATTCCGCACCGCACGGAGGTTGCCGGATTCATGACGATCCTTCATGGCGATGACCGGTTCTATAACAATATTTTCGTTCAGAATCAGCCTGTGGAGGAAGTCGAAGTCAAGGAAGACATGGGAATGATGATGGCGGACAACCAGGTGGTCGGGACATCGGTCTTTGATGACTATCCGACCTTTGAGGAGTGGTACGCTCCGTTTAAAGAACTGGAAGGAAAAGCCGCTAAGGAATTTGACATGATGAAGCTGATGGGACCGCATTTTGCAAAGCTTCCGGTATGGGCCGGCGGCAACGTGTATCTGAACGGTGCAAAGGCGTGGAAGAAGGAGACGGAGAACCTTGTGGACAGTGAGAATCCGGTAAAGATCGAGGTTGTGGAGGACGGAGATCATGTATCGATCCGGACGAATCTGTTCGATGTCATCGGCGATTACCGGACCGGCATGATTTCGAGCGATACGCTTGGGGAAGCGTTTGAGCCGGAGGAGCGGTTTGAAACACCGGACGGCGAGGATATTCTGTTCGACATGGACTATGCGGGCAATCACCGCGGGACGGACGTTCTGCCCGGACCGTTTGTAGACAGGGAAGCTGCAGAAGCACAGCTTTGGTAAAACAGGACAGGAGGGTTAGCAGATGAAAAAAATGAGTTTCAACGAAGGATGGGAGGTATCTTCCGGCGGATCGAGCCTGATGGAGGCATTCAGACCTGGAGCAGGAAAGAAGCAGAGTGTTCAGCTTCCGCATGATGCCATGATTCATGAAAAGCCCGTTCCGGAAGCCTTAAGCGGCGCACAGACCGGCTTTTATCCCGGCGGAGAATATATCTATACAAAGAAATTCACTGCACCGAAGGAGTGGGAAGGCCGCTCTGTGATTGCGGAGTTTGAGGGCGTTTATGAGATTGCGAGAGTGTATCTGAACGGAAACTTTGTGACCTCCAACTTACACGGCTACGGCGGCTTCGATGCGGTGCTGGACCGTTATCTTCGCACCGGGGAAGAGAATGAAATCAAGGTGATCGCCAACAATCCCGATCCCAACAGCCGCTGGTACTCCGGAAGCGGTATTTACCGCAATGTCAATCTTCTGGTTGGAAATGAAGTGCACATTGTGAAGGATTCGGTTCGTATCACCACGAGAGAAATTGGTGAGGCGGCGGTTGCCGAGGTGGAAACCAAGGTGAAGAACCTCACCAGAAAAGCACATAAAATGGTGCTGAAAACGGTCTGGACACTGGCGGCTTCCGGGGAGAAGGCGGCGGAAGACAGCGTGATTTTCACTGTTTTCCCGGAGGATACCGAGACGCTTCGTCAGAACATTCTGATTGAGAATCCGAAGCTTTGGGATTGTGAGAATCCGAATCTGTATGATGTTCAGCTTGTTCTGTGCGAAGCAGAGGAAGTGATGGATGAAGAATCCGTCCGGACGGGTCTTCGCATGCTGGCACTGGACGGCAAGCGCGGACTTCGCCTCAACGGAAAGCCTGTGAAGCAGAGAGGAACCTGCATCCATCATGACAATGGAATCATCGGCGCTGCTACCTTTGCCGCAGCAGAAAGGAAGCGTGCCCGTGAAATCAAGGAGGCCGGCTTCAATGCCATCCGCAGCGCGCACCATCCCATGAGCCCGGAGATGCTTGCTGCCTGCGATGAGTACGGGCTGCTTGTCATGGATGAGCTGACTGATATGTGGAATGAGCAGAAGAACCGGAATGACTTCTCGAATTTCTTCGATCGCTGCTGGGAGGAAGAAACGGAGAAGATGGTGAAGAAGGACTACAACCATCCCTGCGTCATTTTGTATTCGTCCGGAAATGAAATTCTGGATCTTGGAAGAGAATCCGGCGGAGCCATCAACCGGAAGATCTGCAACAGGTTCCATGAGCTGGATGCGACCAGATACACCACCACGGCGGTAAACGGCCTGATCGCTTCTGCAATCAGCGGGAAAATCCAGGGAATCATCGTGGATATTCTGAAGGCAAAGGGCATTGATCCTTCTGCGCTGGGCGGCGCTGGCGGCAGTGCGGAAAGCGGCGTCGGTGCAGCGAATATGATGATGCAGATGACGAACGAGGATGCCTTCTGCACACATCCTCTGATGAGTGAGGTGCTGGAGGAAGCAGCGCAGGCAGCGGATATTGCCGGATACAACTATCTGACGGGACGTCATGCGATGGAAAAGGAGCTTCATCCGAATAAGCCGGTGCTTGGAACGGAAACCTACCCTGCAGACATTGTTCGTCTCTGGAGAATCGTGGAGGAGAACGACAACGTTCTCGGCGATTATACCTGGACCGGCTATGACTATCTGGGAGAAGCAGGCTGCGGAATTTTCTACTATGACGGAAAGGTGAACTTCTCCTCCAACTATCCGGACCGCATCGCGTACATCGGTGATATCAACATCCTCGGATACCGGAGACCCATCAGCTATCTGAGAGAAATTGTCTTCGGCCTGCGGAAGGAGCCTTACATCGGCGTGATCCGGATGAACCGTTACGGACAGAAGATTTCCCAGACCTCCTGGATGTTCAAGGACAATGTTTCCTCCTGGACGTGGCCGGGATTTGAAGGGAAGGAGACGGAGGTTGACATTTATTCCGCAGATGAGGAAGCGGAGCTGTTCTTAAACGGAAAGTCTCTTGGGAAGAAGCCGTGCGGAAAGGATCAGGACTTTACGGCAACCTGGAAGGTGACTTATGAGCCGGGAGAGCTTCTGGCGGTCAGCTATCAGGATGGAAAAGAGACCGGACGCTATCTTCTGACGACGGCCGGAGAGAAGGTTGTTCTGACTGCAGAGGCAGACCGGAAGGAAATCAAGGCCGGCGGAGAGGACCTTTCCTTTGTGACGGTGAAGCTGAAGGATGAAAAGGGCTGCGAGAACCTGTCTGCATCGAAAACCGTGACGGTCCGCGTGGAAGGCCCCGGCGTTCTTCAGGGCTTTGGCAGTGCGGATCCTCAGCCGGTAAGAAGCTATGACGATACCACCTGGGAGACCTTTGACGGTGAAGTTATGGCGGCTGTTCGCACAACGAACGAGACGGGTACCATTCGTGTGATCTTCTCGGCAGACGGCTGTGAGGATGCCGAGGTTTCGATTGAGAGCAGGTAACAAAAGGAGATAGAATGGGAAAAATATTTGCACCGACGCAGGAAGAAATGATGCAGGATGAGAAGGAGCACATGGAGCTTGCCAGAAAGCTTGCAGGTGAATGTGTGGTCCTTCTGGAAAACGATGGCGTTCTTCCGCTTGCAGGAGCAGGCGGAAAGATCGCGCTGTTTGGAGCAGGCGCAAGAAAAACCGTGAAGGGCGGCACCGGCTCCGGTGATGTCAATTCCCGTTTTGTCATCAATGCAGAGGACGGACTGAAGGAAGCGGGATATGAGATTACGACAGGAGAGTGGCTTGCCCGTCATGATGCGAAGATTGAGGCTGCGAAGGCGGAGCATCGTGCACTTCTGGAGAAGCTGTCGAAGGAAACCGGGCGGCCTGCGTTTCTTCTGGAATTCGGCATGCCGTTTCAGGAGCCTTCTCCGGAGCCTGTGACAGACGAGGACATTGCTTTAGCCGGAACAGATACGGCAATTTATGTGATCTCCCGGAATTCCGGTGAGGGAGCAGATCGTTTTGCAAAGGAAGGCGACTACCTTTTATGGGAGGAAGAGAAGAATTCCATTCGGAAGCTGGCTTCCGGTTTTGAGAAGTTTGTTCTGGTTCTGAACGTCGGCGGTGTCATGGATCTGTCGGAGGTAAAGGCGATTCCGGGCATCAACGCAGTGGTATTGATGTCACAGCTTGGCAATATCGGAGGACTTGCCATTGCCGATGTCCTGACCGGTAAGGTGAATCCGTCCGGAAAGCTGGCAGATACCTGGGCGGCAAGCTATGCGGATTATCCGTCTGCGGCAGACTTTTCTCACAATAACGGTGACACGGATGACGATGACTATGCGGAAGGCATCTATGTCGGATATCGTTACTTTGAAACCTTCGGGAAAAAGCCGCTGTATCCGTTTGGCTACGGACTTTCCTATACAAGCTTTTCCATGGAGCCGGTTTCCTGCAGCGTGGAGGACGGTCAGGTCAGGGTGCTGGCTTCTGTGACAAATACGGGAAGTGCGGAAGGAAAAGAAACCGTACAGGTATATGTTTCCGTAAAGGGAAATACCGAACTGGATCATCCGGCGCTTGAGCTGAAGGGCTATGCGAAGACGAAGCTTCTTGCTCCGGGAGAAAGGGAAGAGGTCTGTGTCACCATTCCTGTGCAGCTTCTCGCATCCTACAGCGAGAAGAAAGCAGCCTGGATTCTGGAAAAGGCGGACTATGAGCTTCGCATCGGAAATTCGTCGGATCAGACAGCTCCGGCAGCGGTTCTTTCTCTGCCGGAAACCGTCACGGTGGAGCAGTGCGTGAACATCTGCCCGAAGGACAATGAATTTGAGGAAACATGCGGCCTTTGCGAGGGCGGAGCCGGTGCGGATGTACCGGTCATCCGTCTTGAGGCTTCCGATGTTCCGCAGAGAACGGTTTCGTATTCGGATGAGAACCGGGCAGAGTATACGACGGACAAGACCGGAGTGATTACCCTGGAGGATGTGAAGAGCAAAAAAGCTTCCGTGGAGGAGCTGGTCGCTCAGCTTACCATCGAGGAGCTCGCAAGCTTTGCGACCGGTCGTCATGCAAGAAAGGGAGAGAGCTCGGTGATCGGAAATGCGTCCTTCAGCGTTCCGGGAGCGGCGGGAGATACCTCTGCCGTTTGTCTGGAGAGCCGCGGCATCCGTCCGGTTTCCATGGCTGACGGCCCTGCGGGTCTTCGCCTGCAGCCTCATTTCAAGGCAAGGCATGACGGAACGGTTCTTCCCGGCGGCAATAAGTTCGGCGACGCCGTGGCACCCTTCCCGGAGTATGACCATCCGGAGGATGTGGTTGATTATTATCAGTATACGACGGCAATCCCGATCGGCTGGGCACTGGCACAGTCCTGGAATACGGAGCTGGTTCGTGCGGCAGCAGACATGGTCGGAGCAGAGATGGAGAAATTCGGCGTGGATATCTGGCTTGCACCTGCCATGAACATTCACCGGAATCCTCTGTGCGGACGAAACTTCGAGTACTATTCCGAGGATCCTGTTGTGACCGGACTTACGGCTGCTGCCATTACAGAAGGCGTACAGAGCCACAAGGGCAAAGGCGTTTCCATCAAGCACTTTGCAGCGAACAACCAGGAAGACAACCGCTACCAGACAAACGTTCATGTGAGTGAGAGAGCGCTTCGCGAGATTTATCTGCGCGGCTTTGAAATCTGCATTCGCAAGGCACATCCGGAAACAATCATGACGAGCTACAACCTCATCAACGGCATCCATACCGCAGACAGCTATGATCTTCTGCAGAAGGCGGCAAGAGATGAGTGGGGCTTCCACGGACTTATCATGACCGACTGGTACTCTACCGGCGGACTTGGTGCACTTTCGCAGAGTGCAACAGGCAAGTACAAGTGGGGAACGCCCTCCGGCGCCGTGCATGCAGGCAATGATCTGCAGATGCCGGGCGATGAGCTGGTGGAGGATGCGATCATCCGCGCAGTCCGTGAGGAAGAAAAGGAGAATGGCTTCTCCTGCACAAAGGCAGATCTGCAGTTCTGCGCGGCAAATGTTGTCCGCAGCGCTTTGTATGCAGATGGCGATGTCAACGCCTTTGGATAAACGATCGGAAGAACAGACAGAAAAATGCCAGGTGCCTCACAGAGAGGCACCTGGCATTTTTAGCGATTACATGGATTCCAGCTCAGCGATACGGAGCCGAAATCCGGATCTTTACCAGCTTGGAAGGAAGATAATCCATGGAAAGCCGGTTGTCATTTTCGTCCGAGCCGTAGAAGGTTGTTTCCTGCAGATAGGATTCGGAGAATCCTGCCTGCATGCATTTTCTGGCATAATTCCCAAATTCGGTTTTGGTCATGTCGGCCAGATAGATCACACAGCTGTCATTGGAATCCTGAAAAACATTGCCATCCAGAGAGGGCGGAATCGGAAGAAGCTGTGCCAGCGGATTCTCCGGCCACTCGATCGGAGAGGTTTCGATGGCCTTCTCCAGACGGATGTGCATCTCGCTGTAATCCTCATCATACGACAGATCCAGATAATTTCCTTCTTCGTCATAGGCTTCATAGTAGCTGCTGTACTGATTCATGCCAATGGTGAAGCCGGATTCCTTACAGTCCTCCAGGTACTGATTGTATTCCTCGAGGGAGGTGTTCGCTGCATAGACGGAGAGCGTCTCTCCTGCGTCCAGATACATCTCTCCGTTCAGAGAGGCCGGCTGCGGGATCAGCGAGGGAAGTCCGCTTTTCGGCCATGCATATGTTTTCTCAGCCCGTTCCCTGTGATAATCGGAGTAGCTGACGGAATAAGAGAGCTCGGAAAGGACGGGGAGCAGGATCACGGCAAATATGGCAGCAAGGATCAGACCGATTTTCCATCGGAGCTTTTTCTTTTTGCTGACTGCGGCGGTCTTCTGACTCTTCTGTGAAAGCCTTTCCTTCTGCAGAGCAACCTCTTTGTATGCTTCTGCCCGGAGCTGTTCGATTTTCACAGCATCGCTTTCCATCAGGGCTTTTTTATAGCCGCAGTACGGACAGGAGAGCTCCGAGAGCTCTTTGTGAATTTCCAGCGGTGCACCGCATTTGGGGCAGGTCAGATCAATCACCTGGGACATGTCGTGTTCCTTTCAATGGCCGGGCTGGCTTTGCAGTCCGGAAAATGGCACTACGTCAAACAGTGTAACCCGAAACAGAACGTAAAGGAAGAGGCCGGCAGATGAAACTGTTGACCTCTTCCCGTTTTTTCTTTATTCATACAAGCTGAGATCACAGAAGATCCTGCCAGTTCTTGATGCCTTCCTTTTTGGCAACTTCCTGCATCTTCATCGCACGAACCTTGGTGGACAGTCCGAAGAGGTTGATGAAGCCGTTGGCATCGGTGTGGTCATACATATCGCCGGTCTTGAAGGAAGCGATGCTCTCGTTGTACATCGTGTACGGAGAGGTCTCGCCGGCGCGGATGATGTTGCCCTTGTAAAGACCAAGCTTTACCGTTCCGGTGACGTAGCGCTGTGTGCTCTCGATGAACGCCTGCTCTGCCTCGCGAAGAGGAGAGAACCATTTTCCTTCGTAGACAAGGCTTGCAAACTTCCCGCCGATCTCTTCCTTGAGTGCATAGGTCTCGCGGTCCAGAATCAGCTCTTCCAGCTGCTGATGTGCCTCGTAAAGAATGGTTCCTCCGGGGGTTTCGTAAACGCCGCGGCTCTTCATGCCGACGACACGGTTCTCGACGATATCGATGATGCCGATGCCATTCTCTCCGCCGATCTTATTGAGCTTGCGGATGATATCGGAAAGCTTCATCTTCTGGCCGTCAACGGCAACCGGAAGGCCCTTTTCGAAATCGATGGTGAGATAGGTGGTCTTGTCAGGAGCCTTCTGAGGAGTCTTGGACAAAACAAGAACATGCTCATAGTTGGGTTCATTGGAAGGATCCTCCAGCTCCAGACCCTCATGGCTGATGTGCCACAGGTTGCGGTCACGGCTGTAGCTCTCGTCTGCGGAGAAAGGAAGATCAATGCCATGCTTGTGCGCGTATTCGATTTCGGACTCACGGGAATCCAGCTTCCAGTTGGGATCACGCCATGCAGCGATGATCTTCAGATCCGGAGCAAGTGCCTTGATGCCAAGCTCGAAACGAATCTGGTCATTTCCCTTTCCGGTCGCACCGTGGCAGATGGCAACGGCGCCTTCCTTGCGTGCAACCTCTACCAGCTTCTTCGCAATCAGCGGACGAGCCATGGAGGTGCCGATCAGGTACTTGTTCTCATAAACAGCATGTGCCTGAATGCAGGGAGCTACATATTCATCGCAGAACTCATCGATGACGTCCAGAATGTAAAGCTTATCTGCGCCGCAGTACTTCGCGCGCTCCTCAAGTCCCTCAAGCTCCTGCTCCTGTCCGACGTTGATGCAGCAGCAGACAACATCATAATTGTAATTCTCCTTCAGCCAAGGAATGATGCAGGTGGTATCCAGACCGCCGGAATATGCCAGAACGACTTTTTCTTTCTCCATTGTTTCGACCTCACTTTTATTCGGATGATTGATGTATGAAAAACTGTGCTTATGAATATACAACGCGTGGGAAGGGAATGCAAGCAGTAAAAATACATAAATATTTCATACGAAGCTGAAATAATGCATAAATATGCATAAAATACGAATTTATGCTGCATAAGTATAAAATAAATCTTGCGCAATGTGGAAAGGGAGAGTACATTTAATAAAAGTTTTAAGAAAGGACAGAGAGAATATGATTCGTGCTGGTATTATAGGAGCAACCGGTTATGCAGGGGCTGAAATTCTTCGGATTCTTGCGGTTCATCCGAATGTAGAGGTGAAATGGATTGGATCCAGGAGCTATGCGGATCAGGAGATCGCTTCCGTATATGGAAATTTGTTCCATGTTGTGGATCTTTCCTTAATCAATGATGATACCGAGCAGATGAAGAAGGAAATTCTGAAGCTGGCAGATGAGGTCGATGTTATTTTTACCGCAACGCCCCAGGGAGCCTGTGCGGGACTTGTGAGCAGGGAACTTCTGGAGAAGGTTAAGATCATCGACATGTCCGCGGACTTCCGCCTGAAGGATGTCTCTGTTTATGAGGCCTGGTATAAAATCCATCATGCTTCGCCGGAGTTTCTTCCGGAAGCGGTGTATGGATTGGTGGAAATCAATCGGAAGGATATTCCGTCTGCAAGACTTCTGGCAAATCCGGGCTGCTATACGACCTGTTCGATTCTGACGGCGTATCCTCTGGTGGAGGCCGGGCTGATTGATACCGATACGCTGATTGTGGATGCGCTTTCCGGTGTCTCCGGAGCGGGAAGAGGTGCAAAGACGGCAAACCTCTACTGCGAGGTCAACGAGAGTGCCAAGCCTTACGGCGTTGCCAGTCACCGTCATACGCCGGAAATCGAAGAGCAGCTTTCGTATGCATGCGGACATCCGGTCACGATCAATTTCACTCCTCACCTTGTGCCGATGAACCGCGGCATTCTGGTGACCGAATATGCTTCCCTGATCCGGAAAAAGGACGGCACGCTTCCGTCGGAGGAGGAGCTTTTTGAGGTATATGAAAAGCGCTACGGAAACGAACGCTTTATCCGGATCCTTCCGGCAGGCCAGTATCCGGAAACCCGGTTTGTGGAGGGAAGCAACTATGTGGACATCAGCCTGAAGGTGGACGGAAGAACCGGCCGCGTCATTATGATGGGAGCCATCGACAACATGGGGAAGGGATCCGCAAGTCAGGCAGTGCAGAATATGAATCTTATGTTCGGCCTTCCGGAGGAAACGGCCATCAGCCTTCCTGCGATGATGCCGTAAGCGGAGGAAGAGCGGAAGATGGAAGGAAGGATACAGATTCGACCGATGCGCATGGAGGACTATGATGAGGTGCATGCCCTCTGGATGACCATTCAGGGCTTTGGAATCCGTTCTCTGGACGATGGACGTGAGGATGTGGAACGCTTTATCCGCCGGAACCCGGAGACCTCCGTTGTTGCGGTTTCGGGCGGCGCCATTGTCGGCTCCATTCTGTGCGGAAGTGACGGAAGGCAGGGAACGCTGTATCATGTCTGCGTTTCCAAAGAGCACCGGAGGCTTGGCATTGGCCGACAGATGGTCGGATATTGCATGAAGGAGCTTCGCGACATGGGGATCAACAAGGTGTCGCTGGTTGCCTTTACCAGCAACCAGATCGGAAATGCCTTCTGGAACAGCATCGGATGGAAAAAACGGGAAGATTTCTATTATTATGATTTTATTCTGAACGAGAAGAACATCACCAGTTTTATCGGGCAGGCATAAGACAGAGTTACCTCTGCTTTGTGATTTGCGGAGGAAGGAAAGGACAGAGAAGATGAAACAGATCAAGGGAGGCGTCACTGCAGCACAGGGCTTTTATGCGGCAGCGGCAGCAGCAGGGATCAAGTACGAAGGACGGACGGACATGGCACTTGTGTACAGCAAGGAGCCCTGCGTCGCAGCAGGAACCTTTACGTCAAATGTGGTGAAGGCGGCACCGGTTCTGTGGGATCGCAGCATTGTCCGGGAGAGTCTGGAGAAGGTACAGGCAGTTGTCGTGAATTCCGGCATTGCTAACGCCTGCACCGGACGCGAGGGCCTGAAAATCTGTGAAGAGACCGCGAAGGAAGCGGGACGTGTCCTTGGAATTCCGGAGCGTTCGGTTCTGATCGGATCGACCGGTGTAATCGGGATGCAGATTCCGATGGACCGCGTAAAGAAGGGAATTGCGGAGCTTGCATCGTCAAAGGCAGAGACGCTGGAAGCGGGAGAAGCTGCTTCCCGGGCCATTATGACTACGGATACCCACAGCAAGCAGGCAGCGGTTTCGCTGGAGCTTTCCGGCAAAACCGTGACGCTTGGCGGCATGTCCAAGGGCTCCGGCATGATTCATCCGGGAATGTGTACCATGCTTGCCTTTCTGACCACAGACGCTGCCATTGAAAAGGAGCTTCTTCAGAAGGCGGTCTCGGAGGTCGTGAACGAGACATTCAACATGATTTCCGTAGACGGAGACATGTCTACCAATGATACCCTCCTTGTTCTTGCAAACGGTCTTGCGGGAAACGAAGAGATCCGGGAAGAAAATGAAGCATATGAAGCCTTTAAGGAGGCACTTTTCTTCGTATGCAGGGAGCTTGCCATGGAGATGGCAGGAGACGGTGAGGGCGCAACAAAGCTGATTGAGTCACAGGTTGTTCACGCGGATACGAAGGAGCATGCAGGGATTCTTGCAAAGGCAGTCATTCAGTCCAATCTGACCAAGGCGGCGATTTTCGGGAAAGATGCCAACTGGGGACGTGTCCTCTGTGCTCTCGGATATTCCGGAGTTTCCTTTGACCCGGAAAAGGTGGATCTGTACTTCGAAGCGGACGGGAAGAAGATGCTGATTTTTACAGACGGAAGTGCGGCAGATTATTCCGAGGAAGAGGCGGCAGAGCTCCTTGGCAGCAGCAAGGTGGTGATTCTCTCCGACATGCATATGGGAGAAGAAGCTGCCACAGCCTGGGGGTGTGATCTCACCTATGACTATGTGAAGATCAACGCGGATTACCGCTCCTGACAGGAAAAGTATCAGAGGGCGGAAAACGCAGTTTCAGGAAAGGACAGATATCATGATGGATCAGGGTCTGGACGAAGCGCAGAAAAAAGCAGAGGTGTTGATCGAGGCGCTTCCCTATATTCAGAAATTTAACCGTAAGATTATTGTGGTCAAGTACGGCGGATCGGCAATGAGCGATGAAGAGCTGCAGAGGCATGTCATTCAGGATGTGACATTGTTAAAGCTTGTCGGCTTTAAGCCCATCATTGTGCACGGCGGCGGCAAGGCCATTTCTTCCTGGGTCAGAAAGACCGGAAAAGAGGCACAGTTTATCAACGGACTTCGCGTGACCGACAAGGAAACCATGGAAATTGCGGAGATGGTGCTGGGCCGTGTCTCCAAAAACCTTGTGACCATGGTGGAGGAGCTCGGTGTCAAGGCGGTCGGAATCTCCGGCAAGGACTCCGCCATGCTCAAGGTGAAGAAGCGCCTTTCCGGTGGGCAGGATATCGGCTATGTCGGTGAAATCACCAAGGTGGATCCGAAGATTCTTTTCGATATGATGGATCATGATTATCTTCCGATTGTGGCACCGATCGGCCTGGATGATCAGTTTGAAACCTACAACATCAATGCGGACGAGGCAGCCTGCGCGATTGCAAAGGCGGTCGGAGCGGACAAGCTGGTCTATCTCACGGATGTCGAGGGACTGTACCGGGATTTTGAAGACAAATCGTCGTTCATTTCCAGAATCAGCGTGACGGAAGCGGAGGAGCTGATTGCGGGCGGAATGATCGGAGGGGGCATGCTGCCGAAGCTGTCGAACTGCACGGACGCTGTGCGGGGAGGCGTAAAAAGAGTACACATCCTGGACGGACGTGTTCCGCACAGCATTCTTCTGGAAATCTTTACGAACAAGGGAAACGGAACGATGTTCTATGACGATTCCGACGTCCTTGAGGATATCGGACATTGACGGAAAACGCCGCAGGAGGAAATCATGGCAGAGAATAAGATGACAGCGTTGATCGAAGAGGCAGAGCGGGATCTTCTGCACACATATAACCGGTACCAGATTGTCCTGGACCACGGAGACGGCGTTTATCTGTATGATGTCAACGGGAAGAGATATCTGGATTTCGTGGCAGGAATCGCGGTATTTGCACTTGGCTACAACAATAAAGAGTACAACGATGCGCTGAAGGCGCAGATTGACAGGATTCTTCATACCTCGAACTATTTTTACAATGAGCCGGCCATTCTGGCAGCAAAGGCTTTGAAGGAAGTGTCCGGAATGGACCGCGTCTTTTTTACGAACAGCGGTGCAGAAGCCGTGGAGGGTGCACTGAAGGCTGCCATGAAGCATGCCTTCCTGAAAAAGGGCGGAGACAGGCAGGAGATCATTGCAATGAATCATTCCTTCCATGGGAGGACCTATGGAGCGCTGTCGGTGACGGGAAATGCACACTATCGTGAGGCGTTTGGAGAAATGCCCTGCCGCGTGCGTTTTGCCTCGTATAACGATCTGGAATCCGTAAAGGCACTGATCGGTCCGGAAACTGCAGGAATTATTCTTGAGACCGTGCAGGGCGAAGGGGGACTTGTACCCGCTACGGCGGAATTTCTTTCCGGGGTCCGCAGGCTCTGCGATGAGAATGGAATTCTGATGATTCTGGATGAGGTGCAGTGCGGCATGGGACGTACCGGCAGCATGTATGCCTGGCAGAAATTCGGCGTGAAACCGGATATTATGACGACGGCAAAGGCGCTTGGCTGCGGCGTTCCGGTCGGAGCCTTCCTTCTTACGGAGGAGGTTGCAGCCTCCAGTCTTGCTGCCGGAGATCACGGAACGACCTACGGAGGAAATCCGTTTGCAGCGGCTGCGGTCTGCAAGGTCCTTGAACTCTATCGGAAACAAAATATAATAGAGCATGTGCAGGAGGTTTCTCCCTATCTGGAGGAGAAGCTGAATGAGCTTGCCGGAAAATATGACTGCATCCTGGAACGCAGAGGAAGCGGTCTGATGCAGGGACTTGTTTTTGATCGTCCCGTGACACCTGTTATCACAAAGGCCATGGAGAATGGTCTGATACTGATCAATGCCGGCAGCGATATTCTGCGATTTGTTCCGCCGCTCATCATAACGAAGGAGAACATTGATGAGATGATCGGAATTCTGGAGCCGGTGATTGCGTCCCTTTCTTCATGAAGACCATGGGGAAAATGACAGACGCGTTTTCCCTTAACAGGCCGCGAAGAAACCCGCGGCGCAGGTGAATGATTTGAATGTAAAAACCAGACTTCTTTCTGTGCTGACCGTACTCGTTCTGCTTGGCGGTCTTGTTTATGTGGCAATCCGCGGCGGCGAGAATGCGGGAAGCAGCTCGGAGCTTTTGTTTTCGCGCAGAAAGACCATTGATCTGTGGTATACCGATAATTCCTTGACGGATTATCTCAAGAGCGTCTGCGTTGCGTACACGGGCTCACAGAGTGATTACCGTGTGGAGCCGACCCTGATTGACGACACCGATTATCTGCAGAAGATCTATGAGGCTTCGGTGTCCGGAGAGGATTATCCGGACGTGTTTCTTGCCGGAAATGATCTTCTGGAGAGGCTGTGGCTGACCGGTCTTGCAACACAGGTTCAGGATGAGACGCATTTTTCCGGGAACCGGTTCTTCTGTCAGCCGGCACTGGACGCCGTGACCTATCAGGGAAAGACCATTGCTTATCCGATGAGCTTCGAAGCGGCGGCATTTCTGTACAACGAGGATTATCTGCAGTCGATGGCAAACGCGGCAGGGAAAAGCCTGGAGGATACGGTTCCGCGCACCATGGTGGATGTCATTACGCTTGCGAATGATTACGACGCGCCGGACAATGTATCTTCCGTTCTGAAGTGGGATGTCGGAGATATTTTCTACAATTACTGCTTCCTTGGCAATTATATGGATATTGGCGGTGCATGCGGTGATGATACCAGCCAGCTGCATGTTTACAATCAGCAGCTGATTTCCTGTCTTCAGGTTTATCAGCAGCTGAATCAGTTCTTCTCCATCGATTCTTCCTCCGATGGATATGACAGCGTGATTCAGGATTTTGCAGCAGGGAAAATCGTATTTACGCTGGCAACATCCGACTCGGTTTCGAAGATTGCAAAGTACTGCAAGGAAAACGGCACGACCCTGAACTATGGTGTGACCAGCATTCCGGATCTGACCGGGGACCTGAAATCAAAGACGCTGTCGATCACGAACTGCCTTGTTGTGAATGGCTATTCGGATCAGCAGGAGGCAGCCAATGCCTTCTGTCAGTATCTGCTGTTCTCCGGCATGGAGCATTTCTTTGATCTGACAGGGAAGGCACCTGCTGCAGCGGGATATTCGTTCAGCGACGAGCATATGAATGGCTTCTATGATGCCTATACGGATTCGGCACCGATCACGAAGCTTCGTTCCGCCTCGAATTTCTGGATGCTTCTGGAGAATACCTTCTCACAGGTCTGGGACGGAGAAGATCCGAACGAGCAGCTGCGGCAGCTGTGTCAGCAGCTTCTCATCCAGATGACGGGACAGGACAACGTGCAGGTGGAGACAATTTCCAACCCGGCTTATGTGGACATTCGTTCCGAGCTGCAGGGAGGAGAATAAGAAAGAGGTCTGATGCGGTAAGGGCATGCAAAACGGCTCAGCGCATCTCGGATTTACTGCGTAAATCCTCGATGTTTCGGCCAGAGGTCCTTCAGACCTTGGCCGCATATAAAAAGCAGGAGGGAATTCGTTTGCAAGCAACCGATTCCCTCCTGTTTTTTATATGTGCTGAGTCGGTTTGCATGGTACAATACTTCTGCATGGCGGGGGCCCGGAGAGGCCGCAGACAGCTGCGGCAGACAGGGAGTCATGTATGAAAGAGAAACATCGTATTCGTTTGCAGCGTCATCATTCCGGAGCGGCTGTGCGGCTTGATTTCCAGGGATGGAAGCAGAAGGCGGTCGTTCCGTTATTCTTAATGGTGGTTATGATGGCCGCCGCGGCCTGCGGAAAAGAAGAGGTGCTGACGCTTCGGAGCAGTCCGTCTTCTTCCGAGGATATGACAGCAGAGCGTACAGAGGAAGCTTCCGGTGATTCCGGGCAGCCGGGGTGTGATGACGATGCAGCAGAGCGCACCGGCGCGGCGGAGTCTGCAGAAGCGGAGAGAAATGACGCAGCGGAATCCGAGAAGAGGGAGCCTCTTTATGTGTACGTCTGCGGCGCCGTGGAGCGTCCGGGCGTATATTCCTTTGAGGAAGGCGCGCGAGTGGTTGATGCCATAGAGGCAGCCGGAGGTCTTTCTGCGGATGCGGACGGAGCCTGTGTCAATCAGGCACGGAAGCTTTCCGATCAGGATCAGCTCTATATTCGAACGCTGGAAGAGAAGGAGCAGAATACGCAGAAGGAAGAGCTCTCCTCCACAGGATCTTCTCCGGCGGGAAGTGCGTCAGGAAACGGTTACGGGCTTTTACGTGCGGAAAGCTCTGCAGGGGCAGAGAACGCAGCGGATGCGAGAATTAATATCAATACGGCTTCACAGAAGGAGCTTACTTCACTTCCGGGAATCGGAGATACGAAGGCCGCGGCGATCCTTGCCGACCGGACGGAGAACGGTTTTTATGCGGCACCGGAGGATCTGAAGAGAGTCTCCGGTATCGGGGATGCAACCTTTGAGAAGTTAAGGGACAGAATTACAACGGGAAACCCGTAGGAGGATAAGATGGCAGCCAGAGTGCTGATTGTGGACGATGAGAAGCTGATTGTAAAGGGAATTCGCTTCAGCCTTGAGAAGGACGACTATGAAGTGGATACGGCCTATGACGGGGGCGAAGCTCTGGAGAAGGCAAAGGAGAATACCTACGATGTGATTCTTCTGGATCTGATGCTTCCTGTGATGAACGGGATGGACGTCTGCCGGCAGATCCGCGAGTTTTCGGATGTGCCGATTATCATGCTGACGGCCAAGGGAGAGGACATGGATAAGATTCTGGGCCTTGAATACGGCGCAGATGACTATATCACGAAGCCGTTCAACATTCTGGAGGTCAAGGCCAGAATCAAGGCGATTCTCCGCAGAACCAGAGCTGCGAAGAAGAACGTGGAGGAAAACGTCATCGTAAACGGTGATGTAAGGCTTGACAAGGACAATCGCAGAGTTCAGATCTGCGGGCGTGAAATCAATCTGACCGGAAAGGAATTTGAGCTTCTGGAGTTTCTGGTGGCCAATCCCGGAAAGGTCTACGGAAGAGCGAAGCTTCTCCAGCTGATCTGGGGAAAGGATTATCCGGGGGATGAACGGACCGTGGATGTTCATGTCCGGAGACTGCGGGAGAAGATTGAGCCGAATCCGTCAGAGCCTCGTTACGTACAGACGAAATGGGGCGTTGGATACTACTATCAGGGAACTTCGATTTGAGGGCAGGGTAGAAATTGATGGGAAAGGAAAAGCGAGCGTTTTTCTGGCAGAAACTTCATAGCTGTTACCATCGCTTTCCGTTTCTTCGAAGCCTTCGGCTTCGGATTTTTCTGATTGTCTTTGTCCTCGGAGTGATGCCGTGCCTTGCCATGCGCGGTGTGATTCTCTCAAATTATGAAACAAGGGTGGTGAATATCCGGACCAGTGAGGTGCAGACGCAGCTTCGGATTCTTGCCAATCATCTTCTGACCTATGAATATCTGCGCAATCCGTCATCGCCAATTGTGGATGCGGAGCTGGAGCAGTTTTCCTCCTTTTATGACGGCCGGGTGCTGGTCATTGACGGGAGCCTTCGGGTGGTGAAGGATACGTATGACATGTCTACGGGCAAAACAGTGGTTTCCGGGGATGTCGTCCGCTGCCTTCAGAACGGGAGCCGTGCCATCACGGGCAGATATGTGAAGAATGACCGGTATCTTGAGGTCATCGTGCCGATCAGCGAGACCAAGGCTCTGGAAAATATGGACTTCTCCGGAAACGGAAGCTCCTCGGAGGAGGTATCCGGTGTTCTGCTTGCGAGTGTGTCAACGGACTCGATTGCGGCAACGCTTGAGGTCCTTGGAAGGAGAGCAAATCTTCTGATGCTGTTTATGTCAGTTGTTGCTTTTTCTGTGGCGGTTCTGGCGGCGGCCTTTCTGGTTCGTCCCTTTGAGAAGCTGACAAAGGCAATTCAGGATGTCCGGGCAGGTTATACGGCATCCAGTGTTCAGGTCAATGACTATCTTGAAACGGAGAATATTGTTCATGCCTTTAACGATGTGATCGCACGAATGCGTGTTCTGGATGAATCCAGACAGGAATTCGTATCCAACGTGTCGCATGAGCTGAAGACGCCGATGACAAGCATGAAGGTTCTTGCGGATTCCCTTCTTCAGCTGGGCGATGATGTGCCTCCTGAGATGTACCGCGAATTCCTGCAGGACATTGACGGAGAGCTTGACCGTGAGAATCAGATGATTGAAGAACTTCTGAGTCTCGCAAGGACGGACCGGAAGCAGGTTTCCATGAACATTTCACAGCTCGATATCAATGCGCTTGCGGAGTCCGTGCTGAAGCGGGTGAGACCGCTTGCGCAGAAGAAGGACGTTGAGCTGATTCTTGTCAGTGAACGGGAGATCCGGGCAGAGGCTGATGAGGTCAAGATGGTGATGATTCTGACCAACCTTGTGGAAAATGCCGTGAAGTATAACCGGGAACACGGAAAGGTTACGGTTACGCTGGATTCGGATGGGAAGAGCTTTACCGTTGCGGTGACCGATACCGGAATCGGCATTCCCAAAGAGGCGCAGGCGAAGATTTTTGATCGTTTCTTCCGGGTGGACCCGTCGAGATCCCGCGAGATTGGAGGAACCGGTCTTGGACTTTCGATTGTCCGGAGCGCTGTGCTGCTTCACCGCGGAACCATCCGGGTGGAGTCGGAGGAAGGCGCAGGATCAACGTTTACGGTTTCCATTCCGCTGAACTATATTGAGAATCCCGATGTGGAGGAGACGGTTCTTGTGCCCACAAGAATTCCGGAAGATCAGGATGTGACGGAGAAGACAGAGCATGTCGGATAAGAGTATGGAAAATTCATACCGGAAGCAGAAGAGGGTTGTTCACAGCCTGTTTTTTCATGCTCTTTGGGCTGTTTTGCTTACGCTTGTGCTTTTGTCCGGAATGACCGGTTGTGCCCGGGAGGAGAAGGAAGACAGCGGTCTGCTGCTTTACTACCTGAATGAGGATTTGTCCTCTCTCAACACACTTTCTTATCTGATGGAAGACGGCAAGTCGAAGGCTGACCTTTCGCCGCAGGAGATGGCAGACGATATGCTGGAGCAGCTGGCGACTCCGTCCGGGGATGTCCGGAGCATTGCACCGATTCAGAATTTTACCGTGACCGGAACAACGCTTCAGAACGGAACGCTGACGGTTTTTCTTTCCTCCGATTATGAAGAGCTGGAAACGGTCAGGGAGATTCTGACAAGAGCGGCACTGGTGAATACACTTTGCCAGATTGACGGAGTGGATTCCGTGTCTTTTCTCTGCGGAGATCATCCGCTGACAAATGAGGACGGATCGGTCGTCACGGCCATGAATTCCGACATGTTTATCTTTAACTCCGGAAAGGAGATCATGAATTACGAAAAGGTGCGCCTGCACCTTTATTTTGCAAACGAGGATGGGGATCAGCTGGTGGACACGTATCGGAACGTGGTATACAACAGCAATATTTCCATGGAACGTCTTGTTGTGGAGCAGGTGCTGAAGGGCCCGAACTCCGACGTGGTATTTCCGACGCTGAACCCGGCTTCCAAGGTTCTTTCCGTGACGACAAGAGACGGCGTATGCTATGTGAACCTGGATCAGGCGTTTCTTACAGAGCCCTACGGCGTGACGTCGCAGGTGGCAATTTATTCTCTTGTGAATTCTCTGACGGAGCTCTCCTCGGTGAGTGCGGTTCAGATTACCATTGAAGGAAAAACCGGCAAAGCCTTTATGGACAGCAGTCTGTCCTCCGCCTTCGAGCGGAATCTTTCTGTTGTCCGGAAAAATGAGACCAGATAATTCCTATCATTAAGTTTTGTTTTCTGTTTTTTTCTGAGAGGAGTCTGCATGCGAAGACCGCTTTGCATGGCTGCCCTCGTCTATACCATTTCTGTATGGATTCTTCTGCAGATAATGCCATGGAAACCGGAAGCTTATCCGGAATGGAATAAGGAAAAAGTGTGGGCAGAGGGTACCATTGTATCCAAAGAGTTTAAAACAAATGAAAAAGGTGAAATCCGTCTTCTGGTTTCTATGAAGAACGCTGAGGTGTCTTCGAAAAAAGACGGCGGAAAGAAGCTCCTTCTGAAAAGAATGCTCCTGTGCCGGCTGGGCGACGGGAGCAGGGAAACGGCAGAAGGGCTGGATGAAGAGCTCCCAATCGGAAGCCAGATTTTGTTAAGAGGAACGTTTCGATGCTTTCCGGCCGCCTCCAATCCGGGAGAGTTTGATGCGGCGCTTTATTACCGGACGATGGGATATACGGCGCAGCTGACCGGAGGGGAGGTGACGGAAACCGGTATGGATGCGAAGAGGAGCGTTCTTTACGGAATGCAGATCCGGAAGAAGGCGCTGCTTTACCGGGTGAAAAGGTACTTCTCACGGGTGCTGGAGACGTGCTTTACCGGGCAGAGTGCTGAGATTATGAAGGCAATGCTTCTGGGAGAAAAGGGGGGCCTCGATCCGGAGCTGAAGGATTTGTATCAGGGGGCCGGAATTGTCCATATTCTTGCAATCTCCGGTCTTCATATCCTGATGATCGGAATGGGAGTTTTCCGGATAGCAGGAAGGGCAAGACTTCCGATCCCTGCCGCAGCACTCCTTTCGATGGCTGTGATCTGGCTGTACGGAGAGATGACAGGAACGGGACCATCTTCGGCGCGAGCCATCGTAATGTTCCTTCTTCGGATGCTGGCAAAGCTTTTCCGGAGAACCTATGATCTTCTGACGGCTGTCAGCATTGCGGGTGTTCTTCTGCTGATGGAGGAGCCCCTGTTCCTGCAGCAGTCCGGCTTTCTGTTTTCCTTTGGCGCAGTCCTTGGCATTGCGCTTCTTGTTCCCTCGTATGAATCACATCTGATGAAGGGGCTGTCAGTTTCTCTGGCAGCGCTTCCCGTGCATCTTTCCAGCTTCGGGATGTTTCCAATCGGTTCGATCGCCCTGAATCTTCTCGTCATCCCGTTCATGAGCACGGTCATGGCGGGCGGACTTATGACACTGATGCTCGGGGGCATCTGTCCTCCTGTGGGAAGAGTGACGGGCGCTCTTTCGACAGCAATTCTCATCCTTTATGAGGTACTTTGTAAAATATCCGGACAGATTCCCGGGCTGCAGGTCATTTTCGGAGCCTCGTCTCTTCTGCAGGCAGCCGGATACTATGCCATTCTGATCGTTATCGTTTCATCCGGGCAAATCCGGAAAATGCACGGAAAGAGAAGAAGGGAAGGAATCCGGATGGCGCTGACGATCCTTGCCTTATTCATCCTGCTCTTTCGATGGCAGAGCGGTCTTGAAATTCATGCCGTGGATGTCGGACAGGGGGACGGAATTCTGATCCGCGCAGATGGTACGGATCTCTGGATAGACGGAGGCAGTACGGATCGGCAGGATGTTGCGAAATATCAGCTTCTTCCGCTTCTTCGTCATTACGGCGTGCGGAGGCTGGAATGCTGCATTCTGACACATGAGGACGAGGATCACATGAACGGGCTGACAGAGCTTCTGCAGAGCGCCGGAGAAAACGGTGTGCCGGAAATCGGAGCGCTGTGCCTTCCTTCTGTTCTGGCGGAAGCAAAAACTGAAAATTACCGGAAGCTGGAGGAAATCGCGTCAAAACAGGGGATTCCGGTACGATATCTGAAGAAGGGGGATATTCTGGAGAACGGGAAGCTGAGGCTTCTCTGCCTTCACCCGGAGGAAAACAGCAGCTATGCGGAGCCCAATGCGCGTTCCACGACGCTGTATCTGACATATGAAGCGTTTTCCTGTCTGCTGAATGGAGATCTTGAGGGAGAGGGAGAGGAGCAGATGCTCCGGTATGCCGGGGAAGCATTGCCGGGGACGCAGGACCATCCTGTAAATGTGACGCTTCTTCATATCGCACATCACGGCTCAAAAGGAGCAACCAGTGAGGCATTTCTTCGGAAATTCCACCCGCAGTATGCGTATGTTTCCTGCGGAAAGGACAATTCCTACGGACATCCGCATGCAGAAACCCTTCAAAGGCTTAAGGAGGCCGGAGTACAGCAGATTTATGATACAAGGTATGACGGAGAAATCGTTTTCCGTACCAATGGAAAAAATCTCCGGGCACGGACATACAATGGTATAATACATTAAATTGTTTCGCGGGGAGGTACGGCACAGGATGCCGAAGAAAAATCAGCCGAATTACAAAGAGTACGAGACCGAGCTGGAAAGGCAGATTCGTTCGAAGGAATTTCGGCCGGTGTATCTTGTCTGCGGAGAGCAGGATTATCTCCGGACGAAGAATGTGAAACGGCTCCGGGAGGCTCTCCTTGGGGACGGCGATGCGATGAACAGCACAGTTCTGAAGGGAGCTGAGGTACGTGCTTCTCAGGTCATCGAAATGGCGCAGACGCTGCCTTTTTTTGCTGAGCGGCGTGTGATCACACTGGAGGATACGGATTTTCTGAAAAAAGCAGGCGATGAGGCGGAGAAGCTCTGCGAGTTTCTTCCGAAGATGCCGGAGACCACGCATCTGATTTTCGAGGAGACCGCACCGAACAAAACCTACCGGCTGTATAAAGCCATCGCAAAGGCCGGTTATGTCATGGTCTGTGATACACCGGGAGAAGGGGATCTCCGCGTATGGACGGCAGGACTTTTTTCGGAAAGAGGACTTCGGATTTCAAACCGCACACTGGATCTGTTTCTGCAGTATTCCGGGAACGATATGCTGTCCGTTCAATCTGAGGCGGAGAAGCTCTCGGCTTACTGCTATGGGAAAGAAGAGGTGCTCCCGGAAGACATCCGGGCCGTGTGCACGCCGGTGATCCGGGACCGGATTTTTGATATGATTCAGTCGATTGCAGCGGGAGAAAAGGAGGAAGCACTTTCCATTTACCTGGATCTTGTAAAGCTTCAGACAGCACCGCAGGTTGTTCTGGCACTGATGCTGCGGCAGTACAATCAGCTTCTGCAGCTCAAGGAGCTGCTGAAAAGCGCAGGAGAGAGTGAAGCAGCCGCGCAGCTTAAGATCAATCCGTGGATCCTTTCGAAGAAGCTGAGGCCTCTTGCGGACCGGCTGAGGAGAGACGGACTGGAATCGTGTCTGGAAGAGTGTATGAAGGCGGATTTTGATTACAAAACGGGTAAAATTACACCGGAGCTTGCAGTGGAGAGACTGATTGTTCTCTGCTGTATTGTGAAAAGACAGGAAGAAGGTCAGAGAGGATGAGCGGCATGGAAAGGACACCAAAGCCAATGGAACGGTACCGTCATTTTAAAGGACAACGGTATCAGATCATTACACTTGCGCAGAAGGAGGACACCGGAGAGCAGCTTGTGATCTATCAGGCACTGTACGGGGACGGAAAGGTCTTTGCCAGAAATCTTGAGAATTTTCTTTCGGAAGTAGACAAAGAGAAATATCCGGATGCGGTGCAGCGCTACCGCTTTGAGAAGATTGAACCGGCTGAGCAGGAGACTTCTGCGGCTGCTTCTGCCGATGACGAAGGATCCGGGGAAGAGGTGCCGGCTTCTGCCGCGGCTGCTCCGGAAGAGAGCGGGGAGAAACCGCTGGATCCGTTTCTGGAGAGGTTTCTGGACGCCAGAACGACGGAGGAAAAGCTGACCGCCCTCGCAGAAATGAGAGGTCATGTGACGGATGAGATGATTGATACCATGGCGCTGGCCTGTGATGTAGAGGTCGGCCCGGGGGCTCTTTCGGTCCGCTATGATGACCTGCGGGACTGCCTGCTTACGATCGAGAAATACGAGCTCGAACGCGGGAGACTTCGCGGGTGACAGCTGCAAGGCTTGCGCCCGGTGTTTCGGACTCGTTTTATTTTGTATTTTTATGCCTCGTTGAGGAAACAGAACAGATCGGAATATAAGGAGATCGTGCATGAAATTATTAAGCATCTGCGTACCCTGCTACAATTCTCAGGATTACATGGAACGGTGCCTGGATTCGCTGCTGGTCGGCGGTGACCAGGTGGAGATCCTGATTGTAGACGATGGATCCAAGGACCGGACGGGAGAGATTGCCGACCGTTATGAGAAGGAGTATCCCGGAATCTGCCGGGCCATTCACAAGCCAAACGGGGGACATGGCTCCGGCGTGAATGTCGGGATGGATCTTGCAAGCGGCCTTTATTATAAGGTGGTTGACAGTGATGACTGGCTGGACAGGGACGCATTCCTGAAGGTTCTGGATCAGCTGAAGGAGTTCTCCCGGGACGAAAAAAGACCGGATATGCTGCTGTGCAACTTCACTTATATGAAGGAGGGTGTGGCGAAGCATAAGGTCATGCATTATGAATATGCGATTCCTGCGAACAAGCTGATTACCTGGGACCAGGTCGGCCTTTTCCGGAAGGGAAGCTATATTCTGATGCACTCGGTGATTTACCGCACCGGCCTTCTGAAGGAATGTGAAATGCGGCTTCCCGAGCATTGCTTCTACGTGGACAATATCTTCGTGTTCCGGCCGCTCCCCTTTGTACAGACTCTGTATTACATGAACGTCAATCTGTACTGCTATTACATCGGCCGGCAGGACCAGTCAGTCAACGAGAAGGTGATGATTTCCCGCCTGGATCAGCAGATTAAAGTGAGCAAAATAATGATTGCCTACTATACCATGCCGCTCGTTCAGGAGAAAATGAAAGGACATCGTTCGCTTCGGGCATATATGTATAATTATCTGGAAATCATGATGACAATTTCCTCGATCCTTGCGATGATTTCCTATACCAAAGAGCATGTGAAAATGAAGGATGATCTGTGGGCATATCTGAAGCGCTGCGATTACTGGCTGTATGTCCGCATGCGGCACGGTGTGTTCGGCACGTTTGTCGGCAGCGATGCCAAGGGGGCAAGATTCCTGTCGGTAGAGGGCTATCGCCTGATTCATCACTTTTTCAATTTTAACTAAGTTCGGCACGAAATGACGAAAAGAGGAGGACAACACGATGTATTCGCTGGAAGAAGTCAGAAGAGAGGATCCGGAAATCGCAGCTGCCATTGAGCAGGAAATGGCCAGACAGAACGATCATATTGAGCTGATCGCTTCGGAAAACTGGGTCAGCAAGGCGGTGATGGCTGCGATGGGAAGCCCTCTTACCAACAAGTATGCGGAAGGATATCCGGGAAAGCGTTATTATGGCGGCTGCCAGTGTGTGGACGTCGTGGAAACTCTTGCCATTGAGCGGGCTAAGAAGCTGTTCGGCTGCACCTATGCAAATGTTCAGCCGCACTCCGGAGCGCAGGCCAACCTTGCGGTGGAGTATGCGGTTTTAAAGCCGGGCGATACGCTGATGGGAATGAATCTTTCGCAGGGCGGACATCTGACGCACGGCTCACCGGCCAACATCTCCGGCGCTTATTTCAACATCGTGGCATACGGCGTGGATGAAAACGGCTTCATTGACTACGATGAGCTGATGCGAATCGCCATGGAGAGCAAGCCGAAGATGATCATTGCCGGTGCTTCTGCGTATGCAAGGACCATTGATTTTAAGAAATTCCGCGAAGTTGCGGATGCCTGCGGCGCGGTCCTGATGGCAGACATTGCGCACATCGCGGGGCTCGTGGCGGCAGGCCTTCACCCGTCGCCGTTCCCGTGGTGTGATATCGTGACAACGACAACCCATAAGACGCTTCGCGGACCCAGAGGAGGCCTGATTCTGGCAAGCCAGGAGGCCGCAGATAAGTTCAAGCTGAACAAGGCGGTGTTCCCGGGCATTCAGGGCGGTCCTCTTGAGCATGTCATTGCCGCGAAGGCAGTCTGCTTCAAGGAAGCGCTGGATCCTTCGTTCAAGGTCTATGCGCAGAGCATTATCGACAATGCGAAGGCACTGGCCGACGGCCTGATGAAGAGAGACGTTGATATTGTCTCCGGAGGAACGGACAACCATCTGATGCTGGTGGATCTGACCAGAGATGATCTGACCGGAAAAGAGGTGGAGAAGTGGCTGGATGAGGCACATATCACAGCCAACAAGAACACGATTCCGAACGAACAGCGTTCGCCGTTTGTGACCTCCGGAATCCGTCTCGGCACACCTGCCGTCACGACAAGAGGCATGAATACCGAGGACATGGACCGCATTGCAGAAGCCATTGCTCTTGTGATCAAGGAGAAAGAAGAGGGGATCGGAAAAGCGAAGGCGATTGTCGCAGAGCTTACCGCGAAGTATCCTCTGGTTATGTAACGGAATGTTTTATACAGAACAGGCGGCAGAGCAGAAGATGGCTCTGCCGCTTTTTCGTAAATACAGAGCATGCGGAAATGTTTCTGAATTGAACATCAAAAAGGTTGATTGATCGGAAATTGAACGTAAATTCAAGAAAACGGGAAAGAGTGTTGACTTTGCCGGGCGGAACTCGTACAATAATTCTTGCTTGCAGAAGTGGCGGAATTGGTAGACG
>HF986583.1:40334-43038 GCA_000431495.1 Firmicutes bacterium CAG:791 | reverse complement strand
CAAAAGATCAAGATGGGGATGAATCCAATCGGCTGAAATAATCTCTGTGGAACAGAAAAGCAAGCTAGAGATGCATCCGGCCGACCGAAATAATCCCTGTGGAGCAAAAGAGCAAGAACAATCTCGTAGCAGAGTATTCTCTCAAAGACATTTCGAAGCCAATTGGTGTAAGCGAGTATAAAGTAACCAGCAGTTTTATGATTCTTTATTTGACAAAAGTAAAATTCACAGAAAAAGGAGACAGCAATGACGCAGCAGACAATTGTATTGGATGAGAAAAGAAATGTTACTCTGACCTGCTATTTACAGCCGGTTGGCGGAAAGTTTGAATATGTGGAAAAGAGACCTGCCATGCTGATTCTTCCCGGAGGAGCCTATCAGTACTGCTCGGACCGGGAGGCGGATCCGGTAGCCTTCGCCTATCTGAAGGCCGGATATCAGGTGTTCATTCTTCGTTATAGCGTGGCGGAGAATTGTGCATGGCCCGCGCCTCTTATGGATTACGACCAGGCGATGGGAATCATCCGGAATAAGGCGGAAGAGTGGAATGTATATCCGGATAAGATTGCTGTCCTTGGCTTTTCTGCAGGGGGACATCTTGCGGCTGCGGCGGCAACCATGGGAATGCAGCGGCCGAATGCAGCGCTCCTTGGCTATGCCGTAACCGGAAATGAAGTAAAGGCGTGCAATCCCACGGCACCGGATTGCTGCGGCATGGTGGATGATAAGACCTGTCCCTGCTTTGTTTTTGCGGCCAGAGATGACAATGTGGTTCCTGTCATGAACTCCGTTCGTTTCATAGAGGCACTGACCGAAAAGGGAATTGCCTATGAAAGCCACATCTATTCCAGAGGCGGGCATGGCTTCTCGACGGCAGATATCAGCGTGCAGAATCCGAATACCGGAATTACCTGCCGCGCGCAGAACTGGGTGGAGGACAGCCTCGGATGGCTGGAGGAGGTGTTCGGAACCTACGACGGCAAGGGTGGATTTACAGACCCGAAGATTAAGGCACATCTCAACGGAAACTATGAGGAATATCTGTCAGCGGAGTGTACGGTCAGTTACCTTCTGCAGAATGCAGAAAGTAAGGAAATCCTGCAGCCGCTTCTTAACAGCATGCAGAATATCAAGACAACTGATGATACGACGCAGCAGGAAATGCTGGACCTGATCTCGGAGGTGAAGCTTTCCGATCTTCTGAAGTTTGCGGGAGCTCCGGCAGATGCAGAGGAGAAGCTGGATGCGCAGCTTCGCAGGATTCCTAATGCTAAGAATGAAACGTGATTCGGATCCTGCGCAGCGACCATTTGACAGAGAGCATACAGCAGGGAGAGCAAAGGAACAGGGGATAAGATGGATCAATTTGAACTGACACCGGATGAGATTGCACAGAATCTGAAAACCGTGCAGGAGAATGTGGAAAAGGCCTGCGAAAGGGTGCACCGGAACTCTTCTGAGGTGACAATATGTGCGGTCAGCAAGCTGAAATCTGTGCAGGACATTCAGGCGGCGATGACGGCGGGCCAGAAGCTGTTCGGCGAGAATTATGTACAGGAAATACGTGAGAAATATGAAGAGCTGGGAGATTCCTGCGAATGGCATATGATCGGTCATCTGCAGCGCAATAAGGTGAAATACATAGCAGATAAAGTGAAAATGATTCATTCGGTGGATTCATGGGAGCTGGCACAGCAGATCGAGAAGGAAGCTGCGAAGCATGATCTTGTCATGGATGTTCTTCTGGAAGTGAATGTCGCAAAGGAAGAGAGCAAATGGGGCTTTTCTGCAGAAGAGGTTTTGGACGCGGCGGAAAAGATCGGCCTTCTTCCGCATGTCCGCGTCCGCGGCCTCATGACCTCGGCTCCTTATACGGAGAATGCGGAAACAAACCGCATTTATTTCCGGGAGCTGCATGCGTTGTATGAAGAGCTTCAGCATGCAGGCTTTAAAGGCGTGCAGGCGGACACGCTGTCCATGGGAATGACAGGTGATTATGTCGTTGCTGTCGAAGAAGGGGCAACGATGATCCGCGTCGGAACCGGCATCTTCGGAGAGAGAGATTATTCCAATCGGTAAGCCTGTCCTGAAATCAGGGCGGCTTATCCTGATGGACGGGATTGTGCCGGAAAAACCTTACGCAAGTGCTTTCAGTTCGGAGAGGAAGAGCTCATAGTAATCATCCTCTCCCGCAAGAAGCGGAGAATTCTCGCCGCCTCCGTTGGTGCTGCGGCGCATGGCCGCATAGTACTCTTCGCCTGCCATGACAAGATCCATTTCATAGACCGGAAAGCCATACTGTGCGCTCAGCTTGCAGAATTCAGAGGCAGGCTTTTCGGCTGTCCTTGTGGCAAGAAGTGCATTTCGGATGTTTTTGTCCTTTGCGGCGAGGCGCTTGAGCCCCTGCAGGGCTTCTTCAAGATTCATGGATACAGAACACATCAGCAGCTCCTTTCACTTCCTATGACAAGCCGTTGCTAAACAGCCCTTACCATTACTTAAAAATAGTCTTATGAGACTGATTACAGTATATCAGTTCTGTGAACTGCCAGTCTCATGTTACAATTAGAAAATCGACTTTTAATTTAAGAAACACGGAGGGAAATTCAAGTGCATATACCTGATAATTATTTAAGCCCGCAGACCTGCGCTGTTATGACGGCGGTGATGATCCCGGCATGGACCATTTCCATAAAGAAGATCA
>HF986583.1:17617-40320 GCA_000431495.1 Firmicutes bacterium CAG:791 | reverse complement strand
CATAAAGAAGATCAAGGCAGAGCTTCCGGCCGGAAAGCTCCCGCTTCTTGGCGTTGCGGCAGCCTTTTCATTTCTTGGAATGATGTTTAACATTCCGCTTCCCGGAGGTACCACGGGTCATGCGGTCGGCGGAACGCTGACGGCACTTCTTGTGGGGCCGTACGGCGCCTGTATTTCCATTTCGGTCGCGCTTCTTCTGCAGGCACTTTTGTTTGGCGACGGGGGAATTCTTGCCTTTGGAGCAAACTGCTTTAACATGGCCTTTGTAATGCCATTTGTCGGCTATGCGGTGTACCTTCTGATTTCCGGGAAGAGAAAAGCAAAGGATTCAGGTGCTGCGCAGACGGCGGGAACGAAATCCGCAGGGAGAGAGCTTGCGGGAGCGGTCATCGGCGGTTTTGCAGGTATCAATGCGGCAGCGCTGGCGGCTGCCATTGAATTTGGCATTCAGCCGATGCTCTTCCGCGATGCGGCAGGGAATGCGAAGTACTGCCCGTATCCGCTCTCGGTAGCAATTCCCGCGATGATGATCGGACACCTGACGATTTTCGGGTTGACAGAAGCGGTTTATACAGCAGCCATCTATCTGTTCCTTCAGAAGACGGCTCCTGCTGCCTTGTGCGGAGATGAAATTCTGATGGGAGGATCGGGAAGCAAGGAGAAAGCTTCGGAAGCTGGCAGGGAAGAAACGGCAAAAAAGAGCTGGGGAATTCCGGTGCTCCTTGGCGCACTTATGATCGGAACGCCGCTTGGACTTCTTGCGGAAGGAACCGCCTGGGGAGAATGGGGCGCGGATGAGATTGCAGCTACCGGAGCGGGCTATACACCGTCCGGAATGCTGAACGGATTTTCGTTTGAAGTACTTCTTCCGGATTATTCTCTTGGAAATGCGCCGGCGGTTGTCGGTTACCTTCTTTCGGCAGTAATCGGTGTTGCTGTTCTGATGATGGCCTTTCGGCTGATTGCCGGATTTGCCGGAAAGAAGTCGAAGCATTCATGAATCTGGAAATGATGAAGCTCCTTGCAAGGCTGCTTAAGTCGGAGCGGGAGCAGAAGGAAAGAGAATATGACGCGGCAGGCTGTCTTGTTCTGGCGATTTCGACGGTGCTGTTATGTGCTCTGTCGGGGAATGCCGTGTTTCCGGTCTCTGTCATTGCGGCGGAGCTCCTCCGGCTTTCCATGAGAAAACCGGAGACCATCGCGCATGTGCTTGGAAATGTACTTCTGGCAACGGCTGCCGCGGCCGTGTTCATGCTGCCCGCAGTCTTTTTCGGAAGCCCTGGCTCCTTTGGAATTGTGACCATGAAGGTTTTTGAATCGGTGCTGGTTCTGACGATGCTGAATGAGGACGTCTCCTGGAAGAATATGACGGCGGCGATGAGACGTTTTCATATGCCGGGTGTTTTTGTTCTGACACTGGATATGACGGTACGGTTTCTGTATCTTCTCGGAAGCTTTTCCAATTCGGTTCTGGAGGCAGTTACGCTTCGCAGAGTCGGAGATCAGAACTGGAAGAACGCAGGAACGGGCGGAATTCTAGGGAATACCTTTCTGAAGGCACAGGAGATGTCGCAGGGAACAGGGGAAGCAATGCTTTGCCGGTGCTTCGACGGAACCTGTGAGGAGTCCGGAGACGGAAGTATTTTTCCGGAGCAGGGAGAGCAGAGAAGAATTGGCCGGGAAGCTGCCCGGATGGACAGATGGGCATTTCTTCTGATCCTTGCCGCAGAAGTTTTCTGGTTTGCAGTAACTGAGATGTGGATGAGAGCATCATGATTGAATTACAGAACATATCTTTTCAATATGCAGGCAGCGACGAGAAGGCGCTTGACGGAGTCAGTGCTGTTTTCGAGAAAGGGAAGTGCACCTGCATCACCGGGCCGAATGGCTGCGGAAAGTCCACGCTGTTCCGGATCCTTCTTGGGCTGGAAACGCCGTCAGAGGGGCGTTACCTTCTGGACGGGGAAGAAATCACGGCAGCGAAGCTGAAGGACAGGCACTTTGCAATGAATTTCCACAGAAAGGTCGGATTTGTTTTTCAGAACAGCGAGATTCAACTGTTTACGTCGAGCGTGGAGGAAGAGATTGCCTTCGGGCTTCGTCAGCTCCATCTTCCGGAGGAGGAAATCCGGAAGCGGACCGAAGAATTTCTGGAGCGTTTCGGGCTTACGAAGCTTCGGAAACGGGCACCGTGGAGCATCAGCGGCGGGGAGAAGAAAAGGACTGCACTGGCAGCTGTTTTTGCGATGAAACCGGAGGTTCTTGTCATTGATGAACCGATCAGCGGACTGGACGAGGATGCCCAGGAGTGGGTGACGGATTTTCTGAAGGAGATTCGAAAAGAGAACCGGACAATCATCATCGGGACACATGACAAACGGCTGCTCGCAGGACTGGCGGACGCAGAGCTGCACATGAACAAGTATCACCGCGTGGAATTCACGTCCGTTTACTGAATGAACCGTGGTAAAATAATTCATTATTTGTTTTACAGGAACAAAAAGAGATACCGTAAGTTTTGAACTCACAGAAGAATGACAGGAGGTAAATGATCATGGCAATTACAAATTCCGTAGAAGAACTTGGACTGTGCGTCCTTCACATCGGCATCAATGCTGACGGGGAGGAAGATGGGAAGAAAATGGCCGAGCAGTTCCGCACATGGATGGGATTTATCCCGGATGAGAATCCGAATTCCATTTTCGCATCTCCTCTTATTGAAATCATGAAGTTCGGAGGCCCCGGCAGGAACGGACATATCGCCATCGGGGCGCACGATGTGGATCGGGCAGCAGAGTATTTCAAGTCCACTGGCATGGGCGTGAAGCCGGAAACCGCTGTATATAACGAGGACGGAACGCTGAAGTTTATTTATCTGGACAAGGAGATCGGAGGCTTTGCGATCCATCTGAAGCAGTATTGAGGATCCGTTTCCGGCGGGGGTACAGCAGTGCACCAGGGCCGGAACAGCAGCAGACAGAGAATTTCATAGACAGGACAAACGGTGACCAGGATGAGAAAAATCGAGAAATTAAAGTTATACGCGCAGCAGCAGGAACCGCTTGTAGTAGCAAGTGACACCATACCGGATGAGCTCTTTGCGGTGAACCATGTGAACAGAGGACTTCGTGACCTGAACGGAAAGGGCGTTGTGACAGGTCTTACGAGTATCTCGGAAGTAATTTCCATGAAGAACGTGGACGGACAGAGGATTCCCTGCGACGGAGAGCTCTGGTACCGCGGCTATCCGATTCAGGATCTGGTGTCGCGATATACGAAGCATGGATTTGGCTATGAAAATTTGACATATCTTCTGCTCTTCGGCAATCTTCCGGATGAGCAGCAGGAGATGGATTTTATTGAGAATCTGGTGCTTTCCAGAAACCTGCCGACAAATTTCACCCGCGATGTCATTATGAAGGCTCCGACCAAGGATATTATGAATTCCATGACACGGAGTATTCTGACACTCGCTTCTTACGATGTGGATGCACAGGACATTTCTGTGGACAATGTCATCCGCCAGTCGATGATGCTGATTGCCGTGTTCCCGATGCTGGCAATCTACGCATATCATGCCTACAACTACGATAAGAAGCTGGAGAGCATGTATATTCACCGGCCGGATCCGAAGCTGTCCACAGTAGAGAACATTCTTCTGATGCTTCGCCCCAATCAGAAATTTACGACCACCGAGGCCAAGGTTCTGGATGCTGCCCTGATGCTGCACATGGAGCATGGCGGCGGTAATAACTCCACATTTACAACAAGAGTCGTAACGAGCTCCGGCTCCGATACCTATGCAACCATTGCGGCGGCAATGTCTTCTCTGAAGGGACCGCGGCACGGCGGCGCGAATCTGAAGGTCATGGACATGATGGATGAACTTAAGGCAAATGTTCAGGACTGGACGGATGACGATGAGGTTCGTGCATATCTGGAGAAGCTTGTGGACAAGCAGGCCTTTGATAAGAAGGGCCTGATTTATGGTATGGGCCACGCCGTTTACTCCATTTCGGATCCCAGAGAGAGGATCTTCAAGGACTTTGTGACGAAGCTCGCCGTGGAAAAGGGAGCAGAGAAGGAGCTCGCCCTTTACAATCAGATCGAGAAGCTTGCGCCGCAGGTGATTGCGGAGAAGCGTCATATTTATAAGGGTGTCAGTCCGAACGTTGACTTCTACAGCGGTTTTGTTTACAACATGCTCGGGATTCCGAAGGAGCTGTATACGCCGCTCTTTGCCATCGCGCGAATCGCAGGCTGGAGTGCGCACCGTCTGGAGGAAATTGTAGAAGCCGGAAAGATCATGCGTCCGGCATACATTTCTGTTATGGAAGAGAGGACAGGAGAAAATGCATTATTCTGAAACGGAGAAGCAGTATCATACACAGGTCGGACCCGAAGACATCGGACGCTATGTGATTATGCCCGGCGATCCGAAGCGCTGCGCCAAGATTGCGAAGTATCTGGAGAATCCTGTTCTGATTGCAGATTCCCGGGAATATGTGACCTACACCGGAACTCTTCTCGGAGAGAAGGTGTCGGTGACCTCTACCGGAATCGGCGGGCCCTCTNNTACCGGAATCGGCGGGCCCTCTGCTGCCATCGCAATGGAAGAGCTGGTAAAGGCGGGGGCGGACACCTTTGTGAGAATCGGAACCTGCGGAGGCATTCAGCCGGAGGTAAAGAGCGGAGATGTTGTCATTGCCACAGCGGCGGTTCGGATGGACGGAACGAGCAAGGAATACGCGCCGCTTGAATTTCCTGCTGTTGCAGATCTTACCGTGACAAATGCGCTTGTTGCCGCAGCCGGGGAAGAAGGTGCCTGCGTTCACACGGGTGTTGTGCAGTGCAAGGATTCCTTCTACGGACAGCACGATCCCTCTGAGATGCCGGTTTCCTATGAGCTTGTGAACAAGTGGGAGGCCTGGAAGCGGCTTGGCTGCCTTGCTTCCGAGATGGAATCCTCGACGCTGTTTGTTGTGGGCTCCTTCCGCCATGTGAGGTGCGGGTCCTGCTTCCTTGTCATGGCAAATCAGGAAAGAGAAAAGCTCGGACTGGAAAATCCAGTCGTACATGATACCGACGGAGCCATTCGGGTGGCAATCAGCGCAGTCAGAAAGCTGATCGAAGGGGATCGCAGGAAGTAAGAAAAGACGAAGGGGAAGGACGGTGTAACCTATGGAACCTGATTATATTGCTGCAAGGAAGCTGGGGCTTCGCGAAATGAAACAGGCGGCGTTGGAGAAACGTTCTCCCTATCCGGCTGTTCTGGATCACATCATTGAGGGTGAGGGCAAGCTTGCCGAGATCAATATAGGTCTTCTGGAAATTCCTTTGAATATGATTGACGGAACGAGGACGGAGGGAAGAACCTCTGCGTTCGCGGCGAATTTTATGCCTGTTCTGAAACCGGACACGGAATTTGCCCGCAAGTGGTCGGATCTTTATGATTCCCAGACGAAAGAGGGAATCCGTGATCCGATCAAGGCCTATGAGTATATGACGAGATTTTACGTGGAAGAGGGCAATAAGCGCGTGTCTGTCAGCCGTTTTGTCGGAGCCTCTGCCATTCATGCCAATGTGATTCGTGTCATGCCGAAGAAGGCGGATACAAAGGAATACCGCGTGTACCGCGAGTTCCTCGAGTATTTTAATGTCAACCGGATGTATGACGTTGTTTTCTCGGAGGAGGGAAGCTACCGGAAGTTTGCTGCCTGCCTCGGACAGACCATGGACAAGCCCTGGCCTGCGGAAGTGAGAGAAGACATCAAGGCAGCCTATGCCGTGTTCGAACAGGTGTATCATCATGAAGGCGAAAAGCGCAGGATGACCCTTCCGGACGGAGATGCCTTCCTGACCTATCTGAATTTCTATCCGATTCAGAGCCTGATCAATGAACCGAGAACCATTCTGGAAAATCGGATTGACCGCCTGTGGAAGGAGTTTCTGGTTGATGCCAACGAGGATGGCATCACACTGGTGGAGACGCCGGACGAAATTCGAAGCGAGAAGACTGCATTTGATACGCTGCGCGGAATTCTGCAGACGAAGCCTCATTATTCCAGGGAAAATCCCCTTCATATGGCTTTTATTTATCCCAAGACGGCGGACAATTCCGGCTGGATTTACGGACATGAGCTGGGCCGCAATTATGTGGAGAGTCACTTTGGCGGACTGGTAAAGACAGAGAAGTATGAAAACTGCAGTACCGATGAAGAGGTTCGCAAGGCGGTTGATGCGGCAGTGGCGAATCACGCGGAGATGGTGTTTACCATCTCTCCGACGCAGATGGATGAAACCTTGCGCTCTGCCATTCACTATCCTGATACGAAATTTCTGAACTGCTCCATCAATCTTTCGCACAATGCGGTTCGCACCTATTACGGAAGAATGCATGAGGCGAAGTTTCTGATGGGAGCGATTGCGGCGAGCGTTGCGAGCAACCACAAGATCGGCTATGTGGCGGATTATCCGATTTACGGGATTGTTGCAGGAATCAATGCATTTGCAATCGGAGCCGGGATGATTGATCCCAAGGCGAAGATTCATCTGAAGTGGTCAACGGACAAGGATATAAACTGGAGAAAGGATTTCGAAGACGAGGGCGTCTACGTGGTTTCGGGGCCTGATTTTATCCGGCCGGCGCAGGCATCCCGTGAATACGGAATCTATCAGAGAGATCTGGACGGGAATGTTATCAATCTGGCGGCACCTGTGTGGAACTGGGGCACATATTATGAGCTGATTGCCCGAAATGTCCTGGAGGGCACCTGGGATGCCGCCGGACAGGCGGCAGAGGACCGCTCTACCAATTACTGGTGGGGGATGTCTGCCGGTGTGATTGATGTCATTCTTTCCGAGAAGCTCCCGTATTATTCGAAGAAGCTGGTGGATACCTTCCGCAGCGGGATTGTTTCGGGAAGGATCAGTCCCTTTATGGGAGAGCTCCATTCTCAGAGCGGGCTGATCCGTCCGGATACTTCGCGCGGGCTCTCGAACGAGGAGATCATCACGATGAGCTGGCTGAATGACAACGTCATCGGCAGCCTTCCGAAGAAGGAAGCATTGAACGAAGAAGCCAATGCTGCCGTTGATGTCAGCGGTGTCAGCGGCGTGGGAACAGATGGCGGGAACAGTTCTGCGGCAGCCCTTGCGGCAGCAGGACATGAAGATACAACGAGGATGGAGTAATTTACATTATGAAGATTCTGGTAATTGCCGACGAGGAAGTAAAGAGCCTTTGGGACTATTATGACCGCGAGAAAACGAAGGATGTTGATCTTATCATTTCCTGCGGGGATCTGAAGCCGCAGTATCTGGAATTTCTGGAGTCAATGGTAAACTGCCCTCTCCTGTATGTGCGTGGCAATCATGATTCCAAATACGATATGAATCCTCCGCTCGGGTGCATTGATATTGATGACAAGGTGTATGATTATAAAGGCCTTCGGATCGCGGGTCTTGGCGGAAGCATGCGCTATCATCTGGGCGAGGACATGTATTCGGAAGCAGAGATGGGCAGGCGGATCGCGAAGCTGAACCGCCAGATTTTGCTGATGAACGGCGTGGATCTTCTGGTCACGCATGCACCTGCCAGAGGGTATGGAGACATGGAGGACCTTCCACATCTTGGCTTTGAATGCTTCAACGAATTTATGAAGAAGTGGCATCCCAAGTACATGCTCCACGGGCATGTTCATAAAAGCTATCAGTATAAATTTGTCCGGGAACGGGAGCATGCAAGCGGAACGAAAATCATCAATGCCTATGAATATATCATATTGAACATTGGTGATGACGAGCATCCGGCACAGGGAAGAACCGGCTCTGCTTTATATGATCTGTATATGAATCTGAAGACCAGGAAGTAAGCTTCCGGTTCAGCATCGTATATTCTTCTTAATGAAAGGATCAAAAATGCCGCGATGAGCGGCAGGGGAGGACATTATTATGGAAATGCAGATGGAGTTCAAGCGGAAATTGCCGATTCCGCAGGAGATCAAGCGTGAATTTCCGCTTTCTGCCAGGGTACGGCAGGTGAAGGAGGAACGCGATCGGATCATCGAGGATATTTTCTATGGAAAGGATGATCGTTTTCTTCTTGTCATCGGGCCGTGCTCGGCCGACCGCGAGGATGCGGTGCTGGAATATATGACCCGCCTTGTGAAGGTTCAGGAGAAGGTCATGGATAAGATTTTTATCATTCCGAGGGTCTATACAAACAAACCAAGGACCAAGGGTGTCGGCTATAAGGGAATGCTTCACCAGCCGGATCCGGAAAAAGGCGAGGATATGCTGGCAGGCATCATCGCCATTCGTCAGATGCATACGCATGTGGTGGAGGAGACCGGCTTTACCTGCGCAGAGGAAATGCTTTATCCGGAAAATCACCGCTATCTTTCGGATCTCCTTGCCTATGTGGCCATCGGAGCCCGTTCGGTGGAGGATCAGCAGCACCGTATGGTGGCAAGCGGAGTCGGAATCCCGGTTGGCATGAAGAACCCGACGGGTGGAGATATCTCTGTCATGATGAATTCCATTACGGCGGCACAGAACAGTCAGACCTTCCTGTACCGCGGCTGGGAGGTTGTGACCACAGGAAATCCGATGGCGCATGCCATTCTCCGCGGCTATGTCGACAATCACGGAAGAAGCCACGCAAATTATCATTATGAGGATCTGCGGAATCTGAAGGAAGCCTATGACAAGGCGCAGCTTCAGAACCCGGCCGTTCTGGTAGACTGCAATCACTCGAATTCCGGCAAGCAGTATCTGGAGCAGATCCGCATCGCAAAGGACGTGCTGCATTCCATGCGGGCTTCGGAGGATATTCGCGGACTGGTGAAGGGTCTGATGATTGAAAGCTATCTGGAGGACGGTGCCCAGAAGATCGGAGAAGGCGTATACGGGTGTTCCATCACGGATCCCTGCCTTGGCTGGGAGAAATCCGAGAAGCTGATTTATGATCTGGCGGAAGAGCTCTGACAGAAGAAAGCGATTCATAGTATGAACGCCCTGACGGAAAGACAGGGGCGGGGATGGATCCCCGGGAAGAAAAGATCTGCGAAGGGATCCGGTGAGCTGTTTCCTCTGGTGGAGCAGCAGTATGAAATTACGATCCGGGCCATCCGCGAATATGAGGCGGCGCTTCCGCAGAATCCTGCGGAGTGAAATAAGTTTGTTTACAGGATAAAAGAGGAGACGCTGTACGTGAAACAGGACGTATGGCGTCTTTTGCACGGAAAATACAGGAGCAGGCAATGACAGAAGAAGAGCTGAGCAGGAAAGTCGATGAAATCGCCGCGAAGATGACCACAGAAGAGAAGATTGCCTTCTGCAGCGGCAAGGACTTCTGGCATACCAGGGAAATGGCAGGCTGCGAAGTCCCGGAAATGATGATGACAGACGGACCGAACGGCCTCCGCAAACAGAACGGGAAGCCGGATGCACTGGGGGCGGAAGGCTCTGAGGAGGCAACGTGTTTTCCGACGGCGGTGACGGCGGCGCAAACCTGGAACCGGAAGCTCTTATACGAGGAAGGCCGCGCCATCGGGGAAGAGGCAAAAGAGGCAAGGGTCGGGGTTGTCCTCGGGCCCGGTGTCAATATCAAGCGAAATCCCCTGTGCGGAAGAAATTTCGAATATTATTCCGAGGATCCCTATGTGGCGGGAGAGCTGGGAGCTTCCTTTGTGGCCGGCATGCAGAATGAAACCGGAATCGGGGCAAGCCTGAAGCATTTTGCCTGCAATTCGCAGGAATACAGAAGGCTTCAATCCGACTCGCAGATAGACGAGAGAACACTTCGTGAAATCTATCTGCGTGCGTTTGAGAAAGTGGTGAAAAAGGCTCAGCCCGCTACGGTAATGTGTGCCTACAATCAGATCAACGGCACCTTCTGCAGTGACAGCAAAAAGCTTCTGACGGATATCCTCCGAAAGGAGTGGGGCTTTAAGGGCGCTGTGGTCACGGACTGGGGAGCTCTGCATAACAGGACAGAAGCCTTTCGTGCGGGCTGTGATCTGGTGATGCCCGGGGGCTCGGCGATGGGGGAGAAAGAGGCCGGAAAGGCTCTTGACCAGGGAAAACTGGACATAGAATGCGTCAATGCATCCGTGAAGCGCCTGCTGACGCTGGTTCTTCGAAGAAGTGAGGCACTGGAAAAAGCCAAGGATTACTCCTATGACCGGACGGCGCACCAGATGACCGCGCAGCGGATTGCAGAGGAGGGAGCGGTGCTCCTGAAAAATGATGGCGCAATCCTCCCTCTGGAGAATACAAGAGAGGTGGTCCTCATCGGCCGGATGGCGGTCTCCATGCGCTATCAGGGAGGCGGAAGCTCGCACATCAATCCGACAAAGCTGACGCAGGTCCGGGAGTGCATTCCGGATGCTGCTTATGTGGAAGGCTGTGACGAAGAAGGAAATGTCACGGAGGAGAGTCTGGAGGAGGTTACCCGGGCAGCAAAGAGGGCCAGAAAGGCGGTTGTTTTTGTCGGGCTGACGGATCGCTATGAGTCGGAAGGCTTCGACCGCAGGGATCTTTCGATTCCGATCGGACACAACCGTATGGTGAAGGCTGCGCTTGCAGGAAACCCGAATGTGATTGTGGTTCTGATGGGCGGGAGCCCGATGAAGCTTCCCTGGAGAAATGAGGTAAAGGCCATCCTTTATACGGGACTTTGCGGTCAGGCGGGGGGCACAGCCATTGCAAATTTGTTGACCGGGAAAGTCAACCCATCCGGCAAGCTTACGGAAACCTGGCCGCTGGAGGAAATTGACATTCCGTCCTATGGACGGTACGGGAAAAAGAATGCGCAGTACCGGGAAGGGATTTATGTGGGCTATCGCTATTATGAAAAAGCGGGACAGCCGGTTGCGTATCCCTTTGGCTATGGACTTTCCTATACAAAATTTGAATATACGAATCTTCTGATCAGTGACCGGCAGGTGACGGTGCAGGTCCGCAATGTCGGAAACCGGGCAGGCAGTGAAGTGGTGCAGCTCTATATGGCGAATCCGCAGGATGGTACCTATCGGCCGCTCAAGGAGCTTCGTGCCTTTGAGAAGGTTTTCCTGCAGCCGGGAGAGGGGGCAATGGTGACGTTCCTTCTGGCAAGCCGTGATTTTGCCATTTATCAGGATGGATGGAGAATTCCGACCGGAACCTATGCGGTGCTTGTCGGATCCTCTTCGGCGGATATCCGGCTTTCCCAGCAGGTGATCGTGGAGGAAGAAAAGGTGCCGGCACCCGCCTGGCTTGCGGGCAGCTGGTATGCTAAGCCCGCGGGGCAGCCTTCCATTGGCGAATGGCGGCACATTATGGAAAATCTTCCGGAAGAAGCGGAGGACGCGGAGCCCGGGAGCTTCTCGGAGGAAAGCTCTGTCTCGGAGATGGCACCCTGCAGTAGAATCTGCCGCATGGTGTACCAAGGAATGAAAAGGGCCTGCATGAAGCAGTCCGGCTGCCCGGAATGGAATGAGGATGATCCGGTCTATCGGATGGCGTTGTCCACTTCAGCGGATATTCCGGTCCGGGCGCTGAGGTCCTTTGCACCCGGGGTTCCGGCATTTGCGTTGAAAATGCTGGTGTGGTTTGCAAATCATGGAAGAAATCAGGCATCCAGTCCAAGCCGGTTCCTGCGCCAGTAAGCGCCCATGGTCATGCCGGGCGTGAAGGTGACATCACGGCAGAGATATTCTTCGAGCCCGACAGCGGCGGGAGAAAACTGCTCTGCCTCCTCTTCGGAAGAGAATTCAATCTCCGCATAGAAAAATGCGGTCGGAGCAGCTTCGTCCACAGCATTCACCTCCAGGCGATGTCCGTCCGGGAGCAGATAGGTTCTCCGAAGCTTTGGGATGAGGGGAAGACCGATCAGATCCTGAAGCTGTTCAAAGTGCTCTGCGGAAATCGGAAATTCAATTTCCTTGCGGGTGAGCCCGTTGCCGCGGCTCTTAAAGCAGAGAATATAGTCTGTCTTTTCCAAGGCAATGGTTTCCTCGCGGATGCGGACGGTGGGCTCTATCGTGAGATAGCCCTGGCGCATGAGCTCCTCCTTGATCAGAGGAAGGTCCGTGCCGCGGTCCTTCGGCCATCCGCTTACCAGCCACTTTCGTTCGATTTCGAGGGGGGATTTGTCTGCAGAATTCATCATATACAGCTCCTTCTCCGGTTATGGAAACAGATTATGTGCAGAAAATGATGCGGACCCGGAGAGAAACGCAAAAAGCGTTCCTGCACCGGATAATTATCAGTTTACAGAGGAAACAAAAATCGTCAAGAAAGGGATGCAATGAATAATTTCAAGATGATCGTCAGCTATGATGGGACTCGCTACTACGGATGGGAGCATCAGCCGAATACGGATATGACCATTCAGGGAAAGCTGGAGACGGTGTTGACACAGATGCTGGAAACTACCTCCGGGAAAACACCGGATCGGCCGGTCACCGTCATCGGAGCAGGAAGGACGGACGCCGGGGTGCACGCAAGAGCGATGACGGCGAATGTACTTCTGGATACGGATCTTTCCGCGGAAGAAATTCAGAAGTATATGAATCGCTACCTTCCGGATGATATCAGTGTGAATGAGGTGAAGCTGGCAGCGGAACGTTTTCACAGCCGCTTCAAGGCGACGGGAAAGACCTATCGCTATACACTCTGGTACAGTGAAGACGGGAAAAAGCCTGTTTTTGACCGAAAATACGTCTGGATGCTGAAGGAAGCGCCGGATACGGAGAAGATGAGGGAAGCGGCCACGCATCTTGCCGGTGAGCATGACTACAAGAGCTTTTGCGGAAACTCACACATGAAGAAGTCCACGGTCCGTGTGGTGGATGCCATCCGGATTGAGGAGACAGGAAACTATATCCGGATTTATTATCATGGAACCGGCTTTCTGCAGAATATGGTGCGAATTCTTACCGGAACGCTTCTGGAAGCAGGGTATGGACGTCTTGCACCGGAGGATATGGACCGGATTCTGGAAGCAAGGGATCGCAAAAAAGCAGGCCCGACCGCTCCTGCGGCAGGCCTGTGCCTGTTAAAGGTAGATTATGAATAAAGAAAGGCCCGGGGGAATGCGGAATCATCGCCTTCTCCCGGGCCTTAAAACCGGAAGGCTTCAATAATAGCCTACCTCAAAATGCATGATCACAGCGATGTCACGGATGAATTCTCCCTCCTTCAGAGGAATGTCCTCGTGATCGGAAATAAACGGCATCTCTGCGCCGTACTCGTCATCCTCGTCCATCTGGACCTCGATCCAGTCCTTTTCCGCTGCAATGGCGGCATCAATCGCCTCGTCAATCGAGCTGCCCTCGAAGGTGCAGTCGTCCAGATCCGGGAAATAGCCGGTGTAACGGCCGTCTGCATTTTTCTGCAGAACAGCAGGATAAGTAAATGTCATGAATATGCCTCCTTGTCAGTATGTAGGCTGCAGAAGAGGGCTTGCTCTGCCTTTTCTGCAGCACTCTGAGTATACGTTTTCTGCGGCAAATGTGCAAATCCCGCAGGGGGATGCCGGGGCATGCCGCAGAGAACTTGCCGGTTTCCTATTCTGCCGGACGACCCCTTCGCCTTTGCGAGATTGCATCTGCGAGGTGCAGAATTCCGTCCGCAAAGCACACAATGCCGGTGCCGAAGGTAAAGCCTCCGACGGCGCCGCTGGGAGCAATCAGAATAAAGATCGCCATCAGTGTCAGAAGGACCGCTTCTGCAATGCTCCAGAAAAAGCGGAAGGAATGTCTCTTCTGACCTTTGATACGGTCCGCAATGTGGTAGGCCATCAGAAGAAAGAGCGTTCCGAAAATCGCATTGGAGAGGAGCATCAGCGCGCCGTCCTTGATCAGAATCATCAGATAGATGGCAATGCTGGCGAGGCAGATGAAGGCCTGTGCCTGCATGGCCTTGAGATCCCAGTGAAGAGCCTTCAGCCGGCGGAAGGTGTAGACCAGTTCAAAGGCGGCAAAGGCGGTCATTCCGATGGCAATGGACAGGGGCAGCAGCTCATTGGGAATCAGCATGGCGCACAGTCCGGACACAATCAGAAGAAGTGCCCTTGTCAGAACGGAATTCTTCAGGAGATTGGTCAGCCGGTAGGTCCAGGTGTCCTGTGATCTCTGCCCGGTTACGGCGGCAACGGGAAGTGCTCTTGCCACATCGAGCGTAACCGGACTGATGTGGGAGACGGTTCCGAGCATCCTCTCAAGGCCGTCCGGGCCAACGCCGGAGAGCTCATTGAAGTTCGTGATGCCGCATGCACCGATGGTGTCAAACAGATCATTGACGAAGGTTTTGCGGTCTTCTACGTTGGAGACGCCTCCGATCCACTGGTCAAGGACCTGGCCGATCCACATGCTGCCGGGGGCGTTGGAGGAAACCAGATCGAGTCCTGCGTCCCTCAGCTGCCAGGTCAGAATGCCGTGCTGAAGAACGCCGCGGGCATTGCTCCTTACGATGCGATTGTCAGTGATGGGCATCTCGAAAATCTTTCCGATGACATCGTATTCCGGGACGATTTTGGTGGTAATGGGATCAATCCTCTCAATGACAGAGGTATCGAGCACATCCGGACAAAGGCCCGGTCCGTCATTGACATAGACGTGCAAAAGCTGTCCGAACTGCTCCTTCGGGAGAAGGCAGGAAGCGTAAAGCGCAAGATTGGCCCCCTTGGAGTGACCTCCGATGTAATAACGCAGATCCGGCTGCATCACTCGCATCAGATAGGAAAGCGCCTGCTCCTGTGCGGGGATTTTCTCAAAGGAAAGCATGAAATCCTCTTTCCAGCCGACAAGGGAATCATCGGTTCCCCGAAAAGCGATGAATGCGGTATCTCTGGAAATGCGAAAGGTCACGGCAGAAAACTGAATCTGCTGCTGCGGATCCAGAATGTCCTCGTAGTTGGTCATAAGGAGGGACCCGAAGCGCCTGGATGCTGCAGCAGCGCGTGCGAATTCCTCATACTCGTCATGCTTTTCTTCCCCATCTGCAACGAGTGTGCGGATTCCGCCGCGGTCCAGAAGGGCCTGCACGACATCGCGCAGGGCAATGACCTCTCCATGAGGGAAAACACTGCTCATATCAATGTAGGAAAGCTGGCACAAGACCAGATTGTCCAGTTCGGTCAACGGGCGTTCGGCAAACGAAAGATCGCCGCGCCAGATGACATAATCCTGTAAATTTGCCATTTCAGATTGCCTCATATTTCCTGTAAGTCATAATTACGGTAAGTGTAACATAATTTCCGGGTTTTCATTATAATAAAGGAAGTTGGAATACAGACAATTTGCGGGAGGATGTGTGAGCGAGACAATTCTGAAACGGATCGCCGTGATAGCGATGCTGGTGGATCATGCGGCGGTTATTTTTCTTGAGAGAGCAGTGCAGCCGGGCACCGGCCTGATGCTGGCGGTTTCTTCCGATTTCCTGTACCGGTTGGACCGGATTCTGAGGGCTGTCGGAAGGCAGGCCTTTCCGATTTTTGTCTTTTGCATTGTGGAGGGCTTCTTTCACACGGCAAACCGGGGAAAATATCTCGGAAGGCTCTTCGCTGCGGCTGCAGTCTCGCAGCTTCCGTTTTATCTGATGAACAATACCGGCCCTATCGGTTCGGAGCTTCCGGTGAGTCTGAATACGCTGGCGACACTGGCAGAAGGACTCCTTCTTATCATGATCATTGACAGGATTCTGGGGCCGGAGCACGGAGCCTTATCCGGAATCTCCGGCATCTTCCGCGCGGTTTCCGCACTTCTTGTCGCAGCCATCTTCTGGGAGCTCGCCGAGAGCCTTCGGCTGGATTACGGCGGAATGGGGGTTACGGCGGTTCTGCTCCTGTATCTTCTTCATGGCATGCCGAAGCTTGCTCCGGCCGCGCTGTGGCTGTGGCTTGGCTGCGCCGATGCGCATGAGTGGTTTGCGCTTCCCGCCTGCCTTTTCCTGTATCGGTATAACGGAAAACGCGGGACGGAAGGAATGGGACCGGCCCGAAGGAAGGCAGAAAAGTATTTCTTTTACGTGTTTTACCCTCTGCATCTGGTGCTTTTGTGGGGGATCCGAGGGATGATTTAGCCGGGCAGTGAACCGGGGAAAAGGGGGCTATATGGAACTGGTATTCGTGGGAGCAGATCATGAGGTGACGGGAAGCTGCCATTATCTGCGGGCAGGAAGCAGAAACATTCTGGTGGATTACGGCATGGAGCAGGGGAAAAATCTGTATGAAAACGCACCGCTTCCCGTGAAGCCGGAGAACATTGATTATGTCTTTGTGACGCATGCACACATAGATCATACCGGTATGCTGCCGAAGCTCTACGCAGATGGCTTCCGGGGCCGGATTCTCTGCACCGAGGCAACGAAGGAGCTTTCGGACGTGATGCTTCGGGACAGCGCTCACATTCAGATGCAGGAGGCAGAGTACCGGAACCGCAAGGCGGGGAAAAAGGGTTCTCCTGACCGCGTGGAGCCGGTGTACACGATGCAGGATACCATGAATGTCCTGCAGCTCTTTGAAGCCTTTCCGTACAATGAGATCTTTACGCTTGGAGATGAGATCTCCTTCCGCTTTACGGATGTGGGGCATCTTCTCGGCTCTGCGAGTATTGAGCTGTGGCTGAGAGAGCGGGGCGAGGAACGCAAGATTGTATTTTCCGGGGATATCGGGAATAAGAATCAGCCGCTTCTCCGGGATCCCGTATTTACGAAGGAAGCCGATTATGTCGTGATGGAATCCACCTATGGCACAAGGCTGCATGAAAAGATTAAGAGAGACCATACTCTGCAGCTTGCAGAAGTCATCCGTGACACCATGCGGCGCGGCGGAAATGTGGTCATTCCGGCCTTTGCGGTTGGCAGAACGCAGGTCATGCTCTCCTTTATCCGGCAGATCAAGGATCAGAATCTTGTTCCGGAATATGGTGATTTCCCGGTTTATGTGGATTCGCCGATGGCGGTGGAGGCAACGGGGATTTTTGAAGATAACGAGAACGAGTGCTACGACGAGGAGTCCAGAGCGCTTCTGAATCAGGGAATCAACCCGCTGGCCTTTCCCAATCTTCACTTGTCCATCACGACAGAGGAATCCATGGCGATCAACGATGACCGCGTGCCGAAGGTGATTCTGTCTGCCTCCGGAATGTGCGATGCGGGAAGAATCAAGCATCACATCAAGCATAACATCGGAAATCCGGATTCCACGATTTTGTTTGTCGGATACCAGTCAGAGGGAACTCTGGGAAGACGCCTTCTGGACGGCGCGGAGAAGATCAGGCTGTTCGGAGAAGAGTACGATGTGAAGGCCAGAATTGCCCGGATTGACGGCTTGTCCGGCCATGCGGACAAGGAGGGACTTCTGGAGTGGATCTCGGCCTTTGAGACGAAGCCGAAGCAGGTCTTTGTGGTTCACGGCGATGACGAAACCGCCACTGCTTTTGCGGAGTGTCTGGAGCAGGAGAAGGAGCTGAAGGCCATGGCTCCCTATTCCGGGACAAAATATGACCTGATTTCCGGCTCGTTTATCCGGATTGCAAAACCGGTGCCTGTGGCAGGAAAGGAAAAATCTGCGGTGCGCACAACCTCAGATTCCTTTACAAAGCTTAAGATCGCGGCGAAGCGTCTGGACGGCGTCATCAGCAAGGCACAGGGACTGCCGAACAAGGAACTGGATGCTTTTACAAGGGAGCTGAACGATCTGTGCAGAAAATATCAGATCTGATATGATAACGGGAAATGAAAAAGCCATGGGAGGTTTACGGTTATGGCATTGATTGATGACAATTTTATCCGGATGTGCAATGACATTCTGGAGCACGGGACGACGACGGAGGGGCAGAAGGTCCGGCCGCATTGGCCGGACGGAACACCGGCCTACACGATCAAGACCTTTGGCGTGGTGACGCGATATGACCTTCAGAAGGAGTTCCCGGTTCTGACGCTTCGGAAGACTCCGGTAAAGAGTGCGCTGGATGAGCTTTTGTGGATCTGGCAACAGAAGTCCAATAAGATCTCCGAACTGCATTCCGGTGTCTGGGATGAATGGGCTGACGAGGAGGGAACGATCGGAAAGGCCTACGGGTATCAGATGGCGGTGAAGAACCGCTATTATGACGTCACAGAGGAGGGCCTTCGCCGTGCCTTCGGAGCTGCATTTGCAGACGCGGTTCCGGAGACGGAGCTTGTCACGGATGTCCTTGTTCCGGAGACAGAGGAAATGAAAAGGGCACATGCACTGAAGGGACCGGATGGCTGCTGGTACATGGATCAGGTTGACCGTGTGATTTATGATCTGAAGAACAATCCGTTTTCCAGACGGATTCTGACCAGCATCTATACCTTCAGTGATCTTCATGCGATGAATCTGCATCCCTGCGCATACAGCATGACGTTCAATGTGATTCAGAAGCCCGGGCATGAGAAGCTGACACTGAATGGAATTCTGAATCAGAGATCCCAGGACATTCTGGCTGCCTTTGCGTGGAACGAGTGGCAGTATGCCTGCCTTCTTGCGATGCTCGCACAGGTCTGCGATATGGAAGCCGGCGAGTTTGTTCACGTTGTTGCGGACGCGCATATTTACGACCGTCACGTGGATGCAGTGAAGGAGCTGATGTCCAGAACGCCGCAGCCTGCGCCGAAGGTTTGGATCAATCCGGACATTCATGACTTTTATCAGTTTACAAGAGAAGATGTGAAGCTGGAGAACTATCAGGTGGCGGGAGATCAGATCAGGGACATTCCGATCGCCATTTAATTGAAGAAAAATAACCGCAGGAAAGAGGAGCAGAATATGCAGGCAATTGTAGCAGTGGATCGCAACTGGGGAATCGGATATAAGGGAAGCCTTCTGGTCAGCATTCCGAATGACCACAAAATGTTCCGTCAGGAAACCAAGGGAAAGACCATCATCTACGGAAGAAAGACACTTGAAACCTTCCCGATGGCACAGCCTCTGGATCAGAGACGCAATGTCATTCTGTCAGGAAATCCCGCCTATACGGTGCGCGGTGCAGAGGTTGTACACAGCATAGAGGAGCTTCTGGAGCTGCTGAAGGACGAGGATCCGGACAGCCTGATGGTCATCGGCGGAGCCTCCGTCTATAAGGAACTCCTTCCCTATTGTGATACCATCCATGTAACCATGGTGGATTACGCTTATGAAGCGGATGCCTATTTTCCGGATCTGGATGCGGATCCGGAATGGGAAAAGACCATGGAAGGCGAAGAACAGACGTATTTTGACATTCCCTACACGTTTGTGAAATATGAGCGGGTAAAGAAATGACGAAGAGAACGAAGCTGGGAATTCTGAGGCAGCTGAGAATGCGCGTGGTTCCCATGGCTTTTGCGGCGCTTCTTGCCGTGTCAGCCGCCGGCTGCGGAAAGGTGGTCTTTGTGACCGGGCTGGACCGGGATGAGCTGTTTAATGTCGGAGATCAGAGCGGCTCCTGCAGGGAGCTGCGGGTATACCTTACCACAATGGAGAACCGCTACAAGGAGGACTACGGGAGTGATGTTTTCACCCGTTCCGGGAACGAAACGGTGGGAAATTCTCTGAAGGAGAATGCACTGGAGCGGCTCGTCAAGGTAAAGGCGCTGAATCAGATTGCATCCGCGGAAGGGATTCTTCTGGATGAAACCGAGGTTTCGGACGCAAGAAAGCGGGGGGCAGCGTACATGGAAAGCCTTTCGGATGCGGAGAAGGATTACCTTGGCATTTCGGCACTTGATGCCGAAGAGATGATGAAGGATTATCTGCTCGCAGCCAAAATGGCAGATCAGCTGATTTCGGACGTTCCCCGTGAGGTCAGTGATGACGAGGCCAGAACCGTGACGGTTCAGAGCATTCTGGTGAAGACGTATACAGAGAACGCAGACGGCAGCAGGACGGAATTTGATGAGAGCAGGAAGGCGGAAGCCAAGGCCAGGGCGCAGGCCATCCGGGATGAAATTCAGAACGGAATGGACAATTTTCTCGGAATCACATTTTCCGCTTACATTTCAAAATATAACGAGGATTCGGTCAGCACGTATACCATTGCAAAGGGAGACGTGGACAGTGCCTTTGAGGAAGCGGCGTTTGGCCAGCAGGTCGGGACGATATCAGATGTTGTCGAGACAAAGGATGGATATCGTATTATCAAGCCGATCGCGACCTCCGATGAGGCATCGCTGGAGTCCAACAAGGAGGCCATTCTTCAGAAGCGTCTGGAGGAAGCCTATGATCAGGCCTACGACTCCTATGTTTCCGGAATGGACTGTCAGCTGAACGAGGACCGGTGGAACCAGATTGCACTCTGCGAGGATCCGGAAGTTACCACGGACCGTTTTTTTGAGGTTGCAGCTGGAAACTGATCAGGATTGTTAGCACTCACCTTTGGTGAGTGCTAATTTTTTGTTGACTTTGCAAGTGGCAGGGACTAGACTTGAGTTTATGAGAAAATGACCGTTTGTCATAGAAAGGAATGAGAATTATGGCAGAAAAAGGACAGTTATCCATTAACAGCGAGAACATGTTCCCGATTATCAAGAAATGGCTGTACAGTGACCATGATATTTTCTATCGTGAGCTGATTTCCAATGGCTGCGATGCAATTACAAAGCTGAAGAAGCTGGAAATGATGGGGGAAACGGAGCTTCCGGAGGGCTGGAAGGCAAGAATCGACGTGGTTCTGGATCCCGAGAGCAAGACCATTCAGATTACCGATAACGGACTTGGCATGACAGCGGACGAGGTGAAGGAATATATCAACAACATTGCCTTCTCCGGTGCGGAAGCCTTCATGAATAAATACAAGGATAAGGCGAACAACGATCAGATCATCGGCCACTTTGGACTGGGTTTCTATTCGGCGTTCATGGTATCTTCGCTTGTCACCATCGATACGCTTTCCTATCAGCAGGGAGCGAAGGCCGTTCACTGGGAGTGCGACGGCGGCAGCGAGTTCACTATGGAGGAGACCGACAGGAAGGAGGTCGGAACGACCATTACCCTCCATTTGTCGGAGGACTGCGTGGAGTTCTCGAATTACTATCGTGCCCGCGAGGTGATTGACAAGTACTGCGGCTTCATGCCGACCGAGATCTATCTGTCGGTGAAGGACACCAAGGAGACACAGACCATCAGGGAGTCGGAGCGCCGTCCGGACGATGTTGTCATTGAGGTGATCGAGCCGAAGAAGGAAGAAAAGGCAGAGGCAGCCTCTGCAGAGAGCAAGGACGAAGGAACGGAGGAGAAGACAACACCGGAGCAGGCAAAGCCGGAGGAGAAGCAGCTTAAGATCCGCAAGCGCCCGGAGCTTGTCAATGATCCGAGTCCTCTGTGGATCAAGAATCCGAAGGACTGCACGGATGACGAGTACAAGGAGTTCTACCGGAAGCTGTTCAATGATTACAAGGAGCCCTTGTTCTGGATCCATCTGAACATGGACTATCCGTTCAATCTGAAGGGAATTCTGTATTTCCCGAAGATCAATCTGGAATACGAATCTGCAGAAGGCGTGATCAAGCTTTACAACAATCAGGTCTTCATCGCGGACAACATCAAGGAGGTTATTCCGGAGTTTCTGATGCTCTTAAAGGGTGTCATTGACTGCCCGGATCTTCCGCTGAACGTTTCGAGAAGCGCACTGCAGAACGATGGCTTTGCGAAGAAGATCTCGGATTACATCACAAAAAAGGTCGCCGACAAGCTTGCCGGAATGTGCAAGACCGATAAGGACAACTATGACAAGTACTGGGATGATATCAGCCCGTTCATCAAGTATGGCTGCCTCAAGGATGACAAGTTCTGCGAGAAGATGACGGATTACATTCTCTTCAAGGATCTTGACGGCAAGTATCTGACTCTGCCGGAGGCACTGGAGGTGAATAAGACCGATCCGGATGAGAAGGCTTCGGCAGTGGATGAGGACGGCAACAAGGTGGAAGCCGAGGTTGTCGACGAGAAAAAGGAAGAAGACAAGACTGCGGAAGAAGAGAAGAAGGAGCGCACAATTTATTATGTGACGAACGAGCAGCAGCAGGGACAGTACATCCGTATGTTCCGCGACCATAAGCTGCAGGCCTTCATCCTGAATTCCAACATTGATTCTCCGTTCATCCAGCAGCTGGAGATGAAGAACGAGGGCATCCACTTTGCACGGATCGATGCGGGTGTGGATGAGGTTCTGAAGGGACGCACCAGCAAGAAGGATGCAAAGGCTCTGGAAGAGCAGAGCAAGGAGCTTGAGAAGACCGTCCGCAAGGCTCTTGGCAATGACAAGCTGAAGGTTGTTCTCGAGAATCTGAAGGAGAAGAATGTTTCTTCCCTTCTGAAGGTAGACGAGCAGAGCCGCAGAATGCAGGATATGATGAAGATGTATTCCATGGGCGGTTCGGATCTTGGCATGTTCGGGGATGAGGGACAGACCCTCATTCTGAATGCAAAGCATCCGCTGGTACAGTATGTGGAGCAGCACCAGGATGAAAAGGACGCACAGACGGTATGCGCACAGCTGTACGATCTGGCAAAGCTTCAGAATGCGCCTCTTACGCCGGATGAAATGGCGAAGTTTGTTGCCCGCACGAACGAGATTATGATGATTCTTACGGGTGCCGGCAAGGAGAAAACGTGTGCGGAGGCCGCACCGGAAGCCGCTGAGGAAGAGAAGAAAGCACCGAACGGAGAAGAGGAGAACTGAGGACTCCTCTGCCGGGCTGCATCGTGTTTA
>HF986583.1:11215-17555 GCA_000431495.1 Firmicutes bacterium CAG:791 | reverse complement strand
GAGGCAGCAGATGACGCCCCTCTTTTTGACGGTGCACCGGACAGCGTACTTCGGACTTCGGGGAGGATATGGTATAATATAATGTCGGGATCGGAGGCTTTTTGCGCGATGCGCAGACTGCCGGATTTCGAATTCCGGAAAGAGTACATTTATCATTTACGTAAGGGAGTACACCATGCTGCAGTATCAGGAACGCGGGAAAATGGGCGGAGAGAAATTTCATATCAGAAAGGGATCCCTTACTTTTTCGGCAGACTCGATTGATATGGATCTGGTTCCCGGAGCGGTATATGAGGGCTCTTTTACGATTTACGGACCGGAGGGGAGGACGGCAAATGGTTTTGTTCTGTCCTCGGAGCCTGCCGTGCGTCTGATGACTAATATTTTTTCCGGGGCGAAGGAGGTCATTTCCTACCGTCTGGATGCTGCCGGGCTGTCTTTCGGAGATCAGCTGGATGGGAGCTTCCGGATTCTCTCTGACATGGGGGAATACGAAATCCCGTTTCATGCAAAGGTGAAGGAGGAGACGCTGGAGTCAAGTCTTGGGCCGATGAAGAATCTTCTTCATTTTACCAATCTTGCCAGAGCGAACTGGAGAGAAGCGGCAGACCTGTTTTACCGGAAAGAGTTTGAGGCGGTCGCGGCAAAAGAGGGGGAGCGGATCCATTCACTGTACCGCGGGCTTTCTGCCGTAAGCGGAAATGAACACAATATGGAAGAGTTTCTGATCGCCGCGGGGAAGAAGCAGCCTGTGGAATATACGGTGGATCAGAAGGAGCTTGCAATGGATCTCCCGGCATCGCAGACACAGAAGATTCCTTGTCCGATTCGCCTGCGTCGAAATGGCTGGGGCTATACGAGAGTCCGGATTTTCACATCCGGTGATTTCCTTACCGTCGATGCCGGCGAGTTGACAGATTCCCTGTTCCGGGATCAGACAGCTGTGATTACGGTTATCGTAGATCCGTCCGCACTCCACGCGGGACGCAATTTCGGGGCGATTACGCTGCTTGCGGCTTATGGGGAAGTAATCCGGATCCCTGTGGTTGTCTCCAGTGGAATGGGAACGGCGCTTCGTACGATCCACAGGAGAGAGCAGAAGCAGGTAATTCTGCAGATGATGCAGGAATATGTGCAGATGCGTTGCCACAAGTGCAGCGGAAAGACGTTTGCGGCCCACATGGGAGGTCTTGTACAGAAGCTCCAGGATGCGGACCGGAACAATCCGATGACGGCACTGTACAAGATCCACTATCTTCTGACGGTGCATAAGGAACAGGAGGCCATCTGGGAGTTGGAGGCTCTCAACCGGAGATTGTCCGGAACGGACGAGGAGCTCCCGCCGTTTTCCTCTTTCCAGTTCGATCTGGAGGATGATCTGACGTATGCATATCGGATGTATCTTACGGTCCTTTGTGCAGAGAGCGAAGCGGCAGGGGCGCAGCCTTCCTTCCGCGTCATTGACGACGCCGTGAGGGAGCTTGCAAAGGAGCAGAGACGAAACCCGGAAAACTTCTGGATCACCTGGCTTCTTCTGTATGCCGATACGGAGCGGATGCGGCGAACGAAGGAAACAGCGCGCATGCTCCGTAAGAATTATGAAGCGGGCTGCCGTTCGCCTCTTTTGTATCTGGAATATTATCAGCTGATGCAGGAATCCGCGGACTTCTGGTATGAGCTGGGAGATATGGAGCTGCAAACTCTTTATTTTGCGGCAAAACACGAGATATTGACTGAACCGGTCATCACGCAGCTGAATTATCTTGCAATCCGCAGAAAGACCTTCTCGGAGCGTCTGTTCCGGATTCTGGCAAAGGCATACGAGGCGCAGATACCGGATCTTCGGAGAAGAGATGTTCTGGAGAGCATTTGTACGCTCCTGATCCGCGGAAACGAAACGGATCCTTCCTGTTTTGTCTGGTACCAGAGAGGAGTGGATGCAGGACTTACGATTACAAGGCTCCTCGATTACTACATGCTGTCGCTTCCGGTGGATTATAAAGGCGGGCTGCCGCAGATGATTGTGCGGTATTTTGCATTTCAGAATTCCCTTCCGGCTGCCGCAAGTGCTTATCTGTACCGATATGTTCTTGAGAACAAGGAGAGCTGTGCGGAGCTGATGGATCAGTATCTGCCGCAGATTCTTCGCTTTACACAGGAGCAGCTTCTGCAGCAGCGGATGAGTCCGGATCTGGCCTTTCTGTACGAAGCTTATCTGACCTCCGGGCGGGCGCTGTCTGGTGAGGCAGCCGCTGCTGCGGTGCCGGCGGTATTTTCCTGCTTTGTCCGGGAGAAGACTGCCCGGGCAGGACGGCTTGTTCTTGTCTATCCTCATTTTGGAGAGGAGCAGCTTTTCCCTCTGAAGGAGGGAAGGGCGTTTGTTCCGGTATACGGAGAGGATGCAGGCCTTTTTTTTGAGGAGGACAATGGAGACCGCCGTGTCGGAAGCCCGGATGAGGCGGAGCATCTGCTGAATTACCGGAAGCTTGCGAAGCTTCTGAGTCTGTACGGCGTCAGCAACATCGGCTTTGATCTGTATCTGGCAGGCCTGGGGAAAACAGACTACCCTGTTACGGAGGAGACCTCTGCAGTATACCGCAGTCTTGCGGAGAATCCGCTCATTCCGGAGAGCTTCCGGGGACATCTGCGGTCAGAGCTTCTTCGCTTTTATGAGAAGCAGGGAGATACGAAGAATCTGGATGATTTTCTGGAGAAGCTGGAGCCGGAGGGATTGGATGCCGAATCGCGCAATGAGATGCTGCGGGCGCTTTCCGTGCGCGGCTTTGCGGGAAAGGCGGCTTCCTGGGTGCAGAGATTCGGAACGAACGGAGTGGACGGAGATGTTCTTCTTCGCATATGCACGGAGCTGCTTGAGGAGAAGGTGCCTGCGGACGATGAGGATCTGACGGAGCTCTCTTTCCTGGCATTTTCCCGCGGAAGCTACAATGAGACGGTTCTTACCTTTCTCGCAGGCTTCTGGGATGGACTGACGAGTGAGATGAACCGGATTCGTCTGGCGCTGAAGGGCTTTGATCTGGAGGAGGGAGTTCTGGAGCGGCGCATGCTGCGCCAGATGCTGTTTACCGGTGAATATCTGGAATGCCGGAGTGAGCTGATTTCGGACTGCAGGAAGGACGGAACGGACTCGGAGCTTCTTGCGGATGCGCTGGCACAGGCAAGCCATTTCTACTTCACGGGCAGGAAGGAAATGTCGGAGGAGGAATTCGATCTTACGGGAGAATTCGGCCGGCAGGGAGTTCCGCTCCTTGACATCTGCAGGATTGCCTGGCTGAAGCGTCGTTCGGAGCAGTCCGGCGAAATTGCGGATAAGGATCTGGAGGTCACAAGCCTGTTCCTGTCGGATCTTCTGTCCCAGAAGATCGTATTCCCCTTCTTCCGCCAGTTTATCGGGGTACTGCCGGGGCTTCAGGCTTATGCGGATGAGACGCTGGTGGAATACCGCTCGAGTGCGGAGAATGCAGGGAAGCGCGTGCTGTATCACTATGCGATGGAGCAGAACGGAATCCGGGATCCCTATGCGGCGAAGGAAATGAAGGAAATGTATGAGGGCGTTTATGTCACGGGCTTCCTTCTGTTCTTCGGAGAGCAGATGCATTATTACATCACCGATGACGATGCAGAGAAGAACGTGGTAGAGAGCGGCACCATCGGGCAGGATGCCAGAACGCCGGTGTCCGGTCAGGACCGCTTCCGTGCCATCAATGAAATCGCGATGCTGACGGCACTTGGACGCGACGCGGAGGCACTTTCACATCTGGAGAAATACAGCCGGAAATCCTGGCTTGCGGCCCGGCTTTTCGATGACAGAGAAAGGCAGTAATTCATGCTCTTTGACAGACAGAGTGAGAAAAAATATATGGCGGGAATGGATCTGCGGGATGATGTCTGCCAGATTTCATACTGCCGCTGGCAGAAGGGGAGACTTCTTCAGGAGCCGGTTACCTGGTCTGCTGTGCCGGGGAGCGATCAATTCGATATCCCGATGGCGCTGTGCAAGACGGTCGGTGAGAATCAGTGGTTTTTCGGAGAAGAGGCGGTTTCGCATTCTTCGGAGGAGAATCATATTTTTCTTCCAAGGCTCCTGTCCATGGCACTGGATGGAGCTCCCGTGGTTCTTGAGGATACGGAGTATGATCCGGCGGCGCTTCTTGCCCTCTATGTGAATCGATGCCTGCGGTATCTGGAGCTTGCAGTTCCCGGCGGAGAGATCGCCGCCGTCATGTTCACGGCCAGGACGATGGATGCAAGAATGATCGGGCTTCTGGAAAATGTACGCAGAAGACTTGATCTGAAGGCGAAGGTGTACTATCAGAGCTTTGCCGGATCCTTTTATGATTTTATGCTGAATCAGGACGAGTCTCTGCGGGAGCCTGCGGCTGCCCTGTTTGACTATGAAACGGGCGGAAGGCTTCATGTTACAAAGCTGATTTTCAATCCGCATACGACTCCGGTGGTGTCCTATCTGGAGGAAAATGAATACCCGGGGTTGTTTGCGAAGGACGATGCCGGAAGGGACCTTGAGTTCAAGAATATTCTGAAGGATGAGCTTGCCGGGCACAATTTCTCTTCGGTTTATCTGGTGGGAAGCGGCTTCAAGGGAAGCTGGATGAAGAAGTCGACGGCATTTCTCTGCCAGGGAAGACGGGCGTTTCTCGGGGGAAATCTGTTCAGCAAGGGAGCTGCATACGGCGCTGTCTTCAAGGAGGAGAAGCCGGAAATCCTGTCCCGTTATCTGTTCCTGGATTCGAACAAGCTGCGCAGCAACATTCTTGTGACGGCACTGGATCGCGGAGAGCCCGCCCGGATTTCCCTGGTGGATGCCGGCGTGAACTGGTATGAGGTCAAATGCTCGGCGGAGCTTGTTCTGGACAGTACAGCAGAAATCAATCTGATTCTCCATCCTCTGACGGGCGGAAGGGAGGAGCCGTTTCACATCCGGCTGGATCGCCTGCCGGTCCGGGAGGGGCGCATGACAAGAGTGCGAATGGAGTTCTCCATGCTCTCGCCGGTGAAGCTTCATATCCGGATCGAGGATCTGGGCTTTGGAGATATTTTCCCTTCGAGCGGCCTGCGCTGGGAACAGGATCTGGTTCTTGAAGGAGCCTGACAGACAGGAAAATAAGGAAAGCGACAAATGGCAAGAGTAATCTATGCGGTCGGACGGCTGGCGGACAAGCCGTACCGGATTGAGAAAATTGAACGAAATGTTTATTCCGCGGAAGAGCTGTGTTATTCTCTGGTTCAGAGCGCTCAGATTCTGGATGCCGGGATCATGGATCCTTCGCTTGTTTCCTGGCTGAGAGAGGAGTGCGGCCTTCCGGAGCTGGCAGACCGTCTGGCTCCGTATCTGGGCAAGGAACGGGCACTGTCGGATTTTGTCTCTGAAATCCTGACCTATGTCGGCTTTGTCCCGCAGGAGAAGGAGGAGACCACACGTCAGATTGTTTCCTCCGGACAGGGCATGGAGCCCTTTGAGAAAAGGATGGCGAATGCTTCCTACCTTGCGGAGGGGGCAAGGCCGTACGAGGCACTGGAGGAATATGACGCGATTCTTGCCTCCCTCCCTTCGCCGGAGCGGCGGATGCGGACACGGATTCTGTGCGAGGAAGGAAGAATTTATGCACAGCTGTTCCGGTTCCGGGCGGCGGCCTCCTGCTATGAAAAGGCATATCAGCTGACGGGAAGCAGCGAAATCTATCTGAACTACCTTGCTGCGACCCGGCTCGGGTTATCGGATTCGGAATATATTTCTTTTGTTTCGGAGCATCCGGAGAGCGTCAACGCTTCTCTGGAGCTGGAGAAGCGGATGGATTCCCTCATTGCCGGCTTCAATGCTTCGGAGCGCAAGCTCGCGATTGATTCGCTGAAGCGTTATCAGAGCGAGGGACAGGATGCAAGCTATGAAGTGGCACTGCATCAGACACTTCAGAAGTTAAAGGAAGAGTACCGGTCGTCTCTGGCGGCGCCGGTTGCTTAGTGATGTACGAAAGGAGATCAGTATGGCACACGATAAGTATGTAAGTCCTCTTTCCACGAGGTATGCGAGCAGTGAGATGCAGTATATCTTTTCTCCGGATAAGAAATTCCGGACCTGGAGAAAGCTCTGGATTGCACTCGCTGAGACAGAGAAGGAGCTGGGACTGGATATCACCGATGAGCAGATTGCGGAGATGAAGGAGCACGCGGAGGATATCAATTACGAAGAGGCACAGGCCCGCGAGAAAATTGTCCGCCACGATGTCATGAGTCATGTTTATGCTTACGGTCTTCAGTGCCCGAAGGCAAAGGGCATCATCCATCTGGGAGCAACCAGCTGCTA
>HF986583.1:10169-11154 GCA_000431495.1 Firmicutes bacterium CAG:791 | reverse complement strand
GACGCTCTTCTTCTTGTTCGGAAGAAGCTGGTCAATGTCATTGCCGCTCTGGCAGATTTTGCGGATGAGTACAAGGCGCAGCCGACGCTTGGCTTCACACACTTCCAGCCGGCACAGCCGACGACGGTCGGAAAGAGAGCAAGTCTCTGGCTGAATGAGTTTGTTCTTGATCTTGAGGAAGTTGACCACACGATTTCCCAGCTTAAGCTTCTTGGAAGCAAGGGGACGACGGGAACGCAGGCTTCCTTCCTGGAGCTGTTTGACGGTGATCTCGAGAAGGTGGACCGTCTGGATCCCATGATTGCGGAGAAGATGGGCTTTGCTGCCTGCTATCCGGTGTCCGGACAGACCTACTCCCGCAAGGTGGATACCTTTGTGCTGAACACGCTCGGCGGCATTGCGGCTTCTGCGATGAAGATGGCAACGGACATTCGTCTCCTTCAGCACCTCAAGGAGGTGGAGGAGCCGTTTGAGAAGACACAGATCGGTTCCTCGGCGATGGCCTATAAGCGCAATCCGATGCGCTCGGAGCGCATCTGCTCACTGGCCCGCTATGTCATGGTGGATGTTTTGAATCCGGCCATTACGTCCGGAACCCAGTGGTTTGAAAGAACGCTGGATGATTCTGCAAACAAGAGACTCTCCGTTCCGGAGGGCTTCCTGGCCATCGATGGCATCCTGGATCTGTGCCTGAATGTCACAGACGGCCTGAAGGTTTATCCGAAGGTCATTGAGAAGCATCTGGCTGCAGAGCTTCCGTTCATGGCACCCGAGAACATCATGATGGACGAGGTAAAAATGGGCGGAGACCGCCAGGAGTTCCATGAGGAGATCCGCGAGCTTTCGATGAAGGCCGGCCGCCGCGTCAAGGAGGAAGGACTGGATAACAATCTTCTGGATCTGATTGCAGAGGATCCGAAATTCCATATGACCCGGGAAGAATTGGATCAGTACATTGATCCGAAGAAGTACATCGGCTGTGCAC
>HF986583.1:6772-10070 GCA_000431495.1 Firmicutes bacterium CAG:791 | reverse complement strand
TCTCGGAATGACCGCGGAGATTTCCTGCTGACAGGTGTTATTTTCCCGGGGAATGAGGTATACTACGACCGGTTGTGTGAACAATATCGATGTCGCAGTCAGACTGCGGCAAGGGAGGTAAATATGGTTAAGGCAGTGGTTGGTGCCAACTGGGGCGATGAAGGAAAGGGCAAGATCACAGATACACTTGCAGATACTGCGGATGTGGTCATCCGTTTTCAGGGCGGTGCGAATGCAGGACATACGATCGTCAATGAGTACGGTAAATTTGCACTTCATCTGATGCCCTCCGGCGTGTTCCATCAGAATATCATGAACATCATCGGAAACGGCGTGGCCTTTGACATTGACAAGTTTGTTGATGAGCTGGCACAGATTGAGGCACAGGGAGTTCCGGAGCCTCAGCTGATGGTTTCGGACCGGGTACAGGTCATGATGCCTTACCATATTGCCTTTGATACGTTGGAGGAGGCAAGGCTTGCCGGAAAGAGCTTCGGCTCCACGAAGTCCGGCATCGCTCCGTTTTATTCCGACAAATTCGCCAAGATCGGATGGCAGATCAATGAGTTCTTCCAGGAGGATGATGTCCTGAAGGAGAAGATTGCACGGATCGCTGAGATTAAGAATGCGCTTCTTGTCAATCTGTACCATTCGGAGCCGCTTGATCAGGAGGCAATCCTGAACTGGATCAAGGAACGCAGAGACAAGGTAAAGCCGTATCTTGGCAATGTATCCTTGTATCTGGACGGTGCCCTGAAGGAAGGAAAGACGGTTCTTCTGGAGGGACAGCTTGGCACCATGAAGGATCCTGACCACGGCATCTATCCGATGGTTACGTCCTCTTCTCCGCTTGCCGGATACGGTGCAATCGGCGCAGGAATTCCGCCCTATGAAATCAAACAGATCGTTGTTGTCTCCAAGGCATATTCTTCTGCAGTCGGTGCAGGTGAGTTTGTTTCCGAGGTTCTCGGGGATGAGGCGGTGACGCTTCGCAATCACGGCGGAGACGGCGGAGAATACGGCGCAACGACAGGCCGTCCGAGAAGAGTCGGCTGGTATGACTGTGTCGCTTCGAAATACGGCTGTCGGCTGCAGGGCTGCACGGATGTGGCCTTTACCGTTCTGGATGACCTCGGCTACCTGGATGAGATTCCGGTCTGCGTGGCGTATGAGCTTGACGGTCAGGAAATCACGGAGTTCCCGGTTACCAAGGATCTTTCGCGCTGCAAGCCTGTGTATAAGATGATGCCGGGCTGGAAGTGTGATATTCGCGGAATCCGGAGCTTTGAGGAGCTTCCGAAGGAGGCGAGAGACTACGTAAACTTCATTGAGGAGCAGATTGGCTATCCGATTACCATGGTTTCCAACGGACCTGCCCGAACGGATATTATTTACCGCGAGAGCCCGCTGAAGAAATAAAAGAAACGGAACCGGCACGGACAACAGAATCGTCTGTGCCGGTTCTTTTTTGCGTAAAATGCCGCCTGTGCGCTGGTGCTGGAATAGAGGAGAAGAGAGGATGATTCGTATTGCCCGGGAAGAGGATGCGGCAAGACTTCTGGAGATCTACCGTCCCTATGTCACAGATACTGCGATTACCTTTGAATATGAAGTACCTTCCGCAGAAGAATTTCGGGAGAGAATCCGTAGTACTCTGGAGAAATATCCGTATTTTGTGGAAGAGAAGAATGGAAGAATCGAAGGATATGCGTATGCCGGAGCCTTCAAAGGAAGAGCCGCTTATGACTGGGCGGTTGAGACCTCCATCTATGTGGACGGGGACACGCGAAGAAAAGGTGTGGGAAGAGCCTTATACGAAGCACTGGAGGAGGCTCTTCGGCTTCAGGGAATCCGGAATGCGGAGGCCTGTATTGCGGCCCCGCGCGGGCAGGATCCGTATCTGAACGAGGACAGCATCCGGTTTCACGAGCACTCCGGATACCGCATGGTAGGACGCTTTGAAAAGTGTGCTTACAAGTTTGACCGGTGGTATGACATGGTCTGGATGGAGAAATTCATCGGAGATCATCCGGAGGTACCTGTGGTGCTTCCTTCGGTTCTTCCTTTTCGGGAGCTTTGCGCCCGGGGAGCTTTCCGGCTGCCCGGCACAGAATCCAGATGAAAACAGGGACCACAATGGTCATGCCGACGCAGAAGTTCCATTTACAATGCAATGCCAAAACCCGTAAGGAGCAGTCCCCAGAAGACGCCTGCGGCATAAACAAGAGCCGCAATCCGGAGGTTCTCCCGAAGGTGGTGGGAATTGGTGCGGAACAGAACAAGAAGTCCGACACCTGCGCTGACGAGGAGCCCCGCCATCATCTGGCCGGCCTCCAGAAGACCGTCAAGATAGAGCTGTGTAATCATGACAGAGGAAGCACAGTTGGGAATCAGACCGACTGCGGCGGACAGAAACACGCCGGCGGCGCGGTGATTGGACAGAAGTCCCCTGATGGCATCCTCACCGAAGCCTTCGACAATGAGTGTGAGAACCAGCGTGATCAGGAAAACGAACAGCGTGATGTGCAGCGTGTGAATGAAGGCGGATTTCAGAATGCTTCCCTCTTCCTCCTCACAGCCGCAGTGCTCCTGCTCACAAAGGTCATGGATGTGCTTCTCATGATTGCCCTTTTTATGCTGATGCAGGCGAATTCGATGGAGAATACAGTCGATGACCAGACCGGTCAATGCGGCGATGATTGCCTTTACGGCAAGAATTCTTGCCATCTGTCCGATGGGAAGCTGCGCGGAGATGAACAGCGGGAGCATTTCATCGGAAGTGGAAAGAAAAACCGCAAGGAGGGTTCCTGTTGAAATCAGTCCGGCGGAGTAAAGACTTGCAGCAGAGGCGGAGAAGCCGCACTGTGGAACAATGCCGACGATTCCGCCGAAGACGGGACCGAAACGGCCGACGTTTTCTTTCCGGATGAGGTCCTGGGACTTATCCTCGGTACGCCGCTCAAGGGCTTCCATGATCAGATAGGTGACAAACAGGAACGGGATCAGTTTCAGCGTGTCAATTCCCGCATCCAGCAGGGAATCGGCGAAAAGCTCGAGTAGATTCATAGGCAAAATCCATTTATAATGAGGTAAGATGTTTTTATTGCAACAACTGCGAGAATATCGGAAAGAGAAGGGGATGTCAATTACTTTTCCGGGATTTGGGAAGGAAGAAAAGAAATGGAACGAATTAAGAAGAACTTCGGGTTTGGATGTATGCGTCTTCCGATGATGGGAGAGGACGTGGACCTGGAGCAGTCGAAGAAGATGGTGGATGCCTTTCTGGAGGCAGGCTTCA
>HF986583.1:3659-6678 GCA_000431495.1 Firmicutes bacterium CAG:791 | reverse complement strand
CCAGCCGCTATCCCAGAGATCGCTATATTCTGACGGATAAGCTGACGGCCACCTATTTTCAGAAGGAGGAGGACATCCGGCCGTTTTTCCAGAGTCAGCTTGAGGCCTGCGGTGTGGATTATTTCGATTTCTATCTGATGCACGCGCAGGGAGCGGGGAATTTCGATCATTTCAGGAAATGCAGAGCCTATGAAACGGCCTTTGAACTGAAGAAGGAAGGGAAGATCCGTCACGTCGGATTCTCCTTCCATGATACGCCGGAGTTTCTGGAGAAGATTCTGACGGAATATCCGGAGGTAGAGGTGGTTCAGATCCAGTTCAACTACGCGGATTATGATGATCTTGCGGTTCAGAGCCGCCGCTGCTACGAGGTTTGCCGTAAGCACAACAAGCCGGTGATTGTCATGGAGCCGGTTAAGGGAGGTAATCTCGTCAATCTCCCGGAGGAGGCAGCCAGGGTTCTGGAGGATCTGCAGGGCGGGAGCGCAGCCAGCTATGCGCTTCGGTTTGCGGCAGGCTTTCCCGGTATGATGATGGTCCTTTCCGGAATGAGTACCATGGAGCAGATGGAGGACAACATCAGCTTCATGAAGAATTTCAGGCCGCTGGATGACAAGGAGATGGAGGCAGTCCGCAAGGTACAGGAGATTTTTCATAAGCAGAATCTCATTCCCTGCACAGGCTGCCGCTACTGCACCGACGGATGTCCGAAGAAGATTCTGATTCCGGATCTGTTTGCCGTTATGAATACAAAGCAGATCCACGCGGACTGGGATGCGGATCATTACTATCATGATGTATATACAAAGGAAGGAAGCCTTGCTTCGGACTGCTTAAAGTGCGGCAAGTGCGAGAAGGTCTGTCCGCAGCATCTTCCCATCCGCAAGCTCCTGGAAGATGTGGCATCCGAATTCGAGCAAAGGTAAGGCTGCAGACGATTTGCGAGAAAAGAGTACAAAAATAAAGGAAGAAGTGTTTTGGATGAGTATTTTCTGATTCTGACGGCGATTGACGTCGTGGTTCTCCTGTTCATGTGTATGCTGATCTATGAGAGTGAGAACCTGAGTCGTCGTCAGCGGAGAGGATTTTTACGAACCTATATTCTGATTGCGGCAATTTCCATTCTGGAGGTGATCACGGTTGTCGTGGATCGTACTCCACCAGAATATCGCCTTGTCAATCTTCTGACCAATTATCTTGGTTTTGGTCTGACGCCTGCCGTGCCTCTTTGCCTGGTACAGATTCTGGATAAGAGAGGAAAAGCACTCCGGATCCGGAAAGCGGCGGCATTGATCTGGCTTGGATATGTCGTTTTTCTGGCAGCAAGCCTGCCGTCCGGAAGAGTTTTCGGTGTGACTGCGGACAATGTTTATTTCCGCGGAGGACATTTCCATGTTTATGTTTTTATGTTCGCTGCCGGTATTGTTTATCTGGCAATGGCAACTGCGGCATCGGCCATTTTTTATCAGAACAGAAGCCGGATTCTGATCTATCCGCTGATGGGGTTTCTTATTCTGGGAATGCTCGTTCAGCTTGCTTTCCCGCAGATTCATACCACCTGGCTGTGTGTGACGCTGATTGCGGTTCTGTATTATATCTACTGCAATGAAATGTGGAATCAGCTGGACGGACTGACCGGGCTTCTCAATCAGGCGAGCTATCTGAACCGGACATCCATGGTAAGAAGCGGGGACAAGGTTCTCATTGTGTTTGATGTGGACCGATTCAAGGAAATCAATGATACCTACGGTCATCTTTACGGAGACCGGTGCCTGAAGGAAATTGCGGATTGCATGAAAGGTGCTTACGCGAGATACGGCGGTTGTTATCGCATGGGCGGAGATGAATTCTGTGTGATCCTGCGCGATGAAACGCAGGAAAGGGCCTGCACAGAAGCCTTCTGCCGGCTTCTGGAGGAGAAACGAAGGAAAAATCCGAATCTTCCTACGGTTTCTTATGGTTCTGCGGCGATGAATATCGAGCAGGACATTCTGACCACCAAGGATCTTGCGGATCAGAACATGTATCAGTTTAAAAAGGCAAGAAAAGCTTCACAGGACAAATCGAAATAAAAAGTGAGAGAAAAGAGAATAAGTTTCCGGGCGGGACAGCGGCGGCTGCCCCGCTTTTTTGACTGATGCGCGGGAGCAGGGGACAGAGCAGTTGACAACATGTAGCACACTACGTATTATATGTAGTGTGCTACATAAGAAGGAAGGAGGAGCGAAATGGCTGATAAGCCGCAAAGAAGATTTGAAGATGCGCCCCTTGGGTACAAGTTCAAGAGAATTCATGAGATGTTCCGGGCGAGGATGAATGTGGATATGAATGAGAGTGATCTGACCTTTTCCCAGATGGAAATTCTTTTTTATCTGGAGAAGCACGCCGATCATGCCATCAATCAGCAGGAGCTGTGCGATGCGGTTCAGGTGTCGCATCCGACGATGATCGGACTGATCAACCGGATGGAAGAGAAGGATTTGGTGGTTCGGAGGACCGATCCTCTCAATCGCCGGAGCCGTTACATCGAGATGACGCAGAAGTCGCAGGAAATCCTGCGTCAGACGAGGGAAAGGCGCCACAGAAATGACAGAATGCTGGTGAAGGGATTTACGGACGAGGAGACGAAAGAGTTGAACCGGCTCCTTGGCATGGTCTATCGGAACATGCAGTCAGAGGAGTTTCTGCAGGAAAGGTGAAGATGAAACGAGAAGAAATCAGTAAGAAAAAAAGCGTAGTCGGTACGTTGTACCGGGAGCTTCGGCAGTACAAGGTGTTTGCGTTTATCACACCGCTTTTTATGGTGGGTGAGGTTGTAGCGGAAATGGTCATTCCGATTCTGATGGGAAGCCTTGTAGACCTTGGAATTTCCGCAGGCAATGTGTCTTATGTAAAGAAAACCGGCCTGTTCATGCTGGCGGTAGCCCTTTTCGGTTTGTTCTGCGGCATTATGGGTGCCTTTATGGGCTCCAGAGCGGGCTCCGGATTTGCGAAGAATCTGCGAAAGGCGATGTTTGAC
>HF986583.1:0-3588 GCA_000431495.1 Firmicutes bacterium CAG:791 | reverse complement strand
GTTCAGCACGTCGAGTCTGGTAACCCGTCTTACCACAGATGTGACCAACGTACAGAATGCATTCCAGATGCTGATCCGGATGGCAATGCGCGCCCCTTCGATGATGATCGTGGCGCTTGTGATGTCCTTCCTGATCAGCCCGAGGCTGGCAAGCATTTATCTGGCAGCCGTGCTGTTTCTGGGAGTCATCCTGTTCCTGATCATGAAGAGCACCACGGCGTATTTCCAGAAGGTCTTTGAGCGCTATGACGATCTGAACGAGAGCGTTCAGGAAAATGTTTCCGCGATCCGTGTGGTCAAGGCGTATGTCCGGGAGGATTACGAGATCGGCAGATTCCGCAAGGCGGCAGCCAATATTTATCTGATGTTCGTCAAGGCTGAGCTGAAGCTTTCCTGGAACAACCCGCTTATGACAGCGGTTGTGTACAGCTGCATCCTTCTGATCAGCTGGATCGGCGGGCATATGATTGTTGCAGGAAGTCTGACGACGGGACAGCTGATGAGTCTCCTGACGTACTGCATGAACATTCTGAACAGTCTGATGTTCCTGGCGATGATTTTTGTCATGATGACCATGTCGGAGGCAAGCTGCCGACGTATTGCAGAGGTCATTGACGAGAATCCTTCTCTGGGGAACCCCAAAGAGCCGGTGAAGGAGGTCAAGGACGGAAGCATTGTGTTCGAGCACGTGAATTTTGCTTACCGTGAGGGCTCCGGTGAGCCGGTGCTGAAGGACATTAACCTTTCCATTTCCTCCGGAGAGAGCATCGGCATCATCGGCGGAACCGGCTCTGCAAAGTCGAGTCTCGTGAACCTGATCAGCCGTCTGTATGATGTGACCGGGGGAAGGATCAAAGTCGGCGGCGTGGATGTGCGGGATTATGACATGGAAACGCTGCGGAACAAGGTGGCGGTTGTCCTGCAGAAGAATGTTCTGTTCTCGGGAACCATTCTGGAGAACCTGCGCTGGGGCAATAAAAATGCTTCGCAGGAGGAATGTGAGAGGGTCTGCCGGATTGCCTGCGCGGACGAGTTTATTGAACGGCTTCCGGAAGGCTATGACACCTACATCGAGCAGGGCGGCACGAACGTCTCCGGTGGTCAGAAGCAGCGGCTCTGCATTGCGAGGGCTCTGCTGAAGAATCCGAAGATTCTGATCTTTGATGATTCCACTAGCGCGGTGGATACGGCAACGGATGCGAAGATCCGGAAGGGACTTGCGGAGTACATGCCGGAAACCACAAAGCTTGTCATCGCACAGAGAATTTCTTCAGTGAAGGACTGTGACCGGATCATTGTCATGGACAACGGGACGGTGAACGGCTTCGGAACTCATGTTGAGCTGATGCGGAGCAACGAAATCTACCGGGAAGTGTATGAGTCACAGAACGGCATGGCCGGGGATGCGGATTTTGACGAGAAGGAATAAGGCATAACAAAAACAGGACGAATGAAAACGAAGAATATGCTTTTGAAAAATTCTTCTCATGTCGCCGCAGACAGGCTGCGGCCGGAAAGGAAGTATATGGCAAATGAAAGAGTACGTGAGGTAAAGGGACCGCGCGGCGGAGCCAAACGGGGAATGCCTCATGAAAAGGTAGAGCATCCGGAAAAAATTATCGGACGGCTGTTCGGGATTCTGTTCCGAAATTACGGGATCCATATGGCTGCCGTCATGATCTGTATTCTGACAACGGTCCTCTCAAGCGTACAGGGCACTATGTTTACCAAGACCCTGATTGACAGCTACATTACGCCGATGATCGGGCAGACGAATCCGGATTACGGGCCGCTTACGGGGGCCATTCTTCGCGTTGCGGGATTTTACGGGCTTGGTGTTCTTGCCGCCCTGGTGCAGGCAAAGCTTATGGTTTACGTCACACAGGGAACGCTTCGGGATCTTCGAGATGATCTGTTTGATCATATGGAGACCCTGCCGGTCAAATATTTTGACACCCATGCACACGGGGACATCATGTCGGTTTACACAAACGATATTGATACGCTGCGCCAGATGATCAGTCAGAGTATTCCACAGCTGATGAACAGTGCGATTACGATTGTTTCTGTCTTTGCAATGATGGTGACACTGAGCATTCCGCTGACGATTCTTACGTGTGTGATGGTGGCTCTGATGCTGATGTTGTCCTCCTTTGCGACGAAGATTTCGGCAAAAAATTTCGCTGCAAGGCAGAGAGGACTCGGAGAGCTGAACGGCTTTATTGAGGAGACGATTACGGGTCAGAAGGTGGTTAAGGTATTCTGCCATGAGGAGGAAAGCGCGAAGACCTTTGATGAGCTGAATGAGAAGCTGTTCGAGGTTTCCTATAAGGCGGAGGCTTATTCCGGAGTTGTGGGACCGTTCAGCTCGCAGCTCGGAAATGCCTCTTATGTGATCTGTGCCGTGGTTGGCTGCACGCTGGCGATCAATCAGTATGCCGGCTTTACGGTTGGCGCGCTTGCTTCGTTCCTTACGTTCAACAAAAGCTTCAATATGCCGATCAATCAGATTACCATGCAGTTTAATGCCATCATCTCGGCGCTTGCCGGAGCGGATCGCATCTTCCGGCTTCTGGATGAAGAGCCGGAGCAGGACAACGGCTATGTGAAGCTTGTCAATGTGGAAACGAAGCCCCGCGGAAAGAATTCGGATGCAGATAGTTCGGAGCATTCGGAAGCTGCCTCGTCTGAACTGGAGGAAACCACGGAGCGGACCGGTCTGTGGGCCTGGAAGCACACCCATCAGGCGGACGGCTCCGTTACGTATGTTCCTCTTCGTGGCGATGTGACGTTCGGCGGAGTGGATTTCGGATATACGGATGACAAGATTGTTCTGCATGACATTGTTCTCCATGCAGAGCCCGGGCAGAAGGTTGCGCTTGTCGGCTCCACCGGCGCGGGGAAGACGACGATCACCAATCTGATCAACCGCTTCTATGACATTCAGGACGGAAAGATCCGGTTTGACAACATCAATATCAATAAGATCAGGAAGAAGGATCTGCGAAGATCCCTTGGCATGGTGCTGCAGGATACACATCTCTTTACCGGAACGGTAAAGGAGAACATCCGGTACGGAAGACTGGATGCAACGGATGAGGAGGTTGAAACAGCAGCAAGACTTGCGAATGCGGATGGCTTTATCCGAAGACTCCCGCAGGGGTATGACACCATGCTGAAGGGAGACGGTGCAAATCTTTCTCAGGGTCAGCGCCAGCTCCTTGCGATTGCGAGAGCCGCGATTGCGGATCCGCCGGTACTGATCCTGGATGAAGCAACGAGCTCGATTGATACGAGAACCGAGAAAATCGTGCAGGACGGCATGGATAAGCTGATGCAGGGACGTACAACCTTTGTGATTGCTCACCGCCTGTCCACGATTCGGAATGCGGACAAGATCATTGTTCTGGAGCAGGGAAGGATTGTCGAGCAGGGCAATCACGAAGAGCTTCTTTCGAAAAAGGGAAGATACTACCAGCTGTACACCGGAAAACGTCCGGAGCTGGCAGGGTAAAATACGGCCGGAACCGGAAGGAGGAAGGCAGCTAGAACAGGAACGAGCAGGCTGTGTGTGGAAATTCACACACA
>HF986582.1:29382-31982 GCA_000431495.1 Firmicutes bacterium CAG:791 | reverse complement strand
CGCGGCTTTTCCGTGAAAAAAGAATAGAGAATATGTATAGTGAAGCGGTCCCGCGGAAGAACCGCCTTACTACCGTACTCGAATCTGCCTGATGGCAGATTCTCCTACTTAGAGCGGGAAACTTCGTTTCCACGCTCTCGGCATTGGAGAATTCGCCTGCGCGAAATTCCCGCTCGCGGCGCCGAAAAATTTCGTTTATTCTCCGGAGGCACCGTAGTTGGAGAGCACTCTTGCGGAAGGGTCGTTGACGTTGCAGCCTTCCCAGCCCTTGTTCGGCATCCAGAAATCAGGAATCATCTGGCTCTGGCCGGGGTAGTACTTCTCGAACAGCTCACGGTAGAGAAGAGACTCTTTCGTGAACGGAGTGCAGTGTGTGTATTTGCGGCGTTTTTCCTCATATTCTTCGTCGGTGTAGAGGGATTCCGCATATTCAATCAGATCATTCCGGAGGGAGTGTCCGACGGCGTCGGAGAAGGCCGCTTTTTCACGCATCAGAATGGATTCGGGAATCAGCTTATCCTTTTCAAAAGCATGGCGAACCAGATATTTGCCGATTCCGTATTTGTTGAGCTTCTTTTCCGGATCGATGTGCATGACATAGTCCACGAAATCCAGATCGCCGAAGGGAACCCGGGCTTCCAGAGAGTTGACGGAGATGCAACGGTCTGCGCGGAGCACATCATAGACATTGATTTCGCGGATTCGTTTCTCGGCTTCCTTCTGGAAGGCGTCTGCACTCGGGGCAAAATCGGTATATTTGTAGCCAAACAGCTCGTCGGAGATTTCACCGGTCAGGATGACGCGGATGTTGGTGTTCTCGTGAATCCACTTGCAGACAAGATACATGCCGATGGAAGCGCGGATGGTAGTAATGTCAAAGGTTCCAAGTGCGGCGACAACCGGCTCAAGAGCATTGATTACATCGTCACGTGTGATGATGACCTTGTGATGATTGGAATGAATGTACTCCGCAACCTGTCTCGCATATTTCAGATCGATGGCATCGATGTCCATGCCGATGGAGAAGGTCTCCTACGTCTCGAGATTGTCTCCAGAGGCTTCTCCATCAGGTTTGCGGCAGCGCCGCAGACAAGGGAGGAATCAAGACCGCCGGAGAGCAGGTAGCCGACCGGAGCATCGGCATCGAGACGCTTCTCAATACCGCGCATCAGCTTGTCATGAATGTTCGTGCAAATCGTATCCAGATCATCTTGACTATAGTAGTCAATATCGGTCATGTCACGATAAGTATGGAAGGAACCGTCCTTATAATAGCAGCCGGGAGGGAACGGAAGGATCTTGTCGCACAGCTCGATCAGGTTCTTCGGCTCCGAAGCAAAGACGATGACGCCCTTTTTGTCATAGCCGTAATACAGAGGGCGGATTCCGATCGGGTCGCGGGCGGCGATGTACTCACCGGTGCGGCCGTCAAACAGGATCAGCGCATATTCCGCATCCAGAAGGCGGAACATATCTACGCCGTACTCTTCATATAAAGGAAGAAGGATTTCGCAGTCACTGTCGGAAACAAAAGTATAGCCGCGTCCCTTCAGGTACTCTTTCATCGGGCGGAATCCGTAAATTTCGCCGTTGCAGACAACATAGCTACCATCTCTTTCGAAGGGCTGCATTCCCTCCGGCGTCAGTCCCATAATGGAAAGACGATTGAAACCGAGAAATCCCTTTCCGGTATCAATAAGTTTGGAATCGTCGGGGCCCCTGGAAATGGTCTTGGCAAGAGCCGCGGCAGCATCTTCTTTCCGCGCGGATGCACCGCAGTAACCTAAAATTGAGCACATAACATATTCTCCTTCTGAAATTATTCAAAATAAAAAGAAGCGACAAAGAGCTCGTCCTCACCGCATCCGGATCCCCTCTGTGACGGAGCCGGCTTCCATATATATGGAAGGTGAGTACGCGACCTCTTTGTCGCTTCTTAATATCCCGCATTATTGCGCTGCGGAAAATAATTGTCAAGAGAAAGTCTCACAAAGAAAACAGAAAGATCTGCATATAAAAAGGACAAAATGCAGAAGAATGTATTTTTGTATACAATCAGAAAGAAAAAGTGTTGACATGAAAAAAGCAATGTGATAAACCTACGTCCATAAAGCAAAGGCGCTTTGAGAGACAGAGAAACTGTCTTTCAAGGCGCTTTTTTGTTTTCCGTGATTTCGGAAAGCATGACAAAAGAATCATGAATGTCATGACAAAAGGGAATCACGGATGGCATGAAAGAAAAAGGAGGATAGAGAATGGAAACAATGGGATCAATTCCTGAAATTTACGGAAGTCTCGTCTTCGGAGATCAGGTAATGAAGGAACGTCTGCCGAAGGACATCTACCGGGCAGTTCATAAGAGCATTAAGAATGGAAGCCATCTGGAGCTGGACGTTGCGAATACTGTCGCAGCAGTTATGAAGAACTGGGCGATTGAACGCGGCGCAACGCATTTCACTCACTGGTTCCAGCCGATGACCGGACTTACGGCAGAAAAGCACGACAGCTTTATTTCGCCGACTCCGGATGGAAAGGTCATCATGGAGTTCTCCGGAAAAGAGCTGGTAAAGGGCGAGCCCGATGCTTCCTCTTTCCCTTCC
>HF986582.1:28539-29354 GCA_000431495.1 Firmicutes bacterium CAG:791 | reverse complement strand
GCGGTCTTCGCGCTACTTTTGAGGCAAGAGGCTATACTGCCTGGGATCCGTCTTCGCCGGCATTTATCAAGGACGGAACGCTCTACATCCCGACCGCCTTCTGCTCCTACGGCGGACAGGCACTGGATAAGAAGACACCGCTTCTTCGCTCTATGGAGGCGCTCTCCACAGAGGCAGTCAAGGTGCTGCACCTTCTGGGCAACGAAGAGGTGACACATGTAGATACCACAGTAGGATCCGAGCAGGAGTATTTCCTGATCGACAAGGATATGTACCTCAAGCGTAAGGACCTGCTTCTGACCGGCCGCACACTGATCGGTGCACCGGCTCCGAAGGGACAGGAGATGGAGGATCACTATTTCGGTGTTCTGAAGCCGAAGGTATCCGAATATATGCACGACTTGGATCAGGAGCTCTGGAAGCTCGGCGTTCCCGCCAAGACCAAGCACAACGAGGTTGCTCCCAGCCAGCATGAGCTTGCACCTGTTTTTGAGACGGCCAATATCGCCGTGGATCACAACCAGCTGACCATGGAGATGATGAAGAAGGTTGCGGACAAGCACAACTACGCATGCCTTCTGCATGAGAAGCCGTTTGACGGAGTCAACGGCTCCGGCAAGCACAACAACTGGTCGATCATCACTGATACCGGCGAGAACCTTCTGGATCCCGGCAAAACACCTGCTGAGAACATTCAGTTCCTGGTCTTCCTGCTGGCAACGATCGCAGCAGTGGATGAGTATGCAGACCTGATGAGAGTCAGTGTTGCAACGGCAGGAAACGATCATCGTCTGGGCGCAAACGAGGCACCGCCG
>HF986582.1:21298-28530 GCA_000431495.1 Firmicutes bacterium CAG:791 | reverse complement strand
CGCAACCGAGCCACCGCCGGCTGTCATTTCCGTCTTTGTCGGCGATGAACTGGCAGAAGTTCTGAAGTCGATTGATGAGGGAACTGCCTTCAAGGGAACCGGAAAGAGCTCGATGAGCCTTGGGAGCGCAGTCCTTCCTCACATCATGAAGGATACGACCGATCGCAACCGCACATCGCCGTTTGCCTTCACCGGAAATAAGTTTGAGTTCCGTATGCCGGGCTCTTCCCTGTCGGTTGCAGACCCGAACATCGTCCTGAACACGGCAGTAGCGGAGAAGCTTGCTGAGATCTATGACGCTCTGAAGGACGTTAAGAAGAGAGAGATGGATGACGAGGTCAAGAAGCTCTTAAAGAAGCTTCTGGATGCCCACAAGAAGGTTCTGTTCAATGGCAATGGCTACACGGATGAGTGGCTTGAGGAAGCAAAGAAGAGAGGCCTTGACAATCTGAAGTCTCTTCCGGATGCAATGCCGAGACTGGTTTCCGACAAAGCAGTTGCGCTGTTTACCAGACACAAGGTCTTCACGGAGGAGGAGCTTCAGTCCAGATATGAAATCTTCCTGGAGAACTACTCCAAGACCATTCACATTGAATCGCTGACGATGCAGGAGATGGTTCGCAAGGACTTCACAAGCGGACTTGTCAGCTACATGAAGGATGTCACGAACGAAGCTCTGAAGAAGAAGCAGCTTCTTCCTCAGCTGAAGTGCACCTACGAGGACGAGATTATCACTACTCTGGATGAAACCTCTGAGAAGATCAGCAAGTCTCTGGACAAGCTGAGCAAGGATACCCAGAAGGCCGAGAAGGAAACGGACGAGTTGAAGGCTGCGAAGTTCTACCATGAAACCATTCTGGCTGATATGGATGCGCTCCGCTCCTCCGTTGACAAGGCAGAAGCAATCATTCCGGATGGCTATCTTCCCTATCCGACTTACGGAGAGATGCTGTTCTCGCTTCGCTGATAAATTCATAAAAGGCGGTCCCGGTTCTGTCATAAAAACCGGGACCTGCTGTACAGGAAGCCAAGGAAGGGCGATGGCAATTCCTGATCCGAGATAAACGGACCAGGAATTGTTGCTGTACTGAAAAGCACAGACACAATATTCACCGGCACAACAAGTAAAGAGAATGAGAGAATATGAAAACATTACAGGAATCACAGGTAAGCCGAATGTATGAAGGACTGCAGGAAGAGCACGATGCCTGCGGAATCGGAACCATTGTCAACATCGACGGCCATCAGGATTATCAGGTTCTGGACGATGCACTTCATATCGTTGAGAAGCTGGAGCACCGCGCCGGCAAGGACGCAACCGGAAAGGTTGGCGACGGCGTCGGTATTCTGACCCAGATCAGCCATAAGTTTTTCAGAAAAGCAGCGGCAGCAGCCGGAATTACGCTTGGCGGGGAGCGTGAGTATGGCGTCGGAATGTTCTTTTTTCCGAATGACAGCTTAAAGCGCACCTTCGCGATGCGAATGCTGGAGGTCATCACCAGAAAGGACGGACTGGAGTTCCTCGGTTGGAGAAAGGTACCGGTTCATCCGGAAATTCTGGGTGATCTGGCGAAGGACTCGATGCCCTGCATCATGCAGTGCTTTATCGGGAAGCCCGCGGATGTGGAAAAGGGAATCGAATTCGACCGGAGACTTTATGTGGTCCGCCGCGAGTTTGAACAGAGCAGTGAGGATACCTACATCTGCTCCTTATCCTCCAGAACCATTGTTTACAAGGGAATGTTCCTTGTCATGCAGCTTCGGAAGTTCTACGACGATCTGCAGGATCGGGATTATGAAACCGCGATTGCCATTGTGCACTCCCGGTTCTCCACCAACACAACACCATCCTGGAACCGCGCACATCCGTACCGTATGATCGCGCATAACGGCGAGATCAATACCATCCGCGGCAACAGCGACCGTATGCTGGCCCGTGAGGAGACCATGTCCTCGCCGGTCATGGAGAAGGACATTGATAAGATTTTCCCGGTCATTGCGGAAAAGGGATCCGACTCTGCAATGCTGGACAACACGCTGGAATTCCTGTACATGAACGGGATGCCGCTTCCGCTTGCCATGATGGTAATCATACCGGAGCCGTGGAAGAACAACCGCTTCATGGAGCAGGACAAAAAAGATTTCTACCACTACTATGCAACAATGATGGAGCCCTGGGATGGACCCGCGGCAATCCTGTTCTCCGATGGTGATGTGGTGGGCGCGACCCTGGACCGCAACGGACTTCGTCCCTCCCGTTACTACATCACAGATGACAATCGTCTGATTCTGGCCTCAGAGGTCGGCGTTCTCGACATTGCACCGCAGCATATTGTGAAGAAGTCGCGCCTGGAGCCGGGCCGCATCCTTCTTGTGGATACGAAGCAGAAAAAGATCATTTCGGACGAGGAGTGCAAGAGCCTTTATGCAGGTCGTGAGCCGTACGGTGAATGGCTGGACGGCAACCTGCTGCATCTGTCCGGACTTGCCATCCCGAACAAAAAAATACCGACCCACGATCAGGAGCTTCGCGACAAGCTCTATAAGGTTTTCGGTTACACCTACGAGGACGTGCGGGATGACATCCTCCCGATGGCAGAAAACGGCGTGGAGCCCACGGCCTCGATGGGACATGATGTTCCGCTTGCCGTGCTCTCCAGACAGCACCAGCTGCTGTTCAATTATTTCAAGCAGCTGTTTGCCCAGGTTACCAATCCCCCGATTGATTCCCTGCGTGAGAAGGTGGTCACGGATACCACGGTTTACATCGGTTCCGATGGAGACCTTCTGAATGAAAAGGCAGAGAACTGCCGCGTGCTGGAGGTCAATCATCCGATTCTGACCGGTGTGGATCTGATGAAGATCCGCTCCCTGGATCAGCCGGGCTTCCATACGGAAACCATTTCGCTTCTTTATTACAAGAACACCTCGCTGGAGCGCGCGCTGGAGCAGTTGAACATCGCTGTCGACCGCGCGGCAGCGGAAGGGAAGAACATCATAATTCTGTCGGACCGCGGCGTGGATGAAAACCACGTGCCGATGCCGTCTCTTCTGGCCGTGTCCTCTGTGGAGCAGCATCTGGTCCGGACGAAGAAAAGAACAAAGGTATCCATTGTTCTGGAATCCGGAGAGCCGAGAGATGTGCACCAGATCGCAACACTTCTTGGCTTTGGCGCTCGTGCAATCAACCCGTATCTTGCTCATGAGTGTATTGCCGAGCTGATTGACAAGGGAATTCTGGACAAGGATTATCATACGGCCATCGAGGATTACAACAAGGCGCTTCTCTCCGGTGTCGTGAAGATTGCAGCGAAAATGGGAATTTCCACCGTTCAGTCCTACCAGTCTGCGCGCATCTTTGAGGCAGTGGGGCTTTCGAAGGAGGTCATCGACCGCTATTTTACCGGAACGGTTTCCAGAGTCGGCGGAATCGATATCCGGGAAATTGAGGAGGGGGTTGCCTTCCGTCATGATCATGCCTTTGATCCGCTGGGACTTGGAACGGATACTACGCTCGACAGCGTTGGCTTCCATTATTTGAGAAGCGGCAAGGACAAGGAGGACCATCTTTACAATCCGGAGACCATCATCAATCTGCAGCAGGCAGTCCGGAAGGGTGACTATGCGCAGTTCAAGACATATACCGGAATGGTGGATGACAGCAAGCGCCCGCATACGCTTCGCGGTCTGATGGATTTTGTCCCGCAGAATCCTCCGGTTCCGCTCGAAGAGGTGGAGCCGGTTGAGGAAATCGTAAAGCGTTTCAAAACAGGTGCGATGTCCTACGGCTCAATTTCGCAGGAAGCGCATGAGACGATGGCAATCGCCATGAACCGCCTTGGCGGAAAGTCCAATACCGGCGAGGGCGGTGAGGATCCGTCAAGATTCGGAACTGAGCGGAATTCTGCCATCAAGCAGGTGGCCTCCGGCCGCTTTGGAGTAACCTCGGAATATCTGAACAGCGCCGTGGAGATCCAGATCAAAATGGCACAGGGCGCAAAGCCCGGTGAAGGCGGCCACCTTCCCGGAAAGAAGGTCTATCCGTGGGTTGCAAGAACCCGTTATTCCACGCCCGGCGTTTCTCTGATTTCGCCGCCGCCGCACCATGACATTTATTCGATCGAGGATCTGGCACAGCTGATCTATGATCTGAAGAATGCAAACCGTTATGCAAGAATTGCCGTGAAGCTGGTTTCGGAAGCAGGAGTCGGCACGATTGCAAGCGGCGTGGCAAAGGCAGGTGCCCAGGTCATTCTGATTTCCGGCTATGACGGAGGAACGGGAGCAGCTCCGGTTTCTTCCATTCACAATGCCGGACTTCCGTGGGAGCTCGGCGTTGCGGAAGCACATCAGTCCCTCCTGCAGAATGGTCTTCGCGACCGCGTCTGCATTGAGACGGACGGCAAGCTTATGAGCGGCCGGGATGTCGCAATCGCTGCCCTCCTTGGAGCGGAGGAATTCGGCTTTGCGACGGCACCGCTTGTCTGCATGGGCTGCATGATGATGCGCGTGTGCAGCAAGGATACCTGCCCTGTCGGCATTGCAACGCAGAACGAAGCGCTGCGCAGACGTTTTGCCGGAAAGCCGGAATACGTCATGAACTTCATGCGGTTCATTGCGGAGGAGCTTCGCGAGATCATGGCTTCCCTTGGCTTCCGAAGCGTGGCGGAAATGGTTGGCCGCACCGACTGCCTGAAGAAGAAGGACAACCTGATCACAGAACGCGCAGAGGAGGTGAATCTCTCCGGAATCCTGAATCCTTCCTATGCACATGCGGAGCATTCGCATTTTGATAGGGAGCACATTTATGACTTCCATCTTGAGAAAACAAAGGATGAAGCGGTTCTGCTTCCTGCCTTTACCGAGACCCTGAAGAAGGCACAGATTGAGGTACCCAAGGCGGACCCTCTGGCGGTGACAACGTACGCGGGAACCGGAAAGGGACCTGCGCTTCGTACCGAGGTGGAGAAGAAGAGCGCGGCCTCAAAGGCGGAGAAGATGACGGTGTCTCTTAAGGTGTCCAGCACAGACCGGTCCTTCGGAACCATTCTCGGATCGGACATCACCAGAGTGTTCGGCAGCAATCTTGCAGAGGATACCTTCGTGGTGAATGCGGAAGGCGGCGGCGGACAGTCCTTCGGAGCCTTTATTCCGAAGGGACTTACCATCCGGCTTACGGGTGATGCAAACGATGGCTTCGGAAAGGGACTCTCCGGAGGAAAGCTGGTTGTGGTTCCTGCCGGGAATTCACCGTTCCGGGCATCGGAGAATATCATTGTCGGCAACGTGGCATTGTACGGAGCAACGGCAGGAAAGGCCTACATCTGCGGCATTGCCGGTGAGCGCTTCTGCGTGAGAAATTCCGGTGCGGTTGCAGTAGCGGAGGGCTGCGGCGACCATGGCCTTGAGTATATGACGGGAGGACGGGCAGTCATCCTTGGACCGACCGGCAAAAACTTCGCAGCAGGTATGTCAGGCGGAATCGCATATGTTCTCGACCGGGATCACACGTTGTATCGCCGGATGAACAAGGATATGGATTCTCTTCAGGAAGTGACGGATAAGTATGACATTGCGGAGCTGAAGGAGATTCTGAGCGATTATGTAAAAGAGACGGGATCGAAGCTTGCGTCTGAGATTCTGGAGAACTTTGGCAGTGCGGTTTCGGATTTCAAGAAGATCGTTCCGAATGATTATCAGAAGATGCTGGCTGCAATCAGCAAATATGAGGAGCAGGGCATATCGCATGACAATGCGGTCCTGGAAGCATTTGAGGAGGTGACCGCATAATGGGCAAGCCGACTGGATTTCTGGAATTTGAACGTAAGAATAACCCGGACGTTCCGGTAGAGGAGCGTCTTACGAATTTTAAAGAGTTTCATCGTCCCCTTTCCGAGGAGGAAAGGAGAAAGCAGGGAGCGCGCTGCATGAACTGCGGCGTTCCGCTGTGCCAGTCTGCGATGAAGCTCTCCGGGATGGTGACCGGGTGTCCGCTGCACAATCTGATTCCGGAATGGAATGACCAGATCTATCACGGACATGACGAGCATGCATTTTCCCGCCTGATCAAGACGAGCAATTTTCCGGAGTTTACCGGAAGAGTGTGTCCTGCACTGTGCGAGAAGGCGTGCATCAACGGTGAGTACGGAGAACCGGTTACGGTCCATGACAATGAGCTTTTTGTGATTGAGACTGCATATGCAAACGGATTTATCAAGCCGAGAATCCCTGCGATTCGAAGCGGCAAGAGGGTTGCTGTCATCGGCAGCGGTCCGTCCGGACTTGCGGCAGCGGATGAGCTCAATCACAGAGGTCATCTCGTTACAGTTTATGAAAGAGAGAACCGGATCGGCGGGCTTCTCATGTATGGGATTCCCAACATGAAGCTCGATAAGAGCGTCATTTACCGCCGCCAGAAGCTGATGGAAGCAGAGGGCGTGGAATTTAAAACCGGGGTGAATGTCGGCGAGGATATCTCCGCAAAGGAGCTTCTGGATTCCTATGATGCTGTGGTTCTTGCCTGCGGCGCCAAGGAGGCACGCTCCCTTGCCGGTGCGGATCCGAACGAAATCAAGGGCATTTATTACGCAGTGGACTTCCTGACCTCCACAACCAGAAGCCTTCTGGATCAGGGACTCGATCCGGAAACCGGAAGCTGGAAGAATTCGGATTCCAGAGACGTGGAGACGTTTCTGAAGGGTAAGGATTTCATCAGTGCAAAAGGTAAGAATGTGGTAGTGGTCGGCGGAGGTGATACCGGCAATGACTGCATCGGCACGGTGATCCGGCACGGCTGTAAGTCGGTGACGGCTCTGGAAATGATGCCAAAGCCCCCGGCAGAACGGGCAGAATCCAATCCCTGGCCGGAGTGGCCGAAGGTTCTGAAGACCGATTATGGCCACGAAGAGGCCATTGACCGATTCGGTCATGATCCTCGCGTCTATGAAACCACGGTCAAGGAGTTCCATACCAATAAGAAGGGGGAGCTCAAGGAGATCGTGACGGCGAAGGTCCGCTTCGAGAACCGGAAAATGGTGCTCGTCGAGGGCTCGGAGAAGACAATCCCCTGTGACCTTCTCCTGATTGCTGCCGGCTTTACCGGTGCGCAGAAGTATACGGCAGCTGCCTTTGGCGTAGAGCTGACGGAGAGGAACGTTGTAAAAACGGCAGAGGATGCTTATGCAACCAATGTGCCGAAGGTCTTCACGGCCGGAGATATGCACCGCGGCCAG
>HF986582.1:9965-21263 GCA_000431495.1 Firmicutes bacterium CAG:791 | reverse complement strand
CTCGTTGTCTGGGCGGTAGCCGAGGGAAGACACTGCGCTCATGATGTCGATGAATTCCTGATGGGATATTCCAACATGCGCGAAGCATAAGAAGCGGAATCTCACAAACGGAGCGTGAAATCAAAGGGATTTTTCGTGAATTTTGAGGCTTGCGCCGGATTGTATGCAAGTATACAATAACAGATATCTTAAAGAGCTGTGATGGTCTGCAGGAATTCCATCAGAAGGAATAACGTCAGCAAAGGGGCTGAGATCCGGAGTGTTTCCGGGTTTCGGCTCCTTTTTTGTCTGATCACGGACAAGTTTAATCTTTGATGATTCTTTGCAGATGAGAGCGCAGCGAGAGAGGAGAGAGAGTATGGAAATCAATGTAAGTACTGTTGCATGGGTGCTCATCGCTTCGGCGCTGATCTATTTCATGCAGGCTGGGTTTGCACTATGTGAGGCCGGTTTGACGAGGGCCAAGAACACCGGCAACATCCTGATGAAGAACATGATGGACTTCTGCATCGGAACGCCCTGCTACTGGCTGGTAGGCTTCGGCCTGATGTTCGGAAGCACAGCTCCCATTATCGGACGCCTGGATCCTTTGATTCGCGGCACCTATGATGCCACGAACAGCGTGGTTCCGCAGACCATGCCGCTTTGGTGCTATGTCATCTTCCAGACGGTGTTCTGTGCAACGGCAGCAACCATCGTTTCCGGATCCATGGCAGAGCGGACGAATTTCAAGGCTTACTGTGTCTATTCCGCAATCATCTCCCTTCTGGTCTATCCGATCGGCGGACACTGGGCATGGGGCGGCGGCTGGCTGTCCACCCTTGGCTTCCACGATTTTGCAGGCTCTGCAGTTGTTCATAACGTCGGCGGCGTGATTGCCTGCCTCGGCGCAGCAATGTTAGGACCCCGTATCGGCAAGTATGACAAGAACGGAAAGGCAAAGGCAATCCCCGGTCATAACCTGACGGCAGCAGCGCTCGGCGTATTTATTCTCTGGTTCTGTTGGTTTGGTTTCAACGGCGGCTCAACGGCAGCAATGGCTACCGCAGACGATGCCATCAATGCCTCCAATGCCTTTATGACAACGAACCTTGCTGCGGCGGTTGCAACCTGTGTCACGATGGTTTTCACCTGGGTTCGTTACGGAAAGCCTGATGTCTCCATGACACTCAACGGTGCACTGGCCGGTCTTGTGGCAATCACGGCAGGCTGCGACTGTGTAAGCCCGGTAGGTGCCTTCTTCATCGGAGTGGTCGCCGGCTTCCTGGTGGTTCTTTCTGTTGAGTTCTTCGATAACATCGCCAAGATTGATGATCCGGTCGGCGCAGTTTCTGTTCATATGGCGAACGGCATCTGGGGAACCATTGCAGTTGGTCTGTTCTCAACCGGTGCGGACGGCGTCGGAAAGGGACTTTTTTACGGCGGCGGCGTTTCCCAGCTTGGCGTACAGGTCCTTGGAATTATCGCCATCGATGCATATGTTCTTGTGGTAATGTTCATTGCCTTCAAGATCATCGACAAGACGATTGGTCTGCGTGTTCCCGCGCAGGTGGAAATTGACGGACTTGATATCCATGAGCATGGCCTTGCAAGCGCTTATTCCGGCTTTGCCATTGCGGATATTACCAACATGGATATGGACATCAATGACAACACAGATCTCGGTGAGGAGGATGTGACCAGGGCCTCTGAGGCGCAGCAGAACGCTGCCGTCAAGGTGGTGCAGGAGCCTGCCCTTGTTCCTTCGCTGGATACCGGCATGCACAAGATTTCCATTATCTGCCGTCTGTCGAAGTTTGATGAGCTGAAGAAGGCACTGAATGAGCTCGGTGTAACCGGCATGACCATGACGCAGGTGATGGGCTGCGGCATTCAGAAGGGCTCTAACGAACGCTATCGCGGTGCAATTGTGGATTCCACTCTTCTTCCGAAGGTAAAGGTTGAGGTGATCGTTTCCAAGATTCCGGTAGAAAAGGTCATCGCGGCAGCGAAGAAGACTCTGTATACCGGTCACATCGGAGATGGCAAGATCTTTGTCTACAACGTAGCGAAGGTCGTCAAGGTCCGCACCGGCGAAGAGGATTTCGCGGCACTTCAGGACGTGGAATAAAATATCTTTCATAAAGGGCAGCTGCGCAAACCTTCCTCCGCGTGGCTGCCCTTCCTTTGTGAGCATTGTGAGAGGATATCACAAATTTCCTGAAAAAAGTTCTTTACAGGAAAAGGATACCGGGTGTATCCTTGCAACATATTTTTGTGATATGCAGGTGACAAGGGCGTCAGCTGAAACGGAGGGATTTGTTTCAGGGATCTTTGTCACCTTTTTTGTATTCACCCGGCCGGTAAGGAGAGTGCAGCGGACCTTTCCCTGCGATGATGACCGGTGAGGAACCTGTGAAGGAGGAGAATATGATTAAGTATGTATTTGTCAGCGGAGGCGTTGTTTCCGGACTTGGAAAGGGAATTACAGCGGCTTCTCTCGGAAGACTTCTGAAGGCAAGAGGATATCATGTCACCATGCAGAAGTTTGATCCGTATCTGAATGTGGATCCCGGCACGATGAATCCGATTCAGCACGGGGAGGTGTTTGTAACGGACGACGGAACGGAAACGGATCTGGACCTGGGACACTATGAGCGTTTTATCGACGAGAATCTGAATCACAATTCCAACGTCACCTCCGGAAAGGTGTACTGGTCCGTCATCAATAAGGAACGACATGGAGATTACGGCGGAGGAACCGTTCAGGTGATTCCGCATATCACCAACGAGATCAAGTCCAGATTCTATACACAGGAGACCGATACGGCGGAAGAGTCGGAGAAGGAAAAGGCTCCGAATGCGGAAATCCGGCCGGAGGATGTGACGGTCGCCATCATTGAGGTCGGCGGAACGGTCGGCGACATTGAGTCCCAGGCGTTCTTTGAAGCCATCCGTCAGTTCCAGCAGGAGCAGGGAGCCTACAATACCTGCATGATCCATGTGACGCTGGTTCCCTACCTGTACGGTTCCGCAGAAATGAAGACCAAACCCACCCAGATGAGCGTGAAGGCGCTTCAGCAGATGGGAATCCGTGCCGATGTCATTGTCTGCCGTTCCGAGATGGAGATGCCGCAGTATCTGAAGGATAAGATTGCGTTGTTCTGCAATGTCCCGGGCAGCCATGTCCTTCAGAATCTGAATGCGAACAGCATTTATGAGGTTCCACTGATGATGGAGGACGAGCATCTGGCCCAGGCGGTCTGCGATTGTCTGAATCTTCCCTGCCCGGAGCCTGACCTTACGGAATGGAAGGATATGGTGGATCGCCTGCAGCATCCGGATAAGAAGGTGGAGATCGCACTGGTCGGCAAGTACACGCAGCTTCACGACGCATATCTTTCCGTTGTGGAGGCTCTTCACCACGGCGGAATCGAGAACCGCACAGAGGTTTCGATCCGTTGGGTGGATTCGGAAGAGCTGGAGAGGGAAGGGTGCGAGAAGCTGCTCTCCGGTATTGACGGCATGATCATTCCGGGAGGCTTTGGAAACCGCGGAACCGAAGGCATGATCCTGGCGGCGCAGTATGCGCGCGAGAACCGGATTCCGTACCTTGGCATCTGCCTTGGCATGCAGATGGCGATGATCGAATTTGCAAGGCATGTGATCGGATATACGGATGCCAACAGCTCGGAGCTTGCGCCTGACACGGCACATCCTGTCATTGACCTGATGCCCGAGCAGAAAAACGTCACAGATCTTGGCGGGACGATGCGTCTTGGCGCATATCCGTGTATTCTTAAGAAGGACAGCAAGGCCTATCAGCTTTATGGCAGGGAGCAGATTTTCGAGCGCCATCGCCACAGATATGAGGTCAATAACGAATACCGCGATATTTATGAGGCAAAGGGAATGGAGCTTTCCGGCGTCAGCCCGGATGGACACATTGTCGAGATGATCGAGCTGAAGGATCATCCTTATTATGTGGCAACGCAGGCTCATCCGGAATTCAAGTCACGGCCGAACCACGCGCATCCGCTGTTTGCAGGTCTTGTGAAGGCGGCTGCGGAGCACGCTTCGAATCATCAGTGACGGAAGGGGGATTACAGCCATGCGCACCTATGAGGAAGTACTGGATTTCATTGAAGAGGAAAATGTGAAATTCATTCGACTGGCATTTTTCGATGTCTTCGGAGAACAGAAGAACATTGCCATTATGCCGCAGGAGCTGCGGAGAGCATTTGCAGAGGGAATTTCCATCGATGGTGCGGCCATTGCCGGCTTCGGGGAGGAGCCTCGCTCGGATCTCTTTCTTCGTCCGGATCCTACGACGGTTTCCATTGTGCCGTGGAGACCGATGGATGGAGGCGTCTGCCGGATGTTCTGTGATATTTACAAGCCGGACGGAACGCCGTATGAGAAGGATACCAGATATCTGCTGAAGCAGGCAGTCAAGGCAGCAAAGGAAAAGGGCCTTAAAGTGAACATCGGGCCGGAGCTTGAGTTCTATGCCTTTGCAAAGAACGAGAAGGGAGAGGCTACGGAAATGCCGATCGACCAGGCAGGCTATATGTCCGTCGGTCCGGATGACAGGGGCGAGAATCTTCGCCGCGACATCTGCTTCGCCCTTCTTGACATGGGAATCACGCCGGAGGCATCCCATCACGAGCAGGGACCCGGACAGAATGAGATCGACTTCCATTACGGGGCACCGCTTTCCACGGCAGACAATACGACGACCGTCAAGTGGGCGGTTCGAAATCTGGCGGAAACCTCCGGCATGCACGCAGACTTTTCTCCGAAGCCGCTGCGGGATCAGCCGGGCAACGGCATGCACTTTAATATTTCGGTGGAGGCCGTGGATCCCGAGGATCCGACGGATTATTCCTCGATGTTCATGGCGGGAATTCTGAAGCATATCCGCGAGATTACACTTTTCCTGAATCCGACCACGAAATCCTACGAGCGCCTCGGACAGATGGAAGCGCCTTATTATGTCAGCTGGTCGGAGCAGAACCGTTCCCAGCTGATCCGGATTCCCGCGACCAATTCGAACCGGAAACGCTTTGAGCTTCGCTCGCCGGATCCGATGGCAAATCCCTACCTGTCCTTTGCACTTGTCATTTATGCGGGGCTGGATGGCATTGAGAATGCTCTTCGCCCGGATCTTCCGATGAATGTCAATCTGTACAAGGCAGATGCCGATCTGATCCGGAAGCTTGAGAAGCTCCCGCGGCATATGGATGAAGCGGCGTCCTGTGCAAGGGGAAGTGAGCTGGTGCAGAAGTATGTGCCGGAAGCGGTTCTCCGGGCATATTGCGAGCGCGCCGGGGTCTGATCAATGGCTGCGCTCAGTAAGCGAAGCCGCGTACTGGTTGTAACTTCCGGCCAGGACTCGTATGCGGTCATTCGCAAAATTATTGAGGGAACCTGTGAACAGGTTCTGTATGCATCCTCTGTCACGGAAGCGAGACGGATTCTTTCCGATGGGACCATTGGCCTTGTGGTCATCAACACACCGCTGCCGGATGAATTCGGTCTGGAATCGGCGAAGGACTTCGCGGACGGAAGAGACATTGCCGTTCTTCTTCTTGTAAAGTCGGATCTTTACAATCAGGTGGCATATAAGGTTCGGGGAAGCGGCATTTTCGTGTTATCGAGGCCTTTAAAGGGGCAGCTCCTTCTGGAGGCCGTCGGCGTTATGGATTCCATGCGGCAGAAAATATACCTGCTGAATGAACAGAATCAGAAGCTTCGAAAGCGCCTGGATGAGATGGGAATCATCACAAGAGCCAAATGTCTTCTGATCGAGAAGAAAAAGATGACGGAAGAGGAGGCACATCGCTATCTGGAGCAGGAGGCGATGAATCATGCCCTGACCAAGAAGGAAATTGCACAGAATATAATCCGGGAGCTGGAAGAGTGAGGAACTCTTCCGGCCCCCGGATTTTTCTCTTAAGGGATCAGGGGGGGCAGGAACGGATTTCGAAGGTTATCCCAGAATCAGAGGGAGAATCTCCTCAGGGCGGGAGACGATAGTCTTTGCCTTGTGCTCCTCCAGAAATTTTCTGCCGCGAAAGCCCCAGTCGACGCTGATGCAGTCAAGACCGGAATTCTCCGCAGTCTGCATGTCGATTTCGGAGTCGCCGATGTAGACGGCCTCCTTCTTGTCTGTGGTTCCGAGATCGCGGAGTGCCTTTTCGGTCATGTCGGGAGCAGGCTTTCTGCGGACGCCGGCCATTTCTCCGACGGAGAGGTCGAACATTCCGGTGAACAGATCGTTTACGAGCTTTTGCACGGCGATGTCCGGCTTGTTGGAGACGACGGCCGTCTTTACGCCGGCGGCGCGAAGCTTCTCCAGAACCTCAAGGATTCCGGCGTAGGGACCGGTTTTGATGTCGCAGTGCGCTGCATAGTAGGGAGTATAGATTTCCTGGATTTTCTGCACCTCGGCAGCGTCGATGGTGTCTGTGATGGTGTCGTTTGCGGTTCCAACCTGTTCGAGATCGGAAAGCTCCGTTCCGGCTTCTCTTGCAAGGGCGCGGACGATGGCAACGGTGACGCCGCTTCCGAAGAACTGGCGGACATCATCCTCCGTATAGGAGTGCGCGTGACCTGCTGCCTCCAGTGCGTAGTTCATGGAGTCTGTGAGGTCTCCCAGGGTGTTGAGTACGGTTCCGTCCATATCAAAAACTGCAGTGGTATAGTTCATGTGTTTTCCTTTCTGTTGACCGAAGGCCCAAACTTTGTGCCAAAAAGAGTATAATTCGGAATGATGGTCCGGTCCATAGCGGAATAGCCGGAGATCAGAGAAAGGAAAAGGAGAGGACAGAGAATGAAGTTTACACAAATGCCCTACGAACGTGTTGATTTTGACAAGGTGAAGGCGGAGTTTGCAGAGCTGGAAGCCGGGCTCGACAAGGCGACGTCCGGACAGGAGCAGATGGAGGTTCACCGCAGGTACTATGAGCTGACCGGCCATGTGATGACGCAGATGACACTGGCGGAGATCCGGCATGACATCGACACAACGGATGAGTTCTACAGCGCAGAGCAGGATTTCTATGATCAGAACGGTCCGGTGTTCCGGAATCTTTGCGTATCCTACCAGAAAAAGCTCTATCATTCCCCGTATCGCGCATATCTGGAGGAGCGGATCGGGAAGGTTGCGTTTAAGAACATTGAGCTTGGCATGAAGTCGGTTGACGATAAAATTCTTCCGCTGATGCAGGAGGAGAATGCGATTCAGACGGAGTACAACAAGCTTCTTGCAACGGCAAAGATTGCGTGGAGGGGTGAGACCCTGAACCTTTCCCTGATGAATCCGTACCTGCATTCGAGTGATCGCGGAATCCGTGCAGAGGCATGGAAGAAGTATACGGCATTCTTTGAGGAGAATCAGGAGCAGCTGGATGACATTTACGATCGTCTGGTGAAGAACCGGACGAAGCAGGGCGAAGCGATGGGCTATGAGAATTACCTTCCGCTTGGTGATGCCAGAATGATGCGCAACTGCTATGACCGGAGCGATATGGGTGAATTCCGGAAGCAGGTCAAGCGCGATTTTGTCCCGTTTGCGGAGAAGCTGCACGAGAGAAGACGCCAGCGCCTTGGCATTGATCATCTTCTGTATATCGATGAGGGCGTTTATTTCCCGCAGGGAAATCCGGCTCCCATCGGTACACCGGAGGAGATTCTGCAGGCAGGACAGAAGATGTACCGTGAGCTCTCGAAGGAAACCGGTGAATTCATGGACTTCATGCGGGAGAATGAGCTTTTTGACGTTCTCGGAAGAAAGACCAAGAAAACCGGCGGCTATATGACCTATCTTCCGGATTTCGGTGCGCCGTTTATTTTTGCCAATTTCAACGGCACCAGCGGGGATGCGGATGTCATTACGCATGAGTGCGGACACGCGTTCCAGTGGTATGTGGTCAAGGACGATCCGATCCGGGAGCATTGGGACATCACGATGGAGACGGCAGAGACCCATTCCATGTCGATGGAATTCTTCACGGAGCCCTGGATGAATCTTCTGTTCGGCAGCAGGGCGAAGGATTACGTGGATATGCATTTTGAGGATTCGATGGCCTTTATTCCGTACGGAACGATGGTGGATGAATTCCAGGAGATTGCCTATCAGAATCCGGGGCTGACACCTGCGCAGCGAAACGGTGTGTGGAGAGATCTGGAGCGTCAGTACAAGCCGCATCTGGATTATACGGGAAATGCCTATTATGAGGCGGGAGGCTTCTGGCAGAAGCAGCACCACATTTATGACTGCCCGCTGTATTACATCGACTACTGCATCGCGCAGGCAAATGCACTGCAGTACAAGGTCTGGATGGACCGCGATTTCGACGGCGCATGGAAGAGCTATCTGAAGCTCTGCAGACTCTCTGCAGCAGACTTTTTCGACGGCCTGGTAAAGGAAGCCGGACTTGACAATCCGTTTGAGGACGGATGCCTTGCGCATGTTGTAAAGCAGATGGAAGAGAAAATCTGAGCCGGTCCGGGAAAATCTGAGCTCCGAAGGCCGTAATAGACCGTAATAGCATATTGAAAGTATGGAAATCCGGAGCCGGATTCGATATACTGAAGTTTGATTGATTAAATACAACCTGTAATGATTTTGTGTACGACAAGGAGGTTTTACTTATGAAACCGGTAGTACTGGTAGTAATGGACGGTGTCGGCTGGACCGACAAGGATCAGGGAAATGCGGTGATGCATTCCTATAAGCCCCAGATTGATGAGCTGATGACAAAGTGGCCTCACACCACGATCAAGGCAAGCGGAACGGCTGTCGGACTTCCTTCGGATAATGACATGGGCAATTCCGAGGTTGGTCACAATGCTCTTGGCTGCGGACAGATTTATTCCCAGGGTGCGAAGCTTGTCAATGAGAGCATTGAGTCCGGAAAGATCTATGAGTCGAATGCCTGGAAGGGAGCTGTGGATTATCTGAAGAAGAACGGCGGAAAGCTTAACTTTGTCGGACTTCTTTCCGACGGAAATGTACATTCCAACATTTCGCACCTGATCGCAATGATCAAAGAGGCGAAGAAGGAAGGTATCGCAGAGGTTCGCGTACATGCTCTTCTTGATGGACGTGATGTTCCGGAAACCTCTGCTCTTCAGTATGTGGATGAGCTTGAGAATGTTTTCAGAGAGCTGAATGATGATACCTTCCACGGCTGCATTGCTTCCGGCGGCGGACGTATGACCATTACCATGGACCGCTATGAGGCTGACTGGTCGATGGTTGAGAGAGGCTGGCACATTCATGTTATGGGAGATGGCCCGAAGTATGCTTCCGCAACAGAGGCGATTGAGTCTCTCCGCAAGGAAGGCGGCTATACCGATCAGTACCTGCCCGGCTTTGTCATCGCTGACAAGGACGGAAATCCGGTCGGACCGATCGATGACGGCGATTCTGTCATCCTGTTCAACTTCCGCGGCGACCGTGCGGTTGAGTTCTCCAAGGCATTTGATTACATGGACAAGGGCTTTGATTCCTTCCCGATGCCGAAGAAGCCGAAGGTATTCTATGCAGGCATGCTGCAGTATGACGGCGATCTGAAGCTTCCGAACAATTTCCTGGTGGAGCCTCCGCACATTGAGCACACGATGAGTGAGTTTCTGGTGAAGAAGGGCGTGAAGTCCTATGCATGCTCCGAGACTCAGAAGTTCGGTCATATGACGTATTTCTGGAACGGCAACCGTTCCGAGAAATTCTCTGAGGAGCTTGAGGACTGGGAGGAGGTTCCTTCCGATGTCATTCCGTTTGATCAGAAGCCCTGGATGAAGGCTACCGAAGTGACGGAGAAGATCGTCGAGGCCATTGAGAGCGGCAAGTATCAGTTCATCCGCTGCAACTATCCGAATGGCGACATGGTCGGCCATACAGGAAACTATGAAGCAACCATCATCGGCGTAGAAGCTGTTGATCTGAATCTGAAGAGGGTTATGGATGCTTGCCTCAAGCATGACTACTGCATGCTGGTTATGGCAGATCACGGCAACTCCGATCAGATGTATGACAAGGGAACCAATCCGGACGGATCTCCGAAGCCGAAGACCTCTCATACGCTGGCACGTGTTCCCTTCGCGGTCTTCAACGGACCGGAGGGCGTCAAGGTAAAGGACGGAGATTTCGGCCTTGCCAACGTAGCGGCTACCACCGTGAAGATTCTTGGCTATGAGCCTCCGAAGGAATGGATGGAGAGCATCATTGAGTGACTTTAACAACAATCAGAATCATGATAAGGAGCAGGATGGCAGCACGCACATTCGTTACTGCGCGATCTGCCATCGGTCGGAGCAGGATGCGGGACGCCTGGTAGATATGCCGGGCGGACTGAGCATCTGCCCGAGCTGCATGCAGCACATGGTTGACGCTGCAAGCTCTGTGGATTATCAGCAGTTTATGGACCAGATCTCGAAGGGAATGATGCCGGATGTTTCGGATCTCATGAGCCTTGCAAAAGCTCCGGAAGAGAAGCCGGATGAAGAGAAGCCGTCCGGGGAGCAGCCTTCCGGGAACAAGGAAGAAGAGCACCGCAGAAAGCCGACGGTCAGCTTCGTAAATCTGGGGGATATCTTCGGCGGCTTCGGAGGAAATCCGCAGCCGAAGGTCAAGAAGAAAAAGAAGCAGGGTCCGAAGCCTGTTTTCACCTCGGACAACATTCCGGCGCCTCACCTTCTGAAGGCGGAGCTGGATAAGTATGTCATCGGGCAGGAGAAGGCGAAGAAGACGATTTCGGTCGCAGCCTACAATCACTACAAGCGAGTGAAGACGGGCACGATGGATGATATCGAGATCGAGAAGTCCAACATTCTTCTGATCGGACCTACCGGTGCGGGTAAGACGTATCTTGTCCGCACTCTGGCAAGACTTCTGGATGTTCCGCTTGCCATTACGGATGCGACCAGTCTGACCGAGGCAGGCTACATCGGCGACGACGTCGAGAGCTGCATTTCGAAGCTTCTTGCGGAGGCTGACAACGATGTGGACCGCGCACAGAAGGGCATCATTTTCATCGATGAGATCGATAAGCTTGCGAAGAAGCAGAACATGAACTCCCGCGATGTTTCCGGCGAAGCGGTGCAGCAGGGACTTTTAAAGCTCCTGGAAGGAAGCGAGGTGGACGTTCCGGTCGGAGCAGGCTCCAAGAACGGTATGGTCCCCACGGTGACCGTGGATACAAGCAATATTCTGTTCATCTGCGGCGGTGCGTTTCCTGCACTGGAGGGAATCATCAAAGAGAGACTGACGAAGCAGTCCTCCATGGGATTCTCCGCGGAGCTGAAGGATCG
>HF986582.1:8527-9937 GCA_000431495.1 Firmicutes bacterium CAG:791 | reverse complement strand
TTCAGCAAGGACGAAGACGTTCTCACCAAGGTGACGAATGATGATCTGCGCTCGTTTGGCATGATTCCCGAGTTTATCGGTCGCCTTCCCATTGTCTGCACGCTGCAGGATCTGGATGAGGATATGCTGGTGCGAATTCTGAAGGAGCCGAGAAATGCCATTCTGAAGCAGTATCAGAAGCTCCTTGCGCTGGATGATGTGGAGCTGGACTTTGAAGAGGACGCGCTTCACGCGATTGCGAAGAAGGCGATGAAGAAGGATACCGGAGCCCGGGCCCTTCGTTCGATCATTGAGGGCTTCATGATGGACATCATGTACGAAATTCCGAAGGATCGGAACATCGGGAAGGTGACCATTACGGCGGATTATGTAAACGGACATGGCGGTCCGAGAGTGGAGATCCGACAGGATCTGGAGATCCCGACGCCTGCGCTGGAGGATAAGTCAGCCGGCGAGCTGCCCTGCAGTGAGAACAAGACAGATTGATGAAACAGCAAGTCCCCGCAGGAACGGAAACGATCCTGCGGGGATTTACTATCCGGGGATATCGGGCGGCGTGGGTTTTCAGTCGATATCAATCAGGAAAAGAAGGAGTGCTGCATGATGGAATGGGGAAAGATTCTCCTGTCTGCTGCGGTGTTTGCTGCAGATCAGACCGGAAAAGTGATGAGCAGGACAAGCTGGTCCAAAAGGAATCGGACGGTTGGCAGAAAGCCGGTATCGGTTACACTCTGCCACAGCAGGAACGAAGGTGCGTTTCTGAATCTGGGCGAGAAAAGGCCCGCCGTGATTCAGATGATCTCGGTGGGCCTTACGGTGATATTGACGCTGGTATTCATTCTGACGCTCGGAAAAGCGGGAAAGCACCTTCTGAAAACCGGTCTGTCGCTTCTTCTCGGCGGAGCCTTCAGCAATACGTATGACCGTATGAAGGCGAAGGCGGTCACGGATTATATCCGTTTTGATTTCGGGCCGGAGAGGCTCCGGCAGATCGTGTTCAACCTGGGCGACTTTGCAATTATGATCGGAGCTCTGCTCACGGTACTGGGAAGCTGACTTATGCCGTGATGAGTGTTCCTGCCTTGCCCTCCAGCGCAGCGGTTGCATTCTCTGCCGTTGTAATCAGAACGCGGCCTGCCGGATTGGCCTTCAGGTATGTGATGGCTGCCTGAATCTTGGGAAGCATGTCGGAGGCACCGAACTGACCGTCGGCAATGTACTTCTTCGCATCCTCAACCTTCATCGAGGAAATGGCTTCCTGATTCGGCGCACCGAAGTTCAGGAACACATTCGGAACGCTGGTCAGAATGAGCAGAACGTCGGATTTCAGATCACTTGCGAGCTTTCCTGCAATATCATCCTTCTCGATGACAGCAGAAGCTCCCTGCAGGGCCTCATCCTGAACGATAA
>HF986582.1:0-8507 GCA_000431495.1 Firmicutes bacterium CAG:791 | reverse complement strand
GAAAACGAGACCCCCCCCCCCTCCCCAGAAGATGACCGCCTGTCCGTGATCTGCAAGAAGACGGATGGAATCAAGCTCCAGAATATCAAGCGGCTTCGGTGTCGCGACAACACGAAGATAGCCCTTGCCCTCTTCCTCTACTACGTAATTGCCCTTCTTGGTTTCGTTCTCGGCATCTTCCTTCGACATATAACGGCCAATCTTCTTGGAAGGTGCATAGAAGGCCTCATCATAAGGATCCACACTCACCTGCGTCAGAATGGTGGAAACCGGAGTGGTATTCCCGCGGGAGAGAAGCTCTGCCTTCAGAGCATTCTGAATGTCATATCCGGCATAGCCCTGGCTCATGGCACTGCAGACGCACATGGGAGCCGGAGAATAATCAATGTAAATACGATGCAGCTCCGTCATCGCCTTGTGAATCATGGAAACCTGCGGTCCGTTGCTGTGGGTGATGGTGAGCTGGCATCCGGCGTCCATCAGATCTGCCAGATACTTCGCCGTGTAGTGAACGGCATCCCACTGCTGCGTTGTTGTGTAGCCAAGTGCGCTGTGACCGAGGGCAACAACGACTCTCTTTGTATTCTCCATACCTACCTCCCAAAAGCCGGCGCTGACCGGCTGTGATTCGTATTTTCCCTTAGTGTAACACAAACCTGCGGAAAAATTTATCCGGAAGAGTGGAAAAAGTGTTGACAAGAAGGCGAGTGGAATTTATATTTGTATTCAAGCAATTCATACGTGAATACTAGGAATACAAAAACAACGGTGACCCGGGACGAACGATTCCGGAAACCGGTAAGAGGCCCGATGACACCGGAAAGGGATCGGACACAGGCAAGAAGGAGGCAGCCGGATGGCAAAGATTTATAAGAGCGCAACAGAACTGATCGGACACACACCGCTTCTGGAGCTGGCAAATTTTGAGGCGAAGAAGGGCATCACGGATACAAAGCTGATCGCGAAGCTGGAGTATTTCAATCCGGCGGGCTCTGTCAAGGACAGAATCGCAGCAGGAATGATCGATGACGCAGAAAAGAGCGGCAAGCTGAAGCCCGGTGCAACGATCATTGAGCCCACAAGCGGCAACACCGGCATCGGCATTGCTTTCGTTGCAGCAGCAAGAGGCTATCATGCAATTCTTACGCTGCCGGATACCATGAGCGTTGAGCGCCGCACCCTTCTCAGGGCTTACGGTGCGGAGCTTGTTCTTACGGAAGGCGCAAAGGGAATGAAGGGTGCCATTGCCAAGGCAAACGAGCTGCAGGCTGCCACTCCCGGGTCCGTCATCCTCGGACAGTTCGACAACCCGGCAAATCCGAAGACACATTATGAGACGACCGGACCGGAGATCTGGGAGGATACGGACGGAAAGGTGGATGTGTTCGTGGCAGGTGTCGGCACGGGCGGAACCTTAAGCGGTGTCGGCAAATACCTGAAGGAGAAGAATCCGGTGGTGAAGATCGTCGCAGTGGAGCCGGAAACCTCTCCGGTGCTTTCCGGCGGCAATGCAGGCCCTCACAAGATTCAGGGAATCGGTGCAGGCTTTGTCCCGAAGACTCTGGACACCACCATCTATGATGAAATCATCAAGGTGCCGAATGAGGCAGCCTTTGAGACCGGCAAGGAGCTTGCCCAGGCAGAAGGGTTCCTCACGGGTATCAGCTCGGGCGCCGCAGTGTGGGCAGGCCTTCAGCTTGCAAAGCGTCCGGAGAACAAGGGCAAGAACATTGTGGTTCTTCTTCCGGATTCCGGTGACCGCTATCTGTCGACGCCTCTTTACAGCACGGGAGAGTGAGCCTCTGACCTGGTTTCCGACCATGGGAAAATAAGCAGTTTGTTCGCAGCAGAATAATACGCATATCCGTAAGGGAGCATGTCTTTCATATGAAAAACATGCTCCCTTACGGTTCTTCAGAGCAATGTAATATCGCCCGGTGAAAAGCAGAAAAAACCAGTTGCAATCTGTTTCGGAAGGAATAAAGTGAACCATAAGAACTGTTTTTCAGGAGGGGCTACTTATGGGAAAGTTACGCAGATCTTCGGCGTCCAGTGGGGTAAAGGACCTGACGGTCGGAGAACCGATGGGGCTGATTCTTGGGTTTGCACTGCCGCTTCTTGGCGGAATGCTGTTTCAGCAGCTGTACGGCATGGTGGATTCGCTGATTGTCGGAAGGTTTCTGGGAGTCAAGGCACTGGCAGGGGTCGGAGATACCGGCTCCATTACGTTTATGATCATTGGCTTTTGCATGGGCGTATGCAACGGTTTTTCCATTCCGATTTCGCAGCGTTTTGGCGCAAAGGATTATGCCGACATGCGCAGATTCCTTGCGCATGCCATTTATGCCAGTGTTGTGATGGCAGTTGTGATGACGGCTGTGTGCAGTCTCCTCTGCAGGCCGATTCTGACGGCGATGAATACTCCGGCAGATATCTTTGACTATGCATACATCTACCTGCTGATTATATTTCTGGGAATTCCGACCAACATTCTTTACAACCTGTTCTCCGGAGCAATTCGTGCTCTTGGGGATTCGAAGGCACCGGTCCTCTTTCTGATCGTCTCGTCGGTGGTGAATATTGCACTTGACCTTCTTCTGATTCTCGTCATTCCGATGGGCGTTGCGGGGGCGGCGATTGCGACGGTCATCTCACAGGGGGCGTCCGGAATCCTTGCTGTAGTTTATATGATTAAGAAGGTGAAGGTCCTCCGGATCCGGAAGGAGGAGTGGGAGTTTCACGGCTATTATATCCGGGTCCTTCTTATAATGGGAATCCCGATGGGACTGCAGTATTCCATCACTGCAATCGGCAGTATTGTGTTGACTACAGCAGTCAATGGGCTGGGATCCGTCTATGTTGCGGCACAGACGGCAGCGGGACGCGTTTCCTGCTTCTTCTGCACGGTGTATGATGCGCTCGGCTCTACGATGGCAACCTACGGAGGACAGAACGTCGGCGCGAAGAAGCTTGGACGGCTGAACAAGGGGCTGAAGTGTGCTTCGCTTATCGGTACCATTTACTCTCTGGCGGTATTTGTGATTATGTTTTTCTATGGAAGGCCTTTTGCGGCCCTGTTCGTCAGCAGCGCGGAGACCGAAATTCTGGATGCCGCAAGACTGTCTCTTGTCATTGGCACCGTATTTTACGTTCCGCTGGCCTTTGTGAACATCGTGCGCTTTCTGATTCAGGGAATGGGATATCCGATGCTGGCGATTTTTGCAGGTGTCTTTGAGATGATCGGGAGAATCGCGGCCGCGGTCTTCCTGGTTCCTATATTTGGATTTACAGGGGTGTGCGTGGCAAGTCCGATCGCCTGGATTCTTGCGGATGCGTTCCTGTTCCCGGCATATTTCCACGTAAGGAAAAAGACCTATCAGCTGTATCATATGGATCCGGAGGGGCCGGATCCGGAATAAGAAATCACCGGAGATAAAATAAGGGTCAGATCCCGCGGACATTTGTCTGAGGGATCTGACCCTTATTTATGTGCTTGCCTCCTGTCAGATCGTGTGATCAATCAGCCTGCGGTAAAATGCCGCAAGCGCGGCATTCCGATATGCGTAGACCCAGAAGGCGGCGAAGCCGAAGGAGCATACGGAGAGAAGCCAGAGTGGCAGAAAAGAAAGCTCCAGGTACAAAAGCGGAAGACGATGCTTCTTCATGAGTCTCCGGCTTTTCTGCAGCACCTCCTTTGCGGAAAGGTCCGGATAATCCAGCAGAAGATACAGTACCGGATAGAAGGTAAGATCCAGATACAGACCGGCGATGAGGCCAAGAGCCATCAGAGACCAGAACAGGACATCACTCTGCGGATTCCGGAGATTGACAATCTGGGCAGGCAGCAGGAAGAAAGTCTGCAGAGCAGCAAGAACAGCGGTGATTCTGACGATCGTATCCGGACTTTCGAAAAATCCAAGGAGCAGGTCGGAGGGCTGCGCCTCCTGTCCGTATTGCAGCTTCACATGGATGCAGATCACTCCATATCGGAAGATTCCGGCAAGAATGCTGACCAGAATGCTCATGAGCGCTGACAGGAGGATGGCGGCAGCTCCGGAGGAGGGGAGTGCTCCCTGAAGAAGGAGCTCCAGAAGCAGCAGAACAAGAAGGAAGGCAGCGCCGCCGCCCGCAGCAATTCCGAGATGCCCGAGAATGGCATTTCGTCCCTCGGCCTTGCAGTCTGCGCTGAGCGCATGCAGGGAGGGCCGTTTCCTTCTGCGTGAGAGATCATTGGTACCGGTAAATGTTTCCATGTTTTCCTTTCTGAGTGCAGCCTGGAGCTACAGGATGCCTCCTGCCGAAGGAGTCAGACCCAGCTGCTGCAGCAGGTCGTTGACCGAGTATCCGTAAAGCTGCTGTACGATGGAATCCGCGTACGTGCGGAAGGCTGCATCGTGAAGAAGCAGATATACAAAGACGATGCAGGCAGCCAGCAGGAGAAAATTAATGACAAGGCTGATCGTTCCGAACATCATGGCCTGTCTGGCACCATGCGTGAAAGATTCCTGTTTTCCCTTTGAGATAATTGCGAGAACGATGGCGATGCTGCCGAAAATGATCGGGACAAAAATCGGGAAAAAGATTGTTGTTCCGATGGAGAAAACACCGATTAAGGCGGCAGTGCGGCCGAGCTGCCTTCCGTATTCGGGCTGGGGATGCCAGTTGGGATCCTGCTCAAAGGTGCCTTGCCCGCTGCTGTTTTCGGAAGGATCCCGGTTCAGCTTCTGCCAGTAGGGATTCTGATGGGGATCCGTGTAATAGCTGTTCATAAACGTATGCCTCTTTGTCTGCATTTTTATGTAGTACGAGTATATCCGTTTTCCGAAAAAAGAACAAATGGGACAGACTCTCGCTTTTGTGGTTCTATGGGACACTCTGTTTGTTTTGTGGTCCGCTCTTTGGTTGACACCGGATATCCATAGGTCTATCATCCCAAATGACATGTAAAACTTAATATCTCTTATTCAGAGTGGTGGAGGTACATAGGACCTGTGAAGCCACGGCAACCTTTGCCTGCTTTGCATTTGTGCAAGAAGCAAAAGGTGCCAACCTGAGCGATGGTGTTTGAATACGCAGTCGAGCAATAAGGGATTTGTGACACGAACAGATCCGCCTGCTTGATTTCGCAGGCGGTTTTTTTCACGCAATCCGGGAATAAGATATTAAGTCCAATCGGGAGTCGGCTTTGCCGGCACCCTCAACTGACTTTCAGAACAAAGGAGGTTCTAAAGTGGAGAAGTATATTTTTACATCGGAGTCTGTAACCGAAGGACATCCCGACAAAATCTGCGACGCAGTCAGCGATGCGATTCTGGATGCCTGCATGGCTGAGGATCCCATGAGCCGTGTTGCCTGCGAGACCGCAATGTGCACCGGCTTTGCGCTGGTTACCGGTGAGATCACGACAAAGGCTGTCATTGACTATCAGAAGATTGTCCGCGACACCATCCGCGAGATCGGCTATGACGATTCCTCCAAGGGCTTTGATGCAGATACCTGCGCTGTTTTTGTGGCAATGGATCAGCAGTCCCCGGATATTGCCATGGGTGTTGACAAGGCACTTGAGGCAAGAGAGAGCAACATGACGGATGAGCAGATCGAGGCCATCGGTGCCGGCGATCAGGGCATGATGTTCGGCTATGCAACCAACGAGACGCCGGAGTATATGCCTTATTCCATCAACCTTGCGCACAAGCTGACCAGAAAGCTTACGGAAGTGAGAAAGAACGGAACGCTTGCTTATCTTCGCGCAGACGGAAAGTCACAGGTATCCGTTGAGTATGATGAGAACAACAAGCCGGTTCGTCTGGAGGCAATCGTTATCTCCACACAGCATGACGAGAAGGTAACACAGGAGCAGATCCATGAGGACATCCGCAAGTATGTCATTGATGCAGTTGTGGATCCTGCCATGGTGGACGGAAACACCAAGATTTACATCAACCCGACCGGACGCTTTGTCATCGGCGGACCTCACGGTGATGCAGGTCTGACCGGCCGTAAGATCATTGTTGACACCTACGGCGGAGTTGGCCGTCACGGCGGCGGAGCCTTCTCCGGCAAGGACTGCACAAAGGTAGACCGCTCTGCGGCATATGCGGCACGCTATGTTGCGAAGAACCTGGTTGCAGCCGGCTATGCAGACCGCGTGGAGATTCAGCTCTCCTATGCAATCGGTGTCGCACAGCCTACCTCCATCAACGTAAACACCTTCGGAACCGGAAAGGTTTCGGAAGAGAAGATTGTGGAAGTGATCCGCAAGCACTTTGACCTGCGTCCTGCAGGCATCATCAAGATGCTGGATCTTCGTCGTCCGATCTACAAGCAGACCGCAGCATACGGCCACTTCGGACGCACGGATGTTGATCTTCCGTGGGAGAAGCTGGATAAGGTCGACGAGCTGAAGGCAGAGCTGTAATTCCTTTTCAGAGAAGATAGCTTTATACAGACAAAAGAAAAGATCCATGACACGTTGTTTCCGAACGTGTCATGGATCTTTTTTTCTAAGGGTGCACCCGGCGGCAGTACATCACCGTTCCCAGGCTGTCTAAGCGGTGCACCCGGCTGTCTTCAGCGAAGTCCCTGAATCAGAATGAACAGGATCAGTGCGGGAAGAACAAACTGGAAGTATGGCTTGAGTTTACGAGAGAGCTTCAGGCCTGTTCCGGTGTTGGCCTCCTCCAGATAATGGTCGAAGCCCCAGCCGTACTTTGTGACGCAGAACAGCAGGAAGACCAGCGAGCCGAGCGGCAGCAGGAGATTGCTGACGAGAAAATCCTCACTGTCGAGAACGCCGCGTCCTCCGATGATGGTCAGATCACTCCATACGTTGAAGCCGAGCACGCATGGGATGCTGCCGAGCAGAATGATCGGGAAGTTCACAAGAACAGATTTCTTTCGGCTCCAGCCAAAATTATCAATGGCGGCAGCAATCAGGTTCTCGAAAACAGCGGTCACGGTGGAGAAGCTTGCAAATGTCATGAAGATAAAGAACAGAGTTCCCCAAAGCCTTCCTCCTGCCATATTCAGGAATACCTGCGGCAGCGTGACGAAAATCAGAGAGGGTCCCTGATCGGGGCTTACATTATACGAGAAGCATGCAGGGAAAATAATCAGTCCCGACATCAGAGCGACAAAGGTATCCAGCACACAGATCCGGACGGATTCGCCGGCAAGCGTATTCTCGCGTGACATATAGCTTCCGAAGATCTCGAGTGCGGCGATGCCAAGGCTCAAGGTGAAGAACGCCTGGTTCATAGCGGCTACGACAACCTTTCCGATGCCGATTTCCAGGGCTGCGTCAAGGTTTGGCATCAGATAGAAGCGGACCCCTTCGGAAGCACCCGGAAGAAAAAGACTGTGAACGGCGAGAACCACGATCAGAACGAGAAGGCAGCCCATCATAATCTTTGTGATGCGCTCCAGACCCTTCTGTACGCCTCCTCCGCATACAAGGAAGCCGACCACAACGGTAAGAATCATGTAGAAGAGCATCTCAGCAGGATTCCCCAGCATGGAATTGAACACGCCGCCGACCTCCTCGGTCGAAAGCCCGCGGAAGGTGCCGGAAGCAAATTTAACCGCATAATCGAGCATCCATCCGGAAACGGTCGTGTAATACAGCATCAGCATGGTGCAGCCGAAGATACAGAACCAGCCATGGATGTGCCAGTGGCTTTTCTTTGGCTCCAGATTCCTGTAAGCCTGAACGGCACTTGATCTTCCTGCGCGGCCGACGGCCAGCTCCATCGTCATGACAGGAATCCCCATGAGCACCAGAAAGAGCAGGTAAAACAGCACAAAGATAGCGCCCCCGCTTGCCCCGGCTACATAAGGAAACTTCCATACGTTGCCGATGCCGATGGCGCAGCCTGCACTGACCAGAATGAAACCAAGTCTTGAACCAAAAGTATCGCGTTTTTTCATAAATTAAAATCCTTTACCCTGTATATAATGAATGCAATGCCCTCGAAAGATCACGGAACGTCTCTCGCTGCGGCATGAAATTAATCATACCTCATAATGGACATATTACAAATGAAAATCGAGCTGACCGGCGTGCGCGTATGAAAATCGAGCTGACCGGCATGCGCGTATGAAAATCGAGCTGACCGGCGTGCGCGGAACCTTATTAGTGATCTCATCTGCTGCTATTGCGGCTTTCTGAATGCTGCTTCCGGTCGCCATGCATCCTGAAATTGCTTTTGGACGTTTGGCAGATACCGGAAGCTGCTTCCGGCCGGTTGCCGTGCATCTTTAATTTGCTTTTGCGGCCATGGCGGATACTTTTATATTCCCAAAGCATCCCTGGAGGCAGATTCTTTCGTATGGGGATGATTTTATCCGGAGAAAATAATCCCTGAAAAGAGATTTCTCCGAACAGGAATGCTTTTGCCTTGGGAAAATAATCCCTGAAAAGGGATTTCTCCGAACAGGGATGCTTCCGCCTTGGGAAAATAATCCCTGACGGGAGATTCTGAAGTGGTAAGCTTATTTTGGACACAGAG
>HF986581.1:20114-28971 GCA_000431495.1 Firmicutes bacterium CAG:791 | reverse complement strand
GGGATGAAATCAGCGAGGAAGAATCATCCTTGGGAGAGGATTCTTATCCGCAGGGATGAATCATGAAAATACTCCTTTGCGGATATAAGATCTTTTCATTATACTCCATTCACATCTCGGAACTATCCCCAATTTGCTGTAAATGTAACATAAAATAACATTTCCCGGATACTCTTGCACCGGAGAAAGGCCTGTGATACGCTACAACATAAGCACAAATAGATATATCTTTGGCTCTCATGAAAATGAAAGTTATTAAATATAACAGGATTTGGGAAGCAGAATTTGAACGAAAGGAACGTGCATCATGAAGAAGCTGTCACAGAAGAATCTGGCAAATCTGGTTAGTGCAAGACGTAAGGAAAAAGGAATTACGCAGCAGCAGCTGGCGGATCGGACGGGAATCAACCGGGCCATGCTCAGCCATATCGAATCGGAGGAATACATCCCCTCCATTCTGCAGCTGCAGGCACTGGGGGATGAGCTTGGGTTTGATCTGGAGGATGTGTTCCGGAAGGAAGCAATCGGAGAGCAGGCAGAGCCGGAAGGAGAGGAAGCGGCGGATCCGCTTTTCCGTGCCCGCAGCTATATTGCGGAAAGAAGAAGGGAGCAGAAGCCGGTTCGCATTGCCGTGGCCGGAACCGGTTATGTCGGATTATCCCTGGCAACGCTGCTGTCCCAGAACAATCCGGTGACGGCGGTGGACATTCTTCCGGAAAAGGTGGAGATGATCAATCACCGCAAATCGCCCATCCAGGATGATTATATCGAGAAGTATTTTGCGGAGAAGGAGCTGAAGCTTACGGCGACGACGGACGGAGCAGAAGCCTATCGGAATGCGGATTTTGTCATCATTTCCACGCCGACCAATTACGATTCGAAGAAGAATTATTTTGACACCTCGGCGGTGGAGGCTGTGATTGAGCTCGTAAAGAGCGTGAATCCGGATGCCGTGATGATCATCAAATCGACCATTCCGGTTGGATATACGAGCAGCGTAAGGAAGAAGTATCAGACAGAGAACATTCTGTTTTCCCCTGAGTTTTTAAGAGAGTCCAAGGCCCTGTACGACAATCTTTACCCGTCCCGTATCATTGTCGGAACGGATCCCGGAAACGCGAAGAATGTGGAAGCGGCGCACGTGTTCGGGGCACTTTTGCAGGAGGGAGCGATCAAGGAGAACATTGATACGCTCTTTATGGGACTGACCGAGGCGGAGGCGGTGAAGCTTTTTGCCAACACCTATCTGGCACTGCGGGTTTCGTATTTTAACGAACTGGATACCTATGCGGAGACGAAGGGACTGGATACCAGAGAGATCATTGACGGTGTCTGCCTGGATCCCCGGATCGGGACACACTACAACAATCCGTCCTTCGGATACGGCGGCTATTGCCTCCCGAAGGACACGAAGCAGCTCCTGGCCAATTATCAGGATGTTCCGGAGAATCTGATTGCGGCGATTGTGGACTCCAACCGGACGAGAAAGGATTTCATCGCGGATCGCGTGCTGGACATTGCGGGAGCTTACGGAAATTCGGCGCAGTACTCCAGAGACAAGGAGCACGATGTGGTGGTCGGGGTATACCGGCTTACCATGAAATCGAATTCCGACAATTTCCGTCAGAGCTCGATTCAGGGCGTCATGAAGCGGATCAAGGCAAAGGGCGCTACCGTCATCATTTATGAGCCGACGCTGGAGAATGGCAGCACCTTTTTCGGAAGTCTTGTGGTGAACGATCTGGAGGAGTTCAAGAGCAGGTCGCAGGCGATCATCGCAAACCGCTACAACAGCTGCCTGGATGACGTGAGAGACAAGGTGTACACGAGAGACCTCTTCCATATGGACTGATGAGCAGGAAGAGAATTGAGAACCGATTTGTGAGAAAGGAAGCTTTATGCAGAAGATCAGCTTAAAGGGAAAGAGGGTTCTTGTGACGGGAGCCGCGGGCTTTATCGGTGCGAACCTGGTGCTTCGGCTTTTACAAGGCAACGAGGTGAGCCGGGTTGTCGGAATCGATAATCTGAACGACTATTATGATCCTGCCATCAAGGACTGGAGACTGTCTGAGATCCGCGCTGCGGCGGAGCAGGATGAGAGCAGGTGGAAATTTGTTCGCGGGGACATTGCGGACGCACAGACGGTGAAGGCGCTGTTTGCTGAGGAGAAGCCGGAGCTTGTGGTAAATCTTGCCGCGCAGGCGGGGGTTCGGTATTCCATTACCAATCCGGACGCTTACATTCAGTCCAACCTCATCGGCTTCTACAACATTCTGGAGGCCTGCCGGCATTCGTACGACAGCGGAGAGGGCGTTCAGCACCTCGTCTATGCCTCGTCCTCCTCGGTTTACGGAACCAACCGGAAGGTGCCGTTCTCCACGGAGGATAAGGTGGATGATCCGGTATCTCTTTATGCGGCGACAAAGAAGTCCAATGAGCTGATGGCGCATGCGTATTCGAAGCTGTACAACATTCCCTCCACGGGCCTTCGCTTCTTTACCGTGTACGGTCCTGCCGGAAGACCGGATATGGCATACTTCGGTTTTACCGATAAGCTCCGCGCGGGAAAGACCATACAGATCTTCAATTACGGAAACTGCAGCCGCGATTTCACCTATGTGGATGATATTGTGGAGGGAATTGTGCGTGTGATGCAGGGTGCTCCGGAGAAGAAAAACGGTGAGGACGGCCTCCCGCTGCCTCCGTATGCGGTCTATAACATCGGCGGAGGACGTCCGGTCAGCCTTCTGGATTTTGTGACGATCCTGCAGGAGGAACTGGTGCGGGCAGGGGTTCTGCCGAAGGACTATGACTTTGAGGCACACAAGAAGCTTGTTCCGATGCAGCCGGGAGATGTTCCGGTGACCTATGCGGACACGGAAGCTCTCGAGCGCGACTTCGGATACCGGCCGGAAATTGACCTTCGGACCGGTCTTCGAAGCTTTGCCAAGTGGTACCGGGCGTTCTATACAGAGTAATGAGATTCATGACGTGACGGATCCGGAAGGGATCCTTGGACAAAATAAAATCCCCATCCGACAGGGCATATCAAAAGTCCTGGCGGATGGGGATTGCTGTTATTTTAATTTGCAGTGCTTCTCGATCAGATTAGCCAGAAGCTCGATGCAGGCATCGTAGCCGAGGGCACCGGAGTCGAGACTGATGTCATAGTCATGATAATCGCCCATCACATGTCCGGTGTAGGACTTGTAATAGGTCTCGCGCAGGTCATCGCGCTTCTCGACGTATTTCTGCAGATCCATCTCGGTGTCTTCGTTCTCATTCAGCTGCTGGGCGCGCTTCATGCGGTGAACGATATCGGCATGAAGGAATACGTCAAAGCTCGGGATTCCCGCTTCACGCAGAATGATGTTGGAGCAGCGGCCGATGATGATGCAGTCCTCCTTTGCAAGATCCAGAATCGTTGCCTTCTGCGCAAGAAAGATGCCGTCATGAGAGCTGGTATAGGAGACAGCGTTGTTCAGGAAGTCATTCATGAGCTTTCCTGCATGGCTCATGTTCTCGCCCTCCTTCTCGATGTCTTCTACGGAATAGCCGCTCTGCTCCGCGGTTTTTTTCACAAAGTCGCGGTCATAGAACGGAATGCCGAGCCGGTCGGAGATGCCCTTGGCAATCGAGCGCCCTCCGGCTCCATATTCGCGGCTGATGGTAATAATCGGATATTTCTTGTCTGACATATCAGGTTCCCTCCTCTGAAGTTCCTGTGTTTATTCTACTAGGCTGTCCGGAATTCTTCCACTGGATTTCAGCAGATTCAAAATATCTTTTTTCGGTGATACCATTCTTTGACATGACATGGTATCATTGTATACAAAATGCTTGTGAGGGAGATTACCAGTGAAGAAAATACGATTTCTGGCTGCCTGCGCGGCGGCACTTGGACTGATCACAGTATGCCTTACCGGCTGCGGGCAGGGGACATCCCGGATGATGTTCGGAACCGGCGGGACGGCAGGCACCTATTATTCCTACGGCGGCGTGATCGCCCAGTACATGACCAGCTATGCGGATGTGAAGGTGACGGCGGTTTCCACGGGAGCCTCCAAGGTCAACATTCAGTCCATTGAGGACGGAGACTTCCAGCTTGGCTTTACGCAGTCGGACGTTATGGCCTATGCCTGGGACGGGACGAAGTCCTTTGAGCAGGACGGACCGACGCATGCCTTCCGTGTGCTCGGAGGACTCTATGCGGAGACCGTTCAGCTGATCACCATGGATCCGGAGATTCGCACGGTGGAGGATCTGAAGGGAAAAAGCGTCTCCATCGGCGCGGCGGGCTCGGGCACCTATTTCAATGCCATCGATGTTCTTTCGGCTGCCGGAATTACGCTGAAGGACATTCATCCGCAGTACCAGTCCTTTGAGGACAGCAAGGAATCTCTGAAGGACGGCAAAATTGATGCGGCCTTCATTGTAGCCGGCGCACCGACAACCGCGATTACAGAGCTTGCGACCACAAACGGCGTGTATCTGCTGAACATTGACGGAGCCCTGCGGGATGAGATCATGTCCGAGTGCCCGTATTACACCGCGCTGGAGATTCCGGCGGGAACCTATCCGGGGCAGGATGCTCCGGTGGAGACGATCACCGTGAAGGCAACGATCATTGTCTCTGCGGATCTGCCGGAGGATACGGTATACCGCATGACAGCGGCGATTTTTGACCATGCGGAGGACATTGCAAAGGAAAATGCCAAGGGCGCAGAGCTTTCTCTGGACACGGCGACAACCGGCATGGCAGCTCCGTTCCATGAGGGCGCCGCGCGGTATTACAGAGAACACGGAATTACGGTGAAGACAACGGAGGAGGATTGACGGTGAGTGAAGTGAAGGCGACGGTATCCACGGATGTGGATGCCATTATGAAAAAATACGACCGGGAATCCAACATTCGCATCTGGACCGGGAAATACAAGCAGGCGATTCGCATGCTTCTTGCGGCATTTTCTCTCTGGTGTATTTATGTCACCTTGTTTGCAACCTTTCTGGAGGAGATCCGTCTGACCTCCTTTCTGGCACTGATTGTACTGATGGGATTTCTTACCTATCCGGCAAAGAAAGGCGATGCCAGAGCCAATTACATGCCCTGGTATGACATTCTGCTGACGGTGCTTGGGACGGGATCGTTCCTTTATTTTACCTTTAACGCCAACCGGATCATCAATCAGGGAACACGGTTCCAGCCCTTCCAGATTGTCATCGGCGTGGTCGGAATTGCGGTGCTGATTGAGCTGACGAGACGGTGCGTTGGCCTTCCCATCCTGTGTGTTGCGGGATTTTTCCTGATTTATGCACTGTCGTACGGGCTGACCAATCCATCCTTCTTCGGGCGCGTAAGATATCTTGTCCGGAATCTGTTCTATACAAAGGAGGGAATTTTCTCCACACCGGTCAATGTATGCTCGAAGTACATTGTTGTGTTTATTATTTTCGGTGCATTCCTGGAGAGGACCGGAATTTCGAATTTCTTCATTCAGCTTGCAAACTGTGCGGCCGGCAGATATGCGGGAGGTCCCGCCAAGGTTGCGGTCATTTCCTCGGCGCTCTGCGGCATGGTGTCCGGCTCTTCTGTGGGAAACACGGTCACAACGGGCTCTGTCACAATCCCGATGATGAAGAAAACGGGCTATAAGGCGGAATTTGCAGGTGCGGTAGAGGCTGCGGCATCGACGGGCGGACAGATCATGCCGCCGATCATGGGCGCTGCGGCATTCCTGATGGCGGATTTTGTCGGCGTTCCGTATTCCAACATCATTGCGCGCGCGATTCTTCCCGCGGTACTGTATTTTGCAGGCATTTTTATTTCCGTCCATCTGGAGGCGAAGAAGCTTGGACTTTCCGGAATCCCGAAGGAGCAGCTGCCGGTTTTCCGACTGCTGATCCGGAAGATTTATCTGCTGCTTCCTCTTGTGATGCTGGTTGTCTGGGTGTCCGGCAACTATATGACGATGCAGAAGGCGGCGAGCTATGCCATTCTGCTCTCCATTGTGGTCAGCCTGTTTGATAAGGAAAACCGGATCTCCCTAGCAAAGTGCATCGATGCCCTGGAAGCGGGCGGGCGCGGAGCCATCACGGTGGCGGCGGCCTGCGGCATGGCGGGCATCATTTCCGGCTGCATCACCATGACGGGCCTTGCCAATGAACTGATCGGAGCCATCATTGCCGTCGCAAACGGGCGGCTGATCATTGCACTTCTTCTGACGATGCTGTGCTGCATTGTTCTTGGAATGGGCGTTCCGACGACGGCGAACTACTGCATCATGGCGGCGACCTGCGCGCCGATCCTTGTCCGAATGGGCGTTCCGGCACTGGCAGCTCATTTCTTTGTCTTTTATTTCGGAATTTTTTTTTTTTTTTTTATTTGGGATTTGGGGCGAACATCACACCGCCGGTTGCGCTGGCTGCTTATGCAGGATCCGCCATTGCGAAGTCGAATCCGATGAAGACCGCCTTCAACGCCTCCAAGCTGGCAATTGCCGTGTTCATCGTGCCGTATGTGTTCTGTTTCAATCCGTCCATGCTCCTCATTGATACCACGGCATGGAATGTGGTGCAGATCGCGGTGACCTCCTTTATCGGAATCTTCGGACTTTCCGCAGCGCTGGAGGGCTATCTGAAGGTCCGGATGGGACTGCTCATCCGGCTCATGCTGGCAGCAGGAGGTCTTCTTCTGATCGATCCGAGCCTTGTGACCGATTTGTTCGGAATTCTTCTGATTGCTGCGGGGGTTGCCTGGCAGTATCTGGCAGCAGGGAGGCAGGCACAGCGCAAGGCCTCCGCTTAGCTTCTGACCGGAACACGGCTCCGGAAGCCCCCTTTTCGAAGCTGCAGTCATATTTTTTCACAGAGATATTCGAAGCGACATCTTCGGGAGAGAAATCTCCCGGGGGTGTCTTTTTTAATATCGGAAACTACGAAAAGGGAGAGAAAAGTCCGAAATGTAGTTTTTAAGACAACATTGACAGATGAAAAACGGTATGTAATAATTCACGACGATTTAGTTAAATAATAATTAACTAAAAGAGATGAAGATAAAATGACAAACGGAAAATGCATGCCGAACGGGCAGAAGGAGAATGAAATGACTTTTGATGAAATGAAGGCACTGATTGTTGACACACTTGGCTGCGAGGAGGATCAGGTGACACCGGAAGCATCCCTCACAAAGGACCTTGAGGCAGATTCTCTGGATCTGGTGGAGCTTCACATGGCTCTGGAGGAGAAGCTTGGCATCAAGATTCCGGATGAGCAGCTCGCAAAGCTTGACACCATCCAGGACGTTCTGGATTATCTGAAGACCGCAGCAGAATGAGGAATCGGAGATGAATATGCAGAACAGTTTGCAGAATGGCGTACAGAGCCTGCAGGGTGAGCTGAAGGAAAAGGTGAGGGGCTGGAAGAGCGGGATTCAGAAAATGCTGCCGGACCCGTATCTGGACTGCAAGAGCTGCGGACGAAGGGCGAAGACCTCCGCCTGGAAGGAGAACCTGTACGTCTGCCCCTTCTGCGGACATTACCGCGCCATGAGCTGTGAGGAGCGGTTCCAGGCGGTATTCGATGAAGGAAGCGTCAGAGAACTGGACGGGGGCCTGCAGGGCAAAAACCTGCTGGATTTCCCGGGATACAGTGAGAAGCTGAAAGAGACCGAGAAGAAAACGGGACTTTCCGAATCGGCCGTTACGAAAACGGGAACCATCGGCGGCATTCCCGCGGTGGTTGCGGTGATGGACAGTCGATTCTTTATGGGAAGTATGAGCAGCGCAGTCGGAGAACGGATCACGCGGGCAGTGGAGTATGCGGATGAAAATCATCTTCCGCTCATCATCTTCTGCGCAAGCGGCGGAGCCAGAATGCAGGAGGGAATTTACAGCCTGATGCAGATGGCAAAGACCAGTGCGGCGGTGCAGACCTTTTCGGATCATGGAGGACTTTATATCAGCTATCTGACGCATCCGACCACAGGCGGCGTGACCGCAAGCTTTGCAAGTCTTGGAGACATCACACTGGCAGAGCCCGGCGCTCTGATCGGGTTTGCCGGTCCCCGCGTCATTGAACAGACCATCGGACAAAAGCTCCCCAAGGGCTTTCAGCGAAGCGAATATCTGGAGCAGCACGGCTTTGTGGACCGGATTGTTGACAGAAGCGAGATGAAGAAGGTTCTGGTGGATATCTTAAAGCTTCACAGGGATTCCCTGAAGAAAGCGGCAGGCTGAGAAAAGGAACAGCAATATGATTCGTGAATCCATTTTGCAGGCGGATGCAATTGAGCGAAAGATCCGCGAGAGAAAAAAAGAAAAGGCAGGAAAAGAAGAAATCGAGCGGCTTCAGATTGAAAAAGCAAGAGCACTTCGTCCCTGCTCGAGACCGGCTCCGGAGGATACGGTTTTCCTTGCAAGAAAAATCGACCGGCCGCACATTGATGATTTTATCGAGCATCTGTTCACAGACTTCTTCGAACAGAAGGGCGATCATCTTTACAACGATGATCCCGGAATATACGGCGGAATCGCACGCTTTCATGGCCTTCCGGTGACGGTGGTCGGACACAGAAAGGGCCATTCCGCGGAGGAGAATCTGAAATACAATTTCGGGATGCCAAACCCGGAGGGCTACCGAAAGGCTCTTCGTCTGATGGAGCAGGCCAACAAATTCGGCCGGCCGATCCTTACCTTTATTGATACGCCCGGAGCATTTCCGGGGAAGGAAGCAGAGGAACACGGACAGGGCGAAGCCATCGCGCGCAGTATGGCGCAGATGTCCACCTTTACGGTGCCGGTCATTTCCATTGTGACAGGAGAAGGAAACTCCGGAGGAGCGCTTGCGATCGGTGTGGCAA
>HF986581.1:17006-20043 GCA_000431495.1 Firmicutes bacterium CAG:791 | reverse complement strand
AGTCCGGAAGGCTTTGCTTCTATCCTGTGGAAGGACGCAAGCCGCCACAAGGAGGCGTGCGAGCTGATGAAGCTTACAGCCAGGGATCTGAAGGCAGCCGGTGTTGTGGATGAGATCATTCCAGAGCCTCTTGGCGGAGCGCAGGAGGATCCCGGAAAGCTCTACGCCTGCATGGAGATGGCAATCGAAAAGAGCCTTGCGGAGCTGACGCTGATGTCTCCGGAGGAGCTGAAGAATCAGAGAATCCGCAAGTTCCGCGAAATCGGGGAGATATAGCCTATGAACGGACTGACACTTCTTTCCACGGGAAGCTGCGCAGGCAGCCGGGTGGTAACAAACGATGATTTTGCAAAGGTTCTGGACACATCGGATGAATGGATTTACTCGAGGACCGGAATCCATGAGCGGCATTTCTGCAGCGAAGAGGAAAGCTGCGTGAGCCTTGCACGGGAAGCTTCGAAGAAGGCACTCGAAAGAGCGGGGCTTAAGCCGGAGGATATCGACTGCTGCATTGCGGCAACGGTGAGCGGAGACTATACATCGCCGGGCGTTGCCTGCAGCCTGCAAAGGGACCTTGGTCTTCGGGAGGATATTCCGGTTCTGGATGTGAATGCGGCCTGCTCCGGCTTTCTCTACGGAATGGAAACGGCCAGAGGCTTTCTGGAGAGCGGAAAAGCACAAAGAGCCCGGGCCGGCAAAAAGGATGGCCTTGCTCTTGTTGTTGGCTGTGAACAGCTCTCAAGACTCCTTGATCCGGAGGATCGCAGCACCTGTGTCTTATTTGGAGACGGAGCAGGCGCCGCTATTCTCCGCAGCTCGGACGAAGCCTTATACGAGTCCTTTCTGGGGGCAAGAGGCGGGGATGAAATTGTAGTTCCCGGGCCCGGAGACGGAAGCCGGCGCATTACGATGGATGGGAAAGCCGTTTTTCGTTTTGCGGTGGAGGCTCTCCCCAGAACGCTGCGTGCGCTTCTTGAAGAGAGCGGGCTTTCGCTTTCGGAGGTGGATCATGTGGTCTGCCATCAGGCAAACAGCAGAATCATTGATCATTGCATCCGCAGCATGAAGGCGGATCCGGAGAAATTTTACAAAAATATGGACCATTTCGGAAACACCAGTGCGGCGTCCATTCCGATGGCTTTGGATGAAATGGCGGAAAAAGGGCTCCTGAGAGAAAACCAGACCCTTCTTCTGGACGGCTTTGGTGCAGGGCTTACCTGGGGAGGCGTGATTTTCCGGACGGATGCCTCGTTTCACCGGCCCGCAGAACAGGAAAGAGTGAATAGAAATGAAAATGCTGAATGAAATTTTGGGAACCAGATATCCGGTGATCCAGGGCGGAATGGCGAACATTGCGACCGGTGCCTTTGCGGCGGCCTGCTCGGAGGCGGGAGCTCTCGGAACGATCGGAAGCGGCGGGATGAATGCGGAGCAGCTGCGGAAGGAAATTGAGATCTGCCGGAAGCTTACGGACAAACCCTTTGCGGTGAATCTGATGCTGATGCATCCGCAGGCAGATGAGTTTGCGAAAATTGTTGCAGAAGCCGGCGTGAAGTTCGTCACCACCGGCGCGGGAAATCCGGGCAAGTACATGGATGAATGGAAGAAGGCCGGAATTTACGTCATGCCGGTTGTTGCGGCACCGATTCTTGCAAAGCACCTGGAGGATCTCGGCGCAGACGCCGTGATTGCGGAGGGCTGCGAAAGCGGCGGACACGTGGGGGAAATGACAACGATGACCCTTGTCCCGCAGGTGTGTGATGCGGTCAGGATTCCGGTGATTGCAGCAGGCGGCATTGCGGACAGAAGACAGTTTACGGCAGCGCTTGCACTCGGAGCCTGCGGCGTGCAGGTGGGAACCTGCCTTCTGGCTTCCAGGGAGTGCCCGGTGCATGAGAATTACAAGAACGCCCTCGTCAAGGCGAAGGGATCGGACACCATTGTGACAGGCCGGATCGGAGGAACGCCGGTGCGCGTTCTGAAGAATGCGATGAGCCGTGAATATGTGAAGCAGGAAAGAAACGGTGCCGGCAAGGAGGAGCTGGAGAAATTTACGCTCGGCTCCCTTCGACGCGCGGTTTTCGACGGAGATGTCCGGACGGGCTCTCTGATGTCGGGGCAGACCTGCGGACAGATTCATGAGATCCGTCCGGTTTCTGAGATTCTGAAGGATCTTACGGATGTGTATTGCTGAAGGAGCTTATGGGAAAAAGATGAAGATCGCATATTTGTACGCCGGGCAGGGTGCGCAGCACGCCGGCATGGGACAGGAGCTTTATGAAAAGGAATCGGCCTTCCGGAAAGCGTTTGATGCGGGAGACCTTGATTTTGACCGAAAAAGGATCTGCTTCGAGGATCCGGAGAACCAGCTGATTCAGACACAGTTCACGCAGCCCTGCATGACGGCGGTTGCCCTCGGAATTACGGATGTTCTTTCGGAAAACGGCGTGCGGCCGGATTATGCGGCGGGACTTTCTCTGGGCGAGTATGCGGCGCTTTATGCTGCCGGCGTTTGGACTGCAAAGGAAACCATGGAGACCGTGGCATTTCGCGGAAAGGCCATGCAGAAGGCAGCGGAAGGAATCGCCTGCGGCATGACGGCCGTTCTTGGCATGGAGGAAGCAGATCTTCGGAAATGCTGCGAGGCAGCATCTGCGGAAGGCATTGTATCCATCTGCAACGATAACTGCCCGGGGCAGCTGGTCATTGGCGGTGAGAAGGCTGCGGTGGATCAGGCGGCACTTCTTGCAAAGGAGAACGGCGCAAGGCGGTGCGTTCCTCTTGCGGTCAGCGGACCGTTTCATACCAGCATGATGAGTCCTGCGGGAGAAGCGCTGCGCGGATGGTTTCAGGAGCTTTCCTTTGCGCCGATGCAGATTCCTGTGCTGTTCAACTGCCTCGGACGTGAGAAGGCAGAAGAGGACTCCATCGCAGAGCTCCTTGTCCGCCAGGTTCAGTCCGGTGTCCGTATGCAGGATACCCTTCGAAGACTGCTGGAGCTTGACGTGGATACGTTTGAGGAAATCGGACCGGGAAC
>HF986581.1:16234-16974 GCA_000431495.1 Firmicutes bacterium CAG:791 | reverse complement strand
ACGCTCTGCGGCTTTGTGAAGAAAACCGCAAAGGCGGCAGGCGTGGAAGCGGAGAAGCTTCATTTATTCCATATGGAAACCGAGGAAGAGCTGCAGGCATTTCTGTCCTGGTATCACAGCAGCAGACAGTGAATGTCAGCCTACTGCGAATGTCGGCAGAAGGTGAACGGGATCGAAGGAGAGAAACGGATATGACAGAGAAAAGAACAGCGGTCGTCACCGGCGGAAGCAGGGGAATCGGCCGTGCCATTGCCCTGAAGCTTGCCGGTCTTGGCTATGAGGTCTGCATTGTTTATGCAGGAAATGAGGATGCAGCCAAAGAGACGCTTCGACTTGCCGGGGAAGCCGGGAATGACAGGATGATCTGCGTGAAGGCGGACATCTCGACCGAAGAGGGAGCTCGTCTTGCCATGGAGACTGCAGCAGCGCAGCTTGGCCAGATTGATGTACTGGTAAACAACGCGGGCATCACCAGAGACGGTCTTCTGATTGCCATGAAGGAGGAGGATTTCGACCGTGTCATTGAGGTCAATCTGAAGGGCACCTTTCTTTGCTGCAAGGCGGTCTGCCGCGGCATGATTCGAAGAAGAAGCGGACGCATCATCAATCTCTCCAGCATTGTCGGAGTCTGCGGGAATGCGGGACAGGTCAATTATGCGGCGTCCAAGGCAGGGGTGATCGGCCTGACCAAAAGCCTTGCCAAAGAACTTGCAGGGCGCGGCATCACGGTCAATGCCGTG
>HF986581.1:13024-16219 GCA_000431495.1 Firmicutes bacterium CAG:791 | reverse complement strand
CGGTCAATGCCGTGGCGCCCGGCATGATTGAAACCGACATGACGGCGGTTCTTACAGAGGAACAGAAAAAGGCCATGCTCGCGGGAATTCCGGCAAAAAGAATCGGAAAGCCGGAGGACGTTGCAGCGGCGGTTTCGTTTCTTGCGTCGGAGGAAGCGTCCTATATTACGGGACAGGTTCTTGGCGTAGACGGCGGCATGTAAGAAGGAGAGAGCTGATGAAAAAACAGGTTGTGGTGACAGGAATCGGAACCGTGAATCCTCTTGGAAACAGCGTGGAAGAGAGCTGGGGCAAAATCCGTGAGGGAAAGCACGGCATTGGCCCGATTACACAGTTTGACGCTTCGGATTTTGGTGTGAAGCTGGCGGCGGAGGTGAAGAATTTTGACCCTTCCGTACGGCTGAACAAGAGAGAGGCGCTTCGGATGGCAAGATTTACCCAGTTTGCCCTCTATGCAGCGGCGGAGGCGCTGGAGATGGCAGGCATCGGGAGAATTTCGGACGCCGGAGAGAATGCAGAGAACGTAAAGAAAGGCCGCAGGAATGCCGGCGTGATCGTTTCCAGCGGAATCGGAGGACTCTCTGTCATTGAAAAGGAGCATGTCCGCGGAATGGAAAAGGGCTTTGAGAAGGTCAGTCCGTTCTTTATTCCGATGACAATCTCCAATATGGCGGCGGCCAGAATTGCCATCGATTATGGATTTGGTGGAATGTGCACCTGCCCGGTCACCGCATGCGCGGGTGGAAACAATGCCATCGGCGATGCGTTTCACAGAATCCGGGACGGCTATGAGAAGATGATGGTCTGCGGAGGTACCGAGGCGGCGATCACACCGCTTGGAATCGGCGGATTTTCTTCCATGAAGGCACTCTGCAGGAGCGAGGATCCGGACCGGGCAAGCATTCCGTTTGATGCGGACCGAAGCGGCTTTGTGATGGGAGAGGGTGCCGGCATTCTGGTCCTCGAAGAGAAGGAACATGCGAAGGAGAGGGGAGCGAAGATCCTTGCGGAAATCATCGGATACGGTGCAAACTGCGATGCCTGGCACATCACGGCTCCCGCACCGGAGGGAGAAGGCGGCGCTGCCTGCATGCAGCTTGCGCTGGAGGATGCCGGAATTTCTCCGGAGGATATTGATTATGTCAATGCACACGGAACCTCGACGCATCTGAACGATGCCGGAGAAACGATGGCCTTGAAAAAGGTTCTGGGAAGTCACGCGTATGAGATTCCGGTCACCTCGACCAAATCTGCCACAGGGCATCTTCTCGGAGGAGCAGGAGGCGTGGAGGCTGTGTTCTGCATCAAGGCACTGGAGGAAGGCTTTGTCCCGCCTACGGTCGGACTTTTGAACAAGGATCCGGAGTGTGATCTGAACTACGTTCCGGGAAAAGGCTATGAAGCAGAGCTTCACTGCGCGCTCTCCAACGGCCTTGGCTTTGGCGGTCACAACGCCTGCCTGATTTTCCGGAAATAGAGTCGTCCGTCGTTTCAGAGTGGGACGAAGGAGGTGGAAGCATTGAGTGAAATACAGAATACAGAGAACAGGCAGAATGAGCAGGGGGCAGAGCGCTGCCCCCGCACACTGACAGCACCGGAAATTGCAAAGATCCTTCCGCATCGCTATCCGTTTGCGCTTGTGGACCGGATTGAGGATTATGAGCCGGGAGAATGGGCGAGAGGAAGAATGTGCGTGAGCATGCAGGCTCCCTGGTTTCAGGGACATTTTCCGGAGCATCCGGTTCTTCCCGGAGTCCTTCTTCTGGAGGCACTTGCCCAGACGGGGGCAGTGGCGCTTCTGGATCTTCCGGAGTACAAAGGGAAAATTCCGCTGTTCGGGGGTGTGCAGAAGGCACGCTTCCGCAGACAGGTTGTGCCGGGGGATGTTGTGGAGCTCTCCTGCGAAATTGCGGAGCGCAAAGGCCCTGTGGGAATCGGAAAGGCCGTTGCCAGCGTGGATGGGAAGAAGGTCTGTGACGCGCAGCTTCTCTTTGCCGTTTCGGCGGATTGATCCCCTGCGGCTTTTGCACAGGATTTGACACCTTGCGGCTTTTCGAAGACAATACAGGGTGTATGCGATCGAATTACGGCAAGGGGGAGAAAATATGCTGGCAGATGCTCTCAATAAGGTATACAGCGGACTGAGGCTTCACTTTTATATGCAGGTGATGTCGCGGTTTGATCAGAGGGAGGCGACCCTGACGACGGTGGAAGCCTTCAGCATGGAGGTGATCCATGAGATGGGAGAGCCAACCATATCGGAATTTTCGGAGATGATGGGAATTTCCAGTCCGAATGCCGCGGTCCGGATCAACAGCCTGATTCGGAAGGGCTATGTGGAGAAGATCCGGTCCGAGGAGGACAAACGGACCTATCACCTGCATCCGACGCAGAAGTTCATGGAATATAACCGGATCAATCTCAGCTATCTGCAGACCATCGTAGAGCGCTGTGAGAAGCGCTTTACGGTGCAGCAGCTTCGGACGCTGGAGGAGATGCTGAACATTATCAATAACGAGCTGATGCCGGAAATCAATCTGGACGACCGGAAAAAACGGCAGCGTAACATGAATGTAATGTCAGAATTGGAAAATTAATTGCGAATAAACAGACAATTTAAATTCAGTATGAAAGAAGATTGACAAATAAGAGCGGTCACGCTAACATATAGTTAACAAAAGAAAAGCAAAGGACAACAGGAAAGGAGGACGTAACAGCAAAGACGAATCCACCGGACACCTGAAGGACTTTAGCAGAAAGGAAGGTACGGACCAACTAAGACTTAAAGATCCACAGAACGATAATCGAAGTACTTTTACAAAACTCAATTCTGATTCGAAATGCAGAAGATGTGATGAGATCCGGCAAGAGCCATAAGACCTGAGGAGTGACGAGAAAGCTCTGAGAGAGAGTCAGACATCACAGTACAGTCGTAACAAAGAGTAGTGCTGAGAGAAGAAGAGGAGAGCGTCATACAGCAAGAATTGTGGAGGTAGAGTCCATTGGAAAGTAACAGTCCGACACAGCAGAAATAGCCCCGGGAACCAATCAGAAGAGATTGATTTCCGGGGTTTCTCATGTGCTTCTTTCTTGTTTTTGGCGGCTGCATTCTATCGCCTATCTGTTGCTGTCGTCCCCGCATTCCTTCCAAAGAGCCTTCTGCGCGCCGGCAAGCAGGAGCTTGATGCGGTTCAG
>HF986581.1:9067-12997 GCA_000431495.1 Firmicutes bacterium CAG:791 | reverse complement strand
TCAGCTGGTTTACCTCGGAGGCACCGGGATCGTAATCGATGGCGGCGAGATTTGCCTGCGGATAGAGCTTGCGGACCATTTTGGAGACACCCTTGCCGACAACGTGATTCGGAAGGCATCCGAATGGCTGGATACAGATGATGTTGGGCACACCGCTCTTGATGAGCTCCACCATTTCTCCGGTGAGGAACCATCCCTCACCGGTCTGATTGCCGATATCGACGATGGGCTTTGCGTATTCGACGATCTGGAAGATGCTGGCAGGAGCTTCAAAATGACGGCTCTTCTCATAGGCGCGGTAGATCGGCTTGAGCGCAATGTCCTCAATCGCATGAATGGACAGATTCATGCCAAAGGCAGCAGACCTCGAGGTCCCAAGGAACTCTGCCTTGTAGATCTGATTGTAGAAGCAGTAGAGCATAAAGCCCATCAGATCGGGAACAATTGCCTCCGCACCTTCCGCCTCCAGAGTCTCCACCAGGTGATTGTTGGCGGCATAGGAATACTTGACCAGAATTTCTCCGACAATGCCGACTCTTGGCTTTTTCAGATTTTCGTCAATCGGAATCTGATCGAACTCACGGATCATCTCGCAGGCGATTTTCTGGACCCTGTGAAGCGGGAAGCCCTTGGTGTGCACCAGAAATTCCGAGCATTTCTTCGTCCATTTCTCATACATGGCTTCCACGGATCCCTTTTCCAGCTCGTAGGGACGCATCCGGTAGACACATTTCATCAGCACATCTCCGAGAATGGCTGCAAAGGCAAGTCTGGTGATGAGCGTAAAGGTGATTTTGAAGCCGGGATTTCCCTCGAGACCGGACAGGTTCGCGGAGATCACAGGGATCTGTTCCATGCCGGCTTTTTTCAGAGCGCGCCGGATGAAGCCGATGTAGTTGGATGCACGGCAGCCGCCGCCCGTCTGGGACATGATGACTGCAGTGCGGTTTAAATCATATTTTCCGGAGGAGAGGGCCTCCATGACCTGCCCGACGACAAAGAGGGACGGGTAGCAGGCGTCGTTGTTGACATACTTCAGACCGTAGTCGATGGCGGCCTGGTTGTCGTTCCTCATCAGAACCAGATTGTAGCCGCAGGATCTTGCTGCGGGCTCGATCAGGTCAAAGTGGATCGGCGACATCTGCGGGCAGAGGATGGTGTAGTTCTCCTCAAACATCTTCTGGGTGAACGGAACCTTATGGATTCCGGTCGGATGAATGGTGCGGCGCGTCCGGTTTTTCTCGCGGATATGGATCGCGGCAATCAGGGAGCGCACACGAATTCTGGCGGCGCCGAGGTTGTTGACCTCGTCGATCTTCAGGCAGGTGTAGATCTTGTCCGAGCCGGAGAGGATGTCACTTACCTGATCGGTGGTGACGGCATCCACGCCGCAGCCGAAGGAATTCAGCTGAATGAGGTCCAGATCATCCCGGGTGCGGACATAAGCGGCGGCCTCGTAAAGGCGGGAGTGATACATCCACTGATCCAGGACAACAAGCGGGCGCTCGGGGTGTCCGAGGTGCGCAATCGCATCCTCGGAGAGAACGGCAAATCCATAGGAATTGATCATCTCCGGAATACCGTGATTGATTTCGGGATCCAGATGATACGGGCGTCCTGCAAGAACGATGCCGTGGGTTCCGGTATCCTCCATGAACTTCAGAACGCGCTCGCCCTCTGCCATGAGATCCCTGTGGTACTGAAGAAGCTCCTGCCATGCATCCCGGCAGGCGTCGATGACCTCGTTTTCCGGAAGCTCCCTGAACTCACGGACCAGAGCCTGCGTGACGGTCTGAAGGTTGGTGAACGCCATGTAGGGGTGACGGAAGCGTACCTTTCCGTTCATGATGTCTTCCACATTGTTCTTGATATTCTCCGGGTATGCGGAGACGATGGGGCAGTTGTAGTGGTTGTCCGCATCCTTATTCTCTTCTCTCTCATAGAACAGAGACGGATAGAAAATAAAATCCGGATGCGTCTTTTCAATCAGCCACTGTACATGTCCGTGGGTAATCTTGGCCGGATAGCATTCTGATTCGGACGGAATGGATTCAATTCCCATCTCATAAATCGCGTGTGTGGACAAGGGAGAGAGAATCACCTGATATTTCAGACGGGCAAAAAAGGTAGCCCAGAACGGATAATCCTCGTAAATGTTCAGAACGCGGGGAATGCCGACGGTTCCGCGAACCGCCTCCTTGCGGGTCAGCGACTTATACCCGAAGAGCCTTCCGAGCTTGTACTGATACATATTCGGGATGCCGTTGTCTGTTTTCTCCAGGCCAAGACCTCTTTCACAGCGGTTTCCGGAAATGAACTCTCTGCCGTCACTGAAATGATTGACAGTGAGCCGGCAGTTGTTGCTGCACCTTCCGCAGTTCTGAAGTGTTGCGGTGAAGGTCAGGTTCTCCATTTCCTCAAAGGAGAGCATGGAGGTCGGCCGACTTTCGTCATAGCGCTCTCTGGCAATCAGAGCCGCTCCGAAGGCGCCCATGATGCCGGAAATGTCCGGACGGACGACGCTGCCGCCGGAAATCTTCTCGAGTGCGCGAAGAACGGCGTCGTTGTAGAAGGTACCGCCCTGAACGACGATATTCTTTCCGAGCTCTGCCGCAGAAGACACCTTCATGACCTTGAACAGCGCATTCTTGATGACGGAATAGGCAAGGCCAGCGGAGATATCGGAGACCTCCGCGCCCTCCTTCTGCGCCTGCTTGACGCGGGAGTTCATAAACACCGTGCAGCGTGTGCCCAGATCAATCGGATTTTTGGCAAAGAGGGCTGCCTTTGCGAAATCCTCTACGGAATAGTTGAGAGATTTGGCAAAGGTTTCAATGAAGGAGCCGCACCCGGAGGAGCAGGCTTCGTTCAGTGTCACGGAATCTACGGCGCCGTTCCGGATCCGGATGCATTTCATGTCCTGTCCGCCGATGTCGAGAATGCAGTCGACGTCCGGATCGAAGTAGGAGGCTCCGTAATAGTGTGCAATGGTTTCCACTTCGCCGCTGTCCAGCTTAAAGGCAGCCTTCATCAGGGCTTCTCCATAGCCGGTGGAGCAGCCGCCTGCGATTTCCACCTGTTCCGGCATCAGCCGGTGGAGTTCTGTGATGCCGCGGATGGCCGTATGAATGGGCGAACCGTTGTTGGAGGAATAAAAGGACCAGAGAAGCTCGCCGTCTTCGCCGATGAGCGCAAGCTTGGTGGTTGTGGAGCCTGCATCGATGCCGAGAAAAGCCTTTCCCTGATAGGTGGAAAGATCTTTTTTCTGTACCTGGTAGTGATCGTGGCGGGCACAGAAGCTCTGATAATCCTCTTCTGAGGCGAAGAGAGGCTCCATGCGCTGAACCTCGAATTCCATCTGCATGGGGTGAGAGGTTTTCTCCAGAAGCTCCTCGAGGAGAAGGGAGTGATCCTCTTTTGCCAGAAAAGCAGAGCCCATGGCAGGGAACAGGTGGGAATCGGAGACCTCGATGACATGCTCCTGATCCAGATGAAGCTCACGGATAAAGGCAGCCTTCAGCTCGGTCAGAAAGTGAAGAGGGCCTCCGAGAAACGCGACATGTCCGCGAATCGGCTTTCCCTGAGCAAGGCCGGAGATGGTCTGAATGACCACGGCCTGAAAGATGGAAGCCGCCAGATCCTCCTTGCGGGCTCCGTCGTTGATGAGCGGCTGAATGTCGGATTTGGCAAACACTCCGCACCGTGCGGCAATCGTATAAAGGGATTCATAGCCCTTGGCATACTCATTGAGGCCGGCAGCATCTGTCTGCAGAAGGGAAGCCATCTGGTCGATAAAGGACCCGGTTCCTCCGGCACAGGTTCCGTTCATGCGCTGCTCTACATTGCCGTTTTCAAAATAAATGATCTTGGCATCCTCGCCGCCAAGCTCAATGGCAACGTCCGTCAGGGGCGCAAGGGCTTCGATTGCGG
>HF986581.1:3312-9005 GCA_000431495.1 Firmicutes bacterium CAG:791 | reverse complement strand
ATGCCGAAGTAATTGGCAAGAGAAAGACCGCCGGAGCCGGTGATCACGGGATGGATCCGTACATTTCCGGTTTCTGCGAGAATCTCTTCCAGAATGTCATGGAGAGTTTCACGGATCTGAGCGTGATGGCGGCGGTAGTCGCCGAACATGAGGCGCCGGTTGCTGTCGAGAAGGGCAGCCTTGACGGTGGTTGATCCGATATCAATGCCGAGGGTATAGTCTTTTGAAATCACTTGTTAACTCCTGAATGGTAACCGTTCAGTACCTGTCTGCGGCCCCGGAAAGCATGAAAAATCCGTAAAGGCACTGAACACATATTATTATGAACGAACTGCCGCAGCATTGTCAGGAATTATAAAACGGATGTTTTTTGAAAGCAACGAAGAGATGACCATCAAATCATTAAAAGTGTGTGAACTTCTTTCGGAGCGGGGCTTCCTTACTTGCATAGTCTGCCGGATTTGAAGTATCCTTGAAAAATGCAGCATGACAGCGGCATGACAATACAATGGAAGGGCTTTCAACATGAATACAAACAATTACGGCGGACGCGGTCCGCTTCAGAGATTTCTTCAGAAATACGCAGTCTCCAACCTCTCACTGGTCATCATTATGTGCTATGGCTTTGGCTATCTGCTTCAGTATGTCAACGCCTCGTTTCTGAATTATCTTACGCTGAATCCGTACGCGATCTGTCACGGACAGATCTGGCGGCTTGTGACCTGGGTGCTGGTTCCGCCGGATACCAGCAACATCCTGTTCATCATCATCGCCATGATGTTCTATTATTCGATCGGAACCTCACTGGAACGGGTCTGGGGAACGTATGCGTATAATGTCTACATCTGGCTCGGAATCGGGATTACGATCATCGGCGCGTTTGTGGTTATGGCGGTGTCTTATATCCTGGCAGGGATGGCAGGCATTTCGCTGACCGGAGAGAGTGCGGCGGCATATTTTGCGGCGATCTCGAGATATTTCAGCACCTATTACGTCAATATGTCCATTTTCCTTGCCTACGCACTGACATTTCCGGATGCGGTTGTGCTTCTGTGGTTTATCATCCCGGTGAAGGTCAAATGGCTGGGGGTTCTCTACGGTGTTCTGCTTGCGTGGGATTTTGTCTCCACCGCGATGCGGGGCGGCTGGTTTGTATGTGTGGCGATGGCGGCTTCGCTTGCAAACTTCCTGATTTTCTGGCTTCGCTCCGGCAAAATGAGACGCTTCTCGCCAAGGGAGAGAAAACGCCGCGCAGATTTCCGCCGGGCGGTGCACCAGGGAGAAAAGAGCAGACAGGGCAGCAGCTTTGGCGCAGGAAGCAGGGAAACCGGAGCGGCAGATTTTACCGATGCTTCCAAAATGAGACCAAAGGCGGGACAGGCAAGGCATCGCTGTGCCATCTGCGGGAGAACGGAGCTGGACGATCCGACACTGGAATTCCGTTACTGCTCCAGATGTGAAGGAAATTATGAATTCTGTCAGGATCATCTGTTCCGCCATCAGCATGCCATTCACGGCGGAAGACCGCTTCCTGCAGACGAAACGGTGACGGTGGAAGCACAGGATCCCGCGCCGAAGGAATAAGGCAGCGGGAAACGGCGGATGAGGTTTCTTCCGCTGGCAATATCGGAAATGAAGAATCTGGAAAGTGAAGAGGAAATTATGAGCGAGAAGCATCAGAATGGAAGTGAAGGAAAGGACCTTGGCGGTCAGCTGCAGTGCATCCTCAGAAGTCTTGTGGGGGCTGCGCGGAAAAACCGCGGGATGATCACGAGAGATCAGCTTGAGCAGGCGCTGGAAGAGCTTCAGCTGTCCGGTGAGCAGGAAAAGCTTGTGGAGGAATATCTGAAGCAGAATAACATCGGCATCGATGAACCGCTTGATGCGGAGGAGAAGCTTTCGGAAGAGGAGGCGGATTATCTTCGCGAATACACGGAAATGGTAAATGCCATGGAGCAGCCATCGGACGGTGAACGGGAGGCGATTGAAATCCAGGCTATGGCCGGAGAAAAGGACGCCCAGAGACAGCTTGCGGAGTGGATGCTGCCGAAGGTTGTGGATCTTGCAAGACTGTATGCAGGACAGGGCGTGTTCATGGAGGATCTGATCGGAGCAGGAAATGAAGCACTCGTGCGCGGAACGAAGCTTCTGGCACCACTCGAGGGACCGGAGGAAGTGGAAGGTGCTCTGGCGGAGCGGATCATGAATGCCATGGAGGATTTGATTGCCGAGAATCTGGATGAGGTTTCGGCAGATCAGACTGCGGCAGATACAGCAAATAAGGTTCTGGAAAAGGCAGACGAGCTTGCAAAGATCCTTGGCCGCAAGGTGAGTGTGGAAGAGCTGGCAGGCGAAGGCGAGGTCACGGAGGAGGAGATTCTGGACGCCATCCGTATTACCGGGAACAGAATTGAAAGTCTTGAGGATTCAGAGGCCGCTGATGCGGGAAAAGGAAACTGATTTTGAAAGAGACGGATTACAGATACATCATGGAGAACATGTCGGTCCTACAGATCGGCGCGAAATACTCTTACCGCGAGCTGGTGGATGATATTGATCTCAGCTACAAGTACCGCTGCATCATCAAGCAGCTCCTGCTTCAGGAGGTGGATGCGGACACAACGATCGAGAGTCACCTCTATTATATGAAACCGCAGAACGAAAGCTGCCGGATTTACCGGCAGCTTCGCGCGAAAATCAGAATTTATGTGCCCAAGGTGAAGAAGCATCTCGGCGGCAGGACGGACACCGAATTTGAAGAACGGGTGCTGACTGCAGAGGAGCTTGCTTCGATTTCGCCGGAGCAGAAAACGCTCATGGGGATGATGATTTCGGAACTTCAGCTGTCCAAAATGGGATTGATGACCTTCGTCATCTGAGCGGACGGAGAAGATTAAGGTCTTACCTTTCTCCCTCCGGAGCACAGAGGATTGCTGGGTTTTGTAAACTGCTGATCCTCAAACATTCTGGAATCGAAGTATACGGTATGGCCCTTCATCTTCCTGCAGGGCTTTTTCCCCGTAATCTGATCTTCGAAATCCTTCTCCCGGATATAATCTCCGATGAGTGCAATCCCTGTGACGCACACAATTACAATTGCTGTGACGGCGAGTAACAAATAAGCAGTGTTCATAATTCCTCCTTCCTTCGCCATGAGAGATCACACATATTAAAGTGTGTAAAAAACAGCTTTGTAACTGCTGTTTACAGTTATTATGATAATATTTTAACATATTTCTGTCAAATGAAAGGCGGCTTTGCAAATCGGACTGTCATATCCTCTTGCTTCTGTGATATAGTAGCAGAAGAGCAGCGGTTTTGGCCGGACCGCGTTTTCTCTGCATTCTGACGGCGTTTCTGCCGGCCTCACCGGAAACGGTGAGCATACTCCATCTGAAATCATGAGAATATCGCCTTGCATACCGAAAAAGGCAATGATATACTGTGAAGCAGAACAAATGTTCTGTTCTTTGAGAACGTAATGGTATTGCAGCAGCGGTCGGTGACCGGACAATGCGGCTGCATATCAGAATCAGTAAGAGATATCAAGGAGTTCAGTTATGGCAATGGATCGTGAAGATCGATTAAAGGCACTGGATGCCGCAATTTCACAGATTGAGAAGCAGTACGGGAAGGGCGCTGTGATGAAGCTTGGAGATCCTTCCTCGACCATGAACATTGAGACAACACCGACCGGATCTCTGGCGCTGGATATTGCGCTGGGACTTGGCGGAATTCCGAAGGGAAGAGTGATTGAGGTGTATGGACCGGAGTCTTCCGGTAAGACAACACTGACCCTTCATATGATCGCGGAGGTGCAGCGCCGCGGCGGCATTGCCGGATTTATTGATGCCGAGCATGCGCTGGATCCTGTGTATGCGCGCAACATTGGCGTGGATGTGGACAATCTTTATATTTCCCAGCCGGATTCCGGAGAACAGGGCCTCGAGATTGCGGAGACCATGGTTCGCTCCGGGGCAATTGATATTGTGGTAGTGGACTCGGTGGCAGCCCTTGTGCCGAAGGCGGAAATCGACGGAGACATGGGAGACTCTCACGTGGGTCTTCAGGCCAGACTGATGAGCCAGGCACTTCGCAAGCTGACTGCAGTGATTTCCAAGTCCAACTGTACGGTGATCTTTATCAACCAGCTTCGTGAAAAGGTCGGAGTCATGTTCGGCAATCCGGAGACAACAACCGGAGGCCGTGCACTGAAATTCTATTCCTCCATTCGTCTGGATGTGCGGCGCATTGAAGCCATCAAGCAGAGCGGTGAGGTGATTGGAAACCGGACAAGAGTCAAGGTGGTCAAGAATAAGATTGCACCGCCCTTTAAGGAGGCGGAGTTCGACATCATGTTCGGACGCGGAATTTCCTATTCGGGAGACGTTCTGGATCTTGCGGCGAACAGCGATATCGTGGTAAAGAGCGGTGCCTGGTACAATTACAACGGCGACAAGATCGGACAGGGCCGTGAGAACGCGAAGAAGTATCTGGAGGAGCATCCCGATACCCTGTACGAGATTGACTGCAAGGTGCGTGAGCATTACGGCCTGGATCCGGAAGGAGCAAGAAGGCCGGAAGCTGCAGAGGCACCGGAGGAAGAGAAGAACTGAGTATGCAGATCACGGACCTGACGCCCGTGGGAAAGACGAAGACCAGAGTCACGATCGATTATGATCGGACTCTGGTCTTGTCCAATCGGGATGTATTGCAATTTGATCTTCGAAGGGACCGGGAGATTCCGGAAGAGACCAGAGAAGAGCTCTGGAAGAAGCTCCGGAGGGATGCGCTTCGAAAGTGCGGGAGCCTTCTGAAGGACATGGACTACACGGAGAAGTCCCTTGCGGGGAAGCTTGCGGGAAACGGTTTTCCGGAGGAAATTGTCCGGGAGGCCGTGGAAGCCATGAAAGAGGCTCATTATGTGGATGACCGGCGCTTTGCGGAGAGCTATCTGCAATCTCATGCGGGGAGCAGAAGCCGGCTGCGGCTCCGGATGGACCTGCTGAACAAGGGCATTTCTTCAGATCTTGCAGATGAAATCCTGGCAGAATGGGAAGAAGAAAACGGAAGCCGGATTTTTGAGGAGGAAGTGGGACAGATTCGTGAGCTCCTTCGGAAAAGGCATTACGATCCGGCGACAGCAAACTGGCAGGAAACGCAGAAAACGAAAGCTTTTCTGATGCGGAAGGGGTATTCGTCCGAGGTCATCCGGGCGGCACTGCAGGACTGATCCGGGATGCGCTCCTTCCTTGACATCGACAGAGAAAGCGTTTACTATTGAGCTGTTGCAGTATGTCTTTTCTGACGATATGCCTGGAGAAGCCGCCAGTCTTCGGTGGAAATCCGTCGCCGGAGGAGATGATACAACGCAAACTGAATAAGGAGGTGCTCCTGTATTATGCTGACTGCAATTTCCGCTATTTTTATCGTAATTGCAGCGGTTGTAATCTCACTCGCGATTGCCATTCCGGTAACGATGACCATGACGAAGAAGCGTTTTGAAGCGCAGGAAAGTCAGAAGGTCGACAGTGCCAAGGAGAAGGCAAGAGCGATCATCGATGAAGCACTTTCGACTGCTGAGAGCAAGAAGCGCGAGGCTCTTCTGGAGGCCAAGGAAGAGAACATGAAAGCCAAGGCCGACCTTGATAAGGAAATCAAGGACAGACGGAATGAGGTTCAGCGCAACGAGC
>HF986581.1:0-3244 GCA_000431495.1 Firmicutes bacterium CAG:791 | reverse complement strand
AGCGATGCACTGGAACGTAAGGAACAGTCGCTCGCATCCCGTGAGGAATCGCTGCGGAAACGGCAGGAAGAAGTTGCAAAGCTTGGTGAACAGCGTACACAGGAACTCGAACGAATTTCAGGTCTGACCTCTGAACAGGCAAAAGAATACCTTTTAAAGACTGTAGAAGATGATGTAAGACACGATTCGGCCGTCATGATCAAGGAGATCGAGGCGGAAGCGAAGGAAGAAGCGGACAAGAAGGCTCGCGAGTATGTGATTGGTGCCATCCAGAGATGTGCGGCGGATCACGTTGCGGAAGCCACCATTTCCGTGGTACAGCTTCCGAACGACGAGATGAAGGGACGGATCATCGGACGCGAGGGACGGAACATCCGTACTCTGGAGACGATGACCGGCGTGGATCTTATCATTGATGACACACCGGAGGCGGTGGTCATTTCGGGATTTGATCCGATTCGAAGAGAGGTTGCCAGAATTGCTCTGGAGAAACTGATCGTCGATGGAAGAATTCATCCGGCCAGAATCGAAGAAATGGTTGAAAAGGCCAAGAAGGAAGTGGAGTCCGTTATCAAGGAAGAGGGAGAAGCTGCTACGCTGGAGGTTGGCGTACATGGTCTCCACCACGAGCTCATTCGTCTCCTTGGTAAACTCCGGTATCGTACCAGCTACGGACAGAATGTGCTGAAGCACAGCATTGAGGTTGCGCAGCTCTCCGGTATTTTTGCCGGGGAACTCGGACTGGACGTCCGTATGGCGAAGCGTGCAGGACTTCTGCATGACATTGGTAAGGCTGTGGATCATGAGATGGAAGGATCCCACGTACAGCTCGGCGCAGAACTGTGCCGCAAGTACAAGGAATCTCCGATTGTGATCAATACCGTGGAGTCTCATCACGGTGATACAGAGCCTGCCAGTCTGATCGCATGCATCGTACAGGCAGCGGATACCATCTCGGCGGCAAGACCGGGAGCCAGAAGAGAGACACTGGAGACCTACACAACCAGATTGAAACAGCTTGAAGAAATCACCAACAGCTTTAAAGGGGTTAGTAATTCTTATGCCATCCAGGCAGGCAGAGAAGTTCGTGTTATGGTAGTTCCTGAGAAGATCAACGATACCGATATGGTATTGCTTGCCCACGATATTTCCAAGAAGATTGAAGACGAACTGGAATATCCCGGACAGATCAAAGTCAATGTAATCCGTGAATCAAGAGTGACGGATTACGCCAAGTAATTGCAGGTTCTGACGAACAACAAACGAAAGAGGGCAGCAGTGCCCTGCTGACAAGCTTCATGAAGCGGAGCGGTGAGAAATCACCGCTCCGCTTTCCTGTGGAAGGGAACCCGGCGGCTGCGCACCGCACATGCGCCTGGCGGCACACGTCATGAATGGCTTGTGAGCAAAGCGAGCCATGGAGTATAATGGATGAGCATATTAACAGCGAGTGACTGCCGATCGGGGAAACAAGGCGGCAGAATCATGGGACAGGGGGTTGTTTGACTATGAGAAACATATTGTTTGCTGCTTCTGAGGGAGTGCCTTTTATCAAGACCGGCGGACTTGCCGACGTGGTCGGATCACTGCCGAAGGAAATTGACAGGGAATTCTATGATGTTCGCGTGATTATGCCGAAGTATGCCTGCATGAAGCAGGATATGAAAGATCAGATGCAATATGTTACAAGCTTCTACATGGACTTTGACTGGAGAAGCATGTACGTCGGCATCCTGCGTGCGCAGGTGGATGGTGTCACCTATTATTTCATCGACAATGAGGACCTGTTCAATACCGGAACGGTCTATACCGATGATGCGCTGTTCGAGATCAAACGCTATGCCTTCTTCTCCAAGGCGGTGCTGTCGGCACTTCCGACCATCGGCTTTCGGCCGGACCTGATTCACTGTCATGACTGGCAGACCGGACTGATTCCGGTTTATCTGAAGGAGCGTTTCCAGGAGAACGAGTTTTACCGTGGAATCAAGACGGTTATGACCATTCACAATCTCCGGTTCCAGGGAAAGTGGAATGTTTCGGATGTCGAGAGCATCACCGGACTTTCCGGCTATTATTTTACCCCGGACAAGCTTGAGGCCTATAAGGATGCGAACCTTCTGAAGGGCGGCATTGTTTATGCGGATGCAATCACTACAGTGAGCCCGACCTATGCAGAAGAGATTAAGACACAGTATTACGGCGAGGGGCTGGACGGAATTCTGAATGCGAGAGCACATGATCTTCGCGGAATTCTGAACGGCATTGATTATGATGTCTTCAATCCGACGACGGACAAGCGGATTCCGCATCCCTATGACACGGGCAACTGGCGCAGAGTGAAGAAGCAGAATAAGGCGGATCTTCAGCGCGAGCTTGGACTTGCAGAGGATGACAGGTGCTTTATGGTTGGCATCGTGTCCAGACTGACGGATCAGAAGGGCTTTGATCTGATCGCCTATGTCATGGAGGAGATGCTTTCTCAGGACGCCATGCAGGTTGTGGTTCTCGGAACAGGCGAGGAGCGGTACGAGAATATGTTCCGTTACTTTGATGAGAAGTATCCGGGAAAGCTTGCGGCGAATATCTATTATTCGGAGGATCTGTCCCACAAGATTTATGCGGCAAGTGACGCGTTTCTGATGCCGTCGCTGTTTGAGCCCTGCGGACTGAGTCAGCTGATGGCGCTTCGCTATGGCACGCTTCCGATTGTGCGCGAGACCGGCGGACTGAAGGATACCGTGGAGCCCTACAATGAGTTCGAGCAGACGGGAACCGGCTTTACCTTTACCAATTACAATGCTCATGAAATGATGAATGCGGTCCGGTACGCAGAGCGGATTTTCTATGACAAGAAGCGTGACTGGAATCATATCGTGGATCGCGCGATGGCGGCGGATTTCTCCTGGAGAGTTTCCGCAGGTCAGTATCAGCAGATGTATGACTGGCTGATCGGCTGAGGCAGAGCCGTTTTCAGGGATTTTGCCTCGGCGGGATATCCATAAAAAGAAGCAAAGGAAGATTTTACAGAACGTATGGCAGACAACAGGAGAAGCTCGGGAGTTTTGGTGCAGGCGGGGATTCTGGCGATGGCCAGTATGATTGTCCGCGTGATCGGACTCCTGTACCGCGCACCGCTGACGGCGATCATCGGAGACGAGGGAAACGGGTATTACGGAACCGCGTATAACATTTATACCATCATTCTGATGGTGTCGTCCTACAGCATGCCTTCGGCGATTTCCAA
>HF986580.1 GCA_000431495.1 Firmicutes bacterium CAG:791 | reverse complement strand
TTTTTTCATTTTCTTGAAAATCAATTCAGATCCATGAGAAGTTATTGTCTTGTGAGATCCTGTTCTCTCGAACAGCGAATCGTATTGTATCATCGCTGTTTTCGAATTGCAAGTAGTTTTTTCACTTTTTAGAATTTTTAGGGTAGGGATGCTCTCCATAGCCTAAAATGCATCCCTGCCAGGCATTTTCCGCGAATCAGGATGAATTCCCGAGTTGGAAATCATCCCTGTGAGATTTTTCCCACAAATCAGGTCAATCTCCCCGCTGGGAATCATCCCTGCCAGATATTTCCTGTGAATCAGGATCATTTTCCCACTGGAAATCATCCCTCCCAGACATTTCCTGTGAATCAGGATCAATTCCCGAGTTGGAAATCATCCCCGCAAAAGCTTTTCATCAAATCAGGATCAATCTCCCCGACGAAAATCATCCCTCCCAGACATTTTTATCAAATCAGGATAACTCTCCCGCCGAAAATGTATCCCCAGCCGCGCTTTCAGGCAAATCAGGATAATTCCCTGACAAAAAGCCCTGTCCCAAATGCATCCCCGACCGCCAGCAAATCATCTCGCAGCAGCTTTTCGTACCAGCGAATGCGGCATATCATTGTCACCTTCAAACTCTATCCCCCAGTAAAAACCAGATCTCGCGATCAGTAAGATCGCGAGATCTGGTTTTCGCTACGAACCTATGATAGCTTTCCGGGACAGGTACCTCAACAGCCGCACATGCTCGTTTCAATCAAGTTCCGAGCAAAATACGTCAGCTTCGATCAGATTCCGCACTGTTCCAAAGGCACCTGCAAAGGCGCCTGCCCAATCAGGATCCGGCTTTGCACAAAATACATCTTTTTCATCAGGTCTGTGCCGCTCCGTCTACAAAGAGAATGGTTCCTGTCACATAGCTTGCAAGATCGCTTGCCAGGAACAAGAATGCATTTGCCACCTCCTGCGGCTCGCCCATGCGGCCGAGCGGAATCGGAGCACATACGCGTTTCACCATTTCCTCCGGAAGGTTGGCAACCATGTCCGTTCTGGTAACCCCAGGGGCAACCGCATTCACACGAATGTTATCTTTTCCAAGCTCGCGGGCAAGGCTCTTTGTGAGACCGTTGACCGCAAACTTGCTGGTCGGATAGCCCACGCCGGACGGCTGTCCGTAAAGGCTGACAATCGAGCTGGTGTTGATGATGGATCCTCCGCCAAGCTCCTTCATTCGAAGAGCTGCCGCGCGGCATCCGTTGAAGACCGCGATGACATTCAGATCCATAATCTTCCGAAACTCTTCCGTTGTATATTCGTACAACGGTTCCCTTGCCGAGATTCCGGCATTGTTCACCAGAATATCAATCCGTCCGAATGCCTTCTCCACCTCTGTAAATGCAGCGTCCATCGCAGCATAGTCCGTCAGATCCGGCCACATGCCAATGACATCCCATTCCGGATTCTCTTCCTTCAGCTGTGCAAGTGCCTTGTCCACCGTCTCCTGTCTGGAACCGAAAATAGCGACAGACGCTCCGTTTCTCAGAAAAGTCTCCGCGATCGAATATCCGATGCCGCGTGTACCACCCGTTACGATTGCTTTCTTCCCCTGTAGCAGCATATTCAGAATCCCCCTGTCTGCAATATTGAAATGTGAATTTACAGTAATGATATCACATTATTTTCGCACAAAGGAATCCATGTTTTGTTAATTTTCCAACGTTTCTGTCAGTTCCAGGCTGTGCTCTTCCACCATGCGGTCACACAGATCCAGGAATTCATCCAGCGGTACATTATTCAGCTGCTTGTTGCCGCGGATATTGATCGAAACCGTGTTGTTTGCTGCCTCGTTGTCGCCAAGAACCAGGATATAAGGATCCTTGTAATTCTTAAAGCCCTTGATCTTGGTCTTCATATTATTGTCGGAGTAATCTGCTTCCACACGAAGTCCGTTTTTGCGGCACAGGTCTGCGACCTTCTTCGCATACTCATTGTGCTCCGGACGAATCGGAACAATGCCGATCTGATAAGGAGAAAGCCAGAACGGGAAGCTTCCCTTGAAGTTCTCCGTGATGATTCCGATGAATCTCTCCATGGATCCGAAAATTGCACGGTGGATCATAACCGGCTGCTTCTGTGTTCCGTCTGCTGCCGTATACTTCATTCCGAAGTTCAGCGGAAGCTGGAAATCAAGCTGGATGGTTCCCATCTGCCACTCACGTCCAAGAGCATCCTTCATCTTCAGATCGATCTTCGGACCATAGAATGCACCGTCACCTTCGTTGATTTCGAAGCCGTTCTCGCCATACTTGTCCAGAAGGATCTTCTTCAGATCCGCCTCCGCCTGATTCCAGGTGTTGATATCGCCCATATAGTCATCCGGACGTGTGGAGAGCTCTGCGCCATAGGTCAGTCCGAAGGTTCCGTAGATCTGTGTCGCGATATCCATGATATCATTGATCTCATCTGCGATCTGCTCCTCGGTCACAAGAATATGTGCATCGTCCTGACGGAACTGCTGTACACGGAACAGACCATTGAGCTCGCCGCTCTTTTCCTTACGGTGAATGACGTCCACCTGGTTAATGCGAAGCGGCAGATCCTTGTAGGAACGGGGCTTGGTCTGATAAATCTTAATGGCATTCGGGCAGTTCATCGGCTTCAGTGCGTAGGTATCCTCCTCGCTCTCTCCCTCTGCAGGAGGAATGATGAACATGCCGTCCTGATAGTGCGCCCAGTGACCCGAGGTCTCCCACAGCTCCTTCTTCGACAGAACCGGTCCGGAAATTTCCTGATAGCCATGCTCTTCATGAATTCCTCTCCAGAAGTCAAGCAGGGCGTTGAACAGCTTCCATCCTCTGGGCATCCAGTAAGGCATTCCGGGTGCAGTGGGATCGAAGTAAAACAGCTCTGTCTGCTTTCCGATCAGTTTGTGATCTCTTTCCTTCGCCTCCCGGATCAGATCCTTGTGCGCCTTCAGAGCCGCCTTGTCCGGAAAAGCATACGCATAAACTCTGGTCATCTGATCGCGGTGCTCGTCACCTCTCCAGTAAGCGCCGGAAACGCTGCGCAGCTCAAATGCTGCAGACAGAAGATCCTGAGAATTCTCAACGTGAGGTCCTCTGCACAGATCCACATAATCGTCGCCGGTGTAGTAGATGGTGATCGTCTCATCCTCCGGAAGCTCCTCAATCAGCTCCGTCTTAAAGTGCTGTCCCTTGAAAATCTCCAGTGCCTCTGCCCGGGAGACCTCCTTTCTGGTCCAGTTCTCCTTACGCTTCAGAATCTCGCGCATCTTATCTTCGATCTTCTTGAAATCGGCCTCCTGAATGGTCTTCCCCTCCGGCAGGACGAAATCATAATAAAACCCGTCATCGATCTGAGGTCCGATGGCATACTGGGTCTCCTTGCCGTAAAGCTCTAAAACCGCCTTGGCCAGAATATGAGCCAGTGAATGACGATACACTTCCAGATACTGTTCTTTTTCCATTGCTGTTCTCCTTTATGAATGCAAAAACGCCCCCGACACCGCATCAGGCAGCGTCAGGGGCGTATCTCTACGCGGTTCCACCCTGTTTTCTTGCTTCGTTCATGATGATCACGGAATCACCGGGCCGGATTGGGGCCGCTCGGAGCTGGTCTTCAAACTGCGTCATCGCCGGAATTCTCACAGCATCCCGTGCTCCGAAACCGCCTGGGCAGGCGCCCTGCCGGTTCTTCGCTCATGCAGCCATAACCGCTGCATTTCCGGGAGAATTCCTCTCTGAAGGCTTTCGTACAGTTCTACTCGTCTCTTCATCGCTTTACGTGAGCATCATACCCTCGCAGACGCAAAAAGTAAAGTCCCTCCCTATGCCGAAATTCGTCTTTTCCGCATAAGAATCAGCCATTCCATGCCATTCTTCGCAGAAGGTCCCTGTCCGCCAGATACTCGTATAAGGAATCCGAGAGAATATCTCCCGGAAGAAGCTCCTGCCGATTTATGGAGCGGATGATGGAAACCAGTCCCTGCGGATCCTCGATCTCCTCCTTCCGGATCAGAAGCACCTCATGGACCGAGCAGGGAATCACATAAAGATCGCCTCCAAGCCGTTCCGCAAGGTAGGTCATCATCCCCGGATAAAACATCACCGACGAGCCGTAAAAAGCCTTTCTGCAGGTCAGCACATACAGTGAGCTCTCAGTCCCGGCATCTTCGCAGTCCTCCGGAAGGCCGAGAACCTCCCGCAGCGAAGCAAACAGCGGCGGATGAATTCTCCGGCTCTGAATCAGAGCATTCCGATGCAGCTCATACAAATCAATTCCCCACTGCTGCAGATCCTCCGGAAGAATCGGAATTTCTCCTCCGTCCTCCACATCGTAGCAGAACACAATTGCCAGATCCTCCCAGCCGATATACGGAAGCTTTTCCAGTTCCTGACGATTATGACAATGGTTCACGGTACGAATACAGATTCTCTCCTTCGCCTTCTTGTAAGGCATCGTCTGTGCGAGATTTACCTTTTCCGCGCACAGGCCTTTCCCGTGGATATTACAAGAATTCATGAATTTTCCTCCTGAAATAAGGCTTCTGAAAACGTGCGCCGACAGGCGCACCAAAAAAACAAAGACAACGGAAACGCAGGTTTCCATTGTCTTTGTGAAAATTCATGATCCTGTACCAGCTCTCATCCGGCATCCGTCATGCATTATGCTCTGGAGAGATACTCGCCGCTTCTGGTGTCAATCTTGATCTTATCGCCGATGTTGCAGAACAGCGGTACTGCAACCTGTGCACCGGTCTCTACCGTAGCAGGCTTGGTTGCACCGGTAGCGGTGTTTCCCTTAAAGCCAGGCTCCGTCTCGGTAATCTCAAGCTCTACGAACATCGGAGGCTCGATTGCAAATACATTGCCGTTGTAGGAATCAACCTTGATCATGTCGTTCTCTTTGACGAACTTCATGTCGCTGCCGCAGACATCTGCGCCAAGGCTGATCTGCTCATAGGACTCCGTGTCCATGAAGGTCCACATATCGCCATCCTTGTACAGATACTGGAAGTCCTTGCGGTCGATACGAACCTGAGGGAACTTCTCGGTAGGACGGAAGGTGGTCTCGGTAACGCCTCCGTTGATGATGTCCTTCAGCTTGGTTCTTACGAAAGCTGCGCCTTTTCCGGGCTTAACATGCTGGAATTCGATAATCTCATATACGTTGCCATCCTTCTCGATGGTAACGCCGTTTCTGAAGTCACTGGCTGTGATCATGTAGATAATCCTCCTGGAAATATATAGTCACAATTACGCAATCATGATACCGAAAGCAGGCCTGTTTTTCAAGGCTTTTTTGCACAAATCCAGTCCATCGCTTCCAGATACCCCAAAAGGCCATGTCCCACGATCTGATGATCGCAGGCCGGTGCCGTCACGGACACCTCACGAAACGCCTCTCTGGCATGAATGTCGCTGATGTGGATTTCCACCTTCGGAACAAAAACGCTTCGAAGCGCATCATGAATCGCATAGCTGTAATGCGTATACGCCCCGGGATTGATGACCACTCCGATGAGATCCTCGTCAAAATAAGCCTCCTGCAGCTTATCGATGATCGCTCCTTCATGATTAGACTGCCAGCACTCCGCCGCGATGCCAAGATCTGCAGCATGCTTCTGAATCATTCCAAGCAAAGCGCTGTAATTCTCTGTTCCGTAAATGCTCTTCTCCCGGATCCCGAGGAAATTCAGATTCGGGCCGTTGATGACCAGTATTTTCTTCATGTCTTTTCCCTGTCCGTCTTTTTATTCTCAACCGCGCAAACAATTTCCGCCGCAATCTCCGCCGGCTTCTTTCCGGATACCGCAACGCAGATATCCGCGCAGTCCTCATAGGCCTGTCTTCTGCGTGCCATCAGTGTTCGTACCTTTTTCATACGGTCCGGTCCCTGCAAAAGCGGCCGCGTCGCATCCTTTCCAAGGCGCCGGATCACCTCATCCGGTGTAATCTCCAGAAGGATCACCGTTCCCAGCCTTCGAAGAAGCTCTCTGTTTTCTTCCTGAAGGACAATTCCTCCTCCTGTCGAATAGATCACATTCTCCCGTCCATTTGACGTAAGCTCCTTCAGAAGCTCCGTCTCCCGAAGACGAAATCCCTGTTCTCCTTCTTTATGAAAAATTTCCGCAACCGGCATGCCGGCCCTTTGCACAATGAGTGCATCCGTATCAAGCTGCTTCATGCCTGTTTTCCCGGCAAGCTCTCTGCCGATGGTGGTCTTGCCGCAGCCCATAAAACCAATCAGGACATAATTGTTCATCTGCTGCCCTCATTTGACTTGAAAAACTCATACAGACTGTGGCGGATCTTTTCAACAAGCTCCCGGTCCGGTCTCTTCCCGGTCCAGTGTTCAAAGGATAAAATCCCCTGCCACAGCAGCATATCCATGCCGTTTCTCCCCGGCTTGCCCGCCGCCTTTACCATGGAAAGGAAACGGGTTTCCTCCGGATTGTAGATGCAGTCATAGGCAGCATCCAGATTCTCATAAAAAGCAGGATCCTCCACCGGTACATTCTCCACTTTCGGAGCAAGACCGACGTTCGTGCACTGAATGGCAAGAACCTGTTCGCCCTCGGATTTCATCTTCATCGACACCGCAGCAGCTTCCGAAAGAAGCTGTGCCGAGGCTGCCATGTCCGGAAATTCTTCCGTCAGATCTCCCGCAAGATGCTGCGCCTTTTCCGGGGTCCGGTTCAGAATGCAGAGCTTCCTTACCCCTGCATCTCCGCACATAAAGCCCGCCGCTCTTGCCGCGCCGCCGGCGCCAATCAGAATCACCGACATTTCCTTCAGAACAATTCCCATTTCCGTAAGCGCCCGAAAAAGGCCGGGATAATCCGTATTATAGCCCTTGTATCCGCTCGGAATCACGCTTCCGTCTTCCGCTGTTCCCGGCTCCTGCCGGACCAGAGTATTGACGGCGCCAATCGCTCTCGCAATCGGATCCACCTCCGGAAGATTCGGAATGACTGCGCTTTTGTACGGCACCGTCACATTCATTCCCTGTACTCCAAGCGCATACGCGCCCTTCACCGCATCGGGAATCATGCTCTCATCCGCCACCGGAAAGGTCTCGTAAACCAGATTCACTCCCAGACCTTCTGCCAGAAGATTATGGATGAGAGGGGAAAATGAATGACCAACCGGATTCCCGATCAGTCCATATACCGCTGTTTTTCCATTTATTTCCATTTCTTGTTCCTTCGTACCGGAGCTTCCAGCTTCCTCTTCCAGCGAACCCAGAATTCCTCCTGCGTCGTCAAGGGCTCCGTCAGAATGGAAATGACCCCTGCATTGTTGGCGCCCCAGATGTCCGTATATACCTGATCTCCGATAAACACCGTCGTCTTCTCATCGGTTCCCATAAGCTGCATCGCCTTCCGGTATTTATGCGGAAGCGGCTTCATCGCCCGGGTCACAACCGTGCTTCCGACATCCTTTGCAAAAAGACTGGCACGCGTTCCGGTATTGTTGGAAAGAATGACCGTCTGAAAGCCCATGTCCCGGAGCCTTGCAAAAAGCTTCTTTGCCCTGTCATCCGCAGGCGCATTTGGATTCACCAGCGTATTGTCAATATCAAAAATAAGCCCGCGGATTCCCTCTTCATAAAGGCCGCGATAGTCAATCTCATAGGCAGACTTCACCCGTCTGTCCGGAAAAAACAAATCTTTCATCGGCGATCCATCCCAAGTCCCAGTGCTTTCTTGCCATTCTCCGTCTTCAGGACCTTCTCCAGCTCATCCATAAAGGTCTCAACGTCCTTAAATTCGCGATACACCGAAGCAAAACGGACATAGGCAACCGGATCCAGATCATGCACCTTCTCCATGACCAGCTCACCGATCTCACGGCTCGAAATTTCCTTCTCCTCGCGGTCAAAAATCTCCGCCTCAATCTCATCCACGGTGTGTTTGATCTGATTGACGGAAACCGGTCTCTTATGGCAGGCACGCAAAATACCGCCCTCTATCTTGGAGCGGTCATACGGCTCTCTGTTGTTGTCCTTTTTGATAACAACAAGCGGAATGGTTTCTACCTTCTCATACGTAGTAAAGCGTCTCCCGCAGGTATCACAGATTCTTCGTCTCCGGATGGAATTGTTCTCTTCCACCGGCCTCGAGTCGATCACACGGTTGTCTTCTTTTCCACAGAATGGACATCTCATAGCGTTCCTCCGGGCTTTCTGGTATTTTCACAATACACTTTAGTGTAGCATATCTTTCCTGCCTGTGCATATGGCCGGATGTCAAAAAGGAGCTTCGCCGTTCATGCGGCGAAGCTCCTTTATATTCTGCATGTCAGTGCTGACAAGTATTCGAGGGATGCTTCCGATTATCTGTCTTCCCACTTCCAGTCTGCTACTTCCGGCAGATCCTGGCCATACTCATGGATGTACTGCTTATGCTCAACAAGCTTGTTGCTCATCTTCTGATACAGATAAGCGCCCTTGTTGCCAAGCTGAGGCAGATTCTGCAGAGCAGTCTGTACCAGATGGAAACGATCCACGTCGTTCTGTACGCGTACATCAAACGGAGTCGTGATGGTGCCTTCCTCCTTGTAGCCGCGAACATGAATCAGACGGTTGTTGTGACGGCGATAGGTCAGCTCATGGATGAGTCCTGCATATCCATGGAAGTTGAAGATGACCGGCTTGTCCTTTGTAAACAGCATGTCATACTCTTCGTCCGTCAGACCGTGCGGGTGCTCATTGGAGGGCTGAAGCTTGAAGAGGTCCACAACGTTGATGAAGCGGATCTTCAGGTCCGGAAGCTCCTTATTCAGGATGCTGACAGCTGCCAGTGCCTCAAGGGTCGGTGTCTCACCTGCGCAGGCGAAGACGATATCCGGCTCCTGACCCTGATCGTTGGAAGCCCACTCCCAGATGCCGATGCCCTGTGTGCAGTGCTTGACTGCTTCCGGCATGGACAGCCACTGCGGACGAGGATGCTTGGAAGCTACGATTACGTTCACATAGTTCTTGGAACGCAGGCAGTGATCCATCGTGGACAGCAGGCAGTTGGTATCCGGCGGCAGATAAATGCGAACAACATCTGCCTTCTTGTTTGCCATATGATCCATGAAGCCGGGATCCTGGTGGGTAAATCCGTTATGATCCTGCTGCCATACGGTCGAGCACATGATCAGGTTCAGAGAAGCGATCTCCTCACGCCAGGACAGCTGGTTGCAGACCTTCAGCCACTTCGCATGCTGTGCAGCCATGGAGTCTATAATTCTTGCAAAGGACTCATAGGTTGCGAAGAAGCCATGACGGCCGGTCAGAAGATAGCCCTCAAGCCAGCCTTCGCACATATGCTCGGAGAGCATGGAGTCCATAACACGTCCATCTGCAGCAAGATGATCGTCCGTATCCAGATGCTCCGCATTCCAGTCTCTGTTCTCTACATCAAAGACTGCATTCAGACGGTTGGAGTTTGTCTCGTCGGGTCCGAAGATACGGAAGTTCTTCGCGTCATCATTCAGCTTGAAGACGTCACGGATGAACTTGCCCATCTCGGTCATATCCTGACCGTCCTTGCTTCCGTGGCCGTCTCCGATATCGAATGCATAGTCGCGGAAATCAGGCATGCGCAGATCACGAAGAAGCTTACCGCCGTTTCCGTGCGGGTTTGCACCGATACGTGCATTGCCGACAGGAGCCAGCGCCTTCAGCTCCGGAATCAGCTTACCGTCATCGGTAAACAGCTCTTCCGGCTTGTAGCTGTGGAGCCAGTCCGAGAGCATCTGCAGGTGCTCCGGCTTGTCCATCATGATCGGAACCTGATGAGCCAGGAAGTTGCCTTCAATGCGCTGTCCGTCAACTACCTTCGGGCCGGTCCAGCCCTTCGGTGTGCGAAGAACGATCATCGGCCATACCGGACGAGTCGTGTCATTGTTCTCTCTTGCATTCTTCTGGATCGCATGGATCTTCTCGATCACTTCGTCCATGGTCTCCGCCATCTTGCGGTGCATCGTCATCGGGTCGTCACCCTCGACAAAATACGGCTCCCAGCCGCAGCCATGGAAGAAATTCACCATCTCTTCATGCGACATGCGTGCGAAGATGGTCGGGTTTGCAATCTTGTATCCGTTCAGGTGCAGAATCGGAAGAACTGCACCGTCGCTGACAGGATTCAGGAACTTATTGCTCTGCCAGGAGGTGGCAAGAGGGCCGGTCTCCGCCTCGCCGTCACCAACGGTAACAGCGGCAATCAGATCCGGATTATCGAATACAGCTCCGAATGCATGCGCAATGGAATAGCCGAGCTCGCCGCCCTCGTTGATGGAGCCGGGAGTCTCCGGTGCGCAGTGAGAAGGAACGCCGCCCGGGAAAGAGAACTGCTTGAACAGCTTCTGCATTCCGTCAACATCCTCAGAGATGTTCGGATAGATCTCGCTGTAGGAGCCGTCAAGGTAATCATTGGCAATATAGAAGTTTCCGCCATGTCCGGGACCAGAAAGAAGGATCAGGTCCAGATCGTATCTCTTAATGGCGCGGTTCAGATGTACAAATACAAAGTTCTGTCCGGGAACGGTTCCCCAGTGTCCGACAATTTTCTTCTTCACCATATCCATGGTCAGCGGCTTCTTAAGAAGCGGGTTGTCCAAAAGATACAGCTGGCATGCAGAAAGGTAATTGGCCGCACGCCAGTAAGCATTCATCTTTGTGAGAAGCTCGTCGGTGATGGGTCCCTTTTCCTCGCAGACAGCAGTCGTGAGATTGGTATCACTCATATTCAGTCTCCTTACTCATGAAATATGAAACGTATATTTGTCCGTCAGAGAAACGCCGGATGCTGCGCTCTCATGACACCTTCATCATATATCAGTGCAGAGACTCCGGCAACTGATAAAAAAACGGTTTTATCCCTGTTTTGAATCGGAAAGACGCATAATTTGACGATTCTTTACATAGAGTCTCCGGATCCCCCGAAGCTCCTCTCTGGAAATTTCCCGCCTGGAAATCTTCCAGAGGAAAAGTCCGCTCCTCTCATCGGTGCCCTGCCCGTTTTCCGAAGCACTTCCCCCGGAAGCCTTTCCCGCAAAACTCCGCCGCTTCGACAAACGTCCTGCCGTAAACCAGACCTTCCAGTTCTGAAGCTCCTCCTCGATTTTCTCCACGTGGATTGTGAAGCACCTGTATTCCCCGAAAGCCGCATCCTTTGGCAGCTCCCTTCGGAAATCCTCTTCACGGATTCCGATCGCTGCCAGATCCTCCGGAAGCTTCTCCCAGCCCTTCTGCTCCGCCGCAGCCTTCTTCCCTGAAAAAACAAAAACAGCACCCCAGGCGGGCACCAGCGCATGGTACGCATCCAGCCTTCTTGCTTCTGCAATGTTATGGCAGCCCGACAAAAGTGCAGCTCCCACCGTCGAGGGCTCACGGAAAAAGAAGTCTCTTGACTTTGCCTCGCCGGTGATTCCGTTTTCCAAAGAAACGATATCGCCGCCCATGGCATACGCTTCATCCCGGTCCGCGGTCGCAAGAACCACGGTCACCTTTTTCTCTCCGGAAAGCTTCTCGCGAATTTCGGCAAGAAGCTCCGCACGAAGATACGGATCCAGCCTTGAGAAAGGATTGTCCAGAAGCACCAGCTCCGGTGAAGCCGCCATTGTTCTTGCCATTGCCGCACGAAGCTGCTGCGCACGCGAGAGCTCTCCCGGATAACAGCCGCCAAGACCATCCAGACCGTATTCCTTCAGAAGCTGCGCCGTCTTTTCCGTCGTGATCAGCTTTCTTTCCTTTCGATGTACGTTCCTCTCTGTCTCCCGAAGAACAAGCCGGAGATTTTCCTCCACCGTCATTCCGGGAAAAAGCGCATAGTTCTCCGGCAGAAGAACTGCCCTTCTCTCTGCTGGCGGAATGCAAATCTTCTGAAGCGAATCATAGAGCACCCTCCCGTTCAGGGAAATGCTCCCCTCATCCGGCAGCACAAGGCCGGAAAGGCAGTGCAAAAGCGCTGTTTTCCCACCGCTCTCTTCTCCCAGCACAGAAAGGAACCGTTCTTCTGTGCGGAGACTCATCTTCAGCGTCCGGTCTGCTTCCTTTTTCCGGATCTGTACTTCAAGACTCATGCTTCCCGTGCTTCCTTTTCTCTTTGCAATGAAAAATTCCGGCTGTCGCCGCGCAGAGAATTCCTCCTGCCGCAAGAGCGCCAAGATCCCAGATCCAGGCAGCCGCATATCCGGCTCCATTCCCGGAAGCCGCCATCAGAGAGCACGCTCCGTACTCTCCCACAGCTCTTGCCGCGGCCAGAATCGTTCCCTCTGCAATTCCCTTCATGGCTCCCGGCACCGCAATGCTCCAGAAAGCCCTTTTTCTCCGGATCCCCAGTGTTTCCGCCGTCTGAAGAAGAACCGGATCCGTTCCGGAAAGTGCCCGCTGAAACGAAAGGCGCAGCACCGGCACCGACGCCAGAAGCCCGGCAAGCAAGGCCCCCAGCCAGGGATAGCTTCCCTGCCATCCGATCCGATGGACCAGCGCACGCCCTGTAATTCCATCCGTCCCGAAGGCAAGCATCAAAAGTGCTCCGCACAGAGTCGGAGGCAGCACAAGCAGCACCGACAAAATTCCCTTCCGGATGCCTCCCGCCCGCTCTCCGCGACAGCGTTTCCCTGCAATCCTCCAGGAAATCCACAGCGCAGGAAGAAAGAAAATCATCACCGTCAAAAGCCCCATTCCGGCCGCCTGCCAGAGAAGACCGCTCCGGAAGCAACTGTAAAGAAGTATGACCGCCTCCGAAAGGAGCCGCATTGCTTTCTCATATGTAACTGTCAGTAAGAAGGTTAAAGTCATCATGGCGCTATTGTAGCACATTCTGAAAACGCTCCGAATAAAACCGAAGGTGCCTCTCTGCCTTGTATTGATGGCACGTATAAGTTGTACAAAAAGTACACGTGTAAGCTGTACAAAAAAAGTTCTTGATTTTGGCTCTGGTCGTGATAGTATATCTATCATGCGGCGCTAGTTCAGCGGCAGAATACGACCTTCCCAAGGTTGGGATGCGGGTTCGACCCCCGTGCGCCGCTCTAAAGAATCATCTAATCTTTTTGATCCGGATAGATCTAGATTTCCTCCTTTCTCTCTTGTCCGGTCGCATAATTTCCTTTTTCTTTATATGTTTCTCTTTGCCAAATAACAGGCCCGTCAAATAAAAAGCCTTCTGCTCCTCCAAGCCCGCGAATTTTTCCGGTTTTTTTTGAGACTGACCAAGCATCATCATCGCTCCACTCATCATCGTCTTTATATCGAAGATCCAAAACAAACTCTTCTTCCGATTCCCTGACGCATCCTACATATCTGTCCAAAAACCTGATTTCTATTTTCCATATTGCACGTTTTAAAGAAATCATATTTTCCTCACACATTTCTTTATCTGCTGTTAGCTCGCGTTCTATCTCGCTTTTCCCTTCGTCCTGTCGTTCTTGACATGAAAACTGATCATTTTTTTGTCTCATTTCAGAAGTACACCTTCACCGCACGGCAGTGAATAATTCAGATCAACTATTTTCATATTCTACGCCGTTTCTTTTCCAAACCAGAACTGCCTCGTCTGTAAATTCTTCACTACCACTTATCCATTCCATTTTTCCGTCTTTTTTGGAGACTAACCACGCATCATCGTAAAGAAATTCCCCATCTTCTTTCCATATTGGATACGCGATATAAGCGACTTTCAGCTCCCACACACTTCCAACAAATACAGCATCATCTTCGTCCTCGACCATTTTTGTAACTTGCTTAATCGTTGTCATCGGTATTCTCCACACACACTGAAATCGTGTTTTTGCCTATATCCAAATCATCACATCCATACAACACATTTGAGAATTCAAAAGGACTCAGAAACAGTGTAAATACGCCATTTCTGAGTTCTATGCTTCTCTTCAACTGTCAAAGATGGGAGTATACCCGAGAAAATCCCAAGCGTAGATAGTGATAGGTAACCCTTTGATATTATCTC
>HF986579.1:20651-27459 GCA_000431495.1 Firmicutes bacterium CAG:791 | reverse complement strand
CAGGGATGATTCTTCCTCGCTGATTTCATCCCTGCCGGCAAAAATTTTCTCGGGTCAATCCTGAAAGTTGTGGGATTTTAAAAAAAGCCGGAAGAATGCTGAAACAAATCAGGCATTCTTCCGGCTTTTCAAAACATGGATCCGATAGCTTCTTTGTTATTCCTTTTCAAAGGCACGCTTCTATATCGCTCAACGAATATCCACTTCGCACTCTGCGCACGCATGTCCCGTCAGCTCTTTGCTTCGGGCATCCGGCTGTGAGAAGCCCGCATACACCTTGAACTTGTCCGTACGGATTCTGCGATCGCCGTTCTCATCGACACTGGCAAGCTCGTGAGGGCGAACCGTCAGAACGATTTCCTTCTCTTCTCCTGCAGCCAGATCAATGCGTTCAAAGGCGGACAGGTGTGCATTGGTGACATCATCTGCATCATTCTCATCCTTGACGTAAACCTGCAGAACCTCCTGCGTGGCAGCCTTTCCGTTGTTGCAAACCCTGACGGTAACCTTGATGCCATCCAATCCGTAAGGCGCACCGAAATCATCACTGCTGCCAAAGGCAGTCTCTCCCGCTTCCACCGTCTCTCCTGCAGGGCGGCAGATCTTCTCCGCTGCTACGCTCTCTGCCACGCAGTCGCCGTAGGTCAGGCCGTAGCCGAACGGATACAGCGGTGTTCCCTCATAATAACGATAGGTTCTTCCCTTCATGGAGTAGTCCTTGAAATCAGGAAGATCCTTATCATGCTCGTAGAAGGTCACCGGAAGCTTTCCGGAAGGAGAGGTCTCGCCGAACAGAACTGCTGCAACATTCCTGCCGCCGCGTCCGCCCGGATACCATGCCTGCAGAACCGCTGCCGCATGATCCTCTGCGGTACGCAGATTGACTGCGCTTCCTGTCATATTGACAAGAATGACCGGCTTTCCGGTTGCAAGCATTCCGCGAAGAAGTTCCAGCTGCTGGAACGGAAGCTCCAGGCCGTTCTTGTCGCCGGATGCATAGCGGTTTCCGGTGTCGCCCTCTTCTCCCTCCAGTGTCTCATCAAGACCAAGAACAACGATGACAACCTCAGACAGCGCCGCACACTCCTGTGCCTCTGCCAGACGATCGCACATCACAGGATCGGACAGTGCCTCCACGTTGTCCTTGAACAGGTGGCAGCCTTCCGAATAATGCACGTTCACATCTTCGCCGAGATAATCCTGGATTCCCTCCAGAACCGTCGTGTAACGCGATGCATCTCCGTGATAGTTGCCCTTCAGTGCAATGCGGCTGTCCGCGTTCGGGCCGACCACCGCAACATCATGGAGCTTATTCTTATCCAGCGGAAGGATTCCGTTGTTCTTAAGAAGGACAAAGCTCTCTCTTGCTGCGCGGTCCTCCAGAGCCAGATGCTCTCTGCACTCTACCACCGTGTACGGGATCCGGTCATACTCCGTCTCCGTAAACATGCCGAGCAGATATCTTGTCGTGAACAGGCGGATAGCCGATTCGGTGATGTATTTCTCATCCAGCATGCCCTGCTCCACGGCATTCATCACCTTCTGGTAGGTGCAGCCGCAGTTGACATCGGTTCCGTTCTCCAGTGCAAGAACTACGGATTCCTCCGGAGTCTTCGTGATCTTGTGATTCTCGTGGAAGTCACGGATTGCCCAGCAGTCCGACACAAAGTGTCCCTGGAATTTCCATTTATTGCGGAGAATGTCCTGAAGTGCCGGAGAGCCGCAGCAGACCTCACCGTTCGTGCGGTTGTAGGCTCCCATCACTGCCTCTACCTTTCCTTCCTTGACACAGGCTTCAAAGGCAGGAAGATACGTCTCCTCCATGTCCTTTCTGGAAGCAACCGCGTTGAAGTAATGACGGTCCGCCTCCGGGCCGGAGTGCACGGCAAAGTGCTTCGCGCAGGCTGCGGTCTTCATATATTCGCCGTCTCCCTGCATGCCCTCGATGAAGGAAACGCCAAGACGGGAGGTCAGATACGGATCCTCTCCGTAGGTTTCATGTCCGCGGCCCCATCTCGGATCACGGAAAATATTCACGTTCGGTGCCCAGAAGGTCAGGCCCTTGTAGATATCACGGTCTCCGCGGCGGCTCTGCATGTTGTACTTCGCACGGCCTTCCTCTGCCGTCACATCGCCGATTTCCTTCATCATCTCAGGATCAAAGGCGGCTGCCATTCCGATCGCCTGCGGGAACATGGTCGCAACACCGGCGCGTGCAACGCCGTGCAGAGACTCATTCCACCAGTTGTAAGCCGGAATTCCGAGACGCTCAATGGCAGGAGAATCGTATTTCAGCTGGGATGCCTTCTCCTCCAGAGTCATTTTCCCAACCAGCTCCTCTGCAAGTGCTCTTGCTGTCTTTCTGTCCATTTTTAGCTACCTCTCGTTTTTGATTTTTATTACAAAGCTCCGGCCCTGTCAGAAACAGTGCCGGAGGCCCTATATCAGCTTGCCGGAGAATCGATTACTTCACCTTCACAACAACCTTCAGTGCATCGGTCTTGTTGTTCAGAGCTTCCTGATAAGCATCCTGAATGTGATCAAAATCAAACTCATGTGTCACCAGAGGCTTCACATCAATCGCGCCCTTGGCAACTGCTGCGATCGCTCTCGGATAAATGTTGCGATAACGGAACACGGACTTGATGGTTGCTTCCTTGTCCATGATCTGAGCGAAGTTGTACTCAATCTCCTGCTTCACGGAAATGCCGACCAGAACGATCGTTCCGCCTCTCTTTACCAGGAAAGGAGTCTGTGCGATGGTAACCGCAGAGCCTGCGGTCTCGAATACCTTCTCTGCGCCTTCGCCGTTTGTTGCCGCCTTCACCGCTTCAAAGACATCCTCTCTTCCGCTGTTGATGACAACGTCCGCACCGATCTGCTTCGCAATTTCAAGCTTCGCATCAATCAGGTCTGCGACGATGATCTTGCCTGCGCCGTGCGCCTTGCAGGAAAGAAGAGTCGTCATACCGATGGTTCCCGCGCCAAGAATCAGAACGCTCTCACCGACCTGTACATCGCCCTGATTTGCTGCATGAAAGCCGACGGAAAGGGGCTCGATCAGCGCACCTTCCTTCGTGGAGACATTCTCCGGAAGCTTGAAGCAGTAATCTGCAGGGAACTCGATGAACTCCTCGTTGCAGCCTGCAACCGGAGGAGTTGCAAGAAACTGAACGTCGGGGCAAAGGTTGTACTTGCCTTCCTTGCAGAACTCGCAGGTTCCGTCTGTAATGCCGGGCTCCAGGCAGACACGGTCGCCAACCTTCAGAGTCGTAACACCTTCGCCAACCTCTACAACGGTTCCTGCAGTCTCGTGGCCAAGCATGTAGTCCTGGCTCATATCCACCTCATAAGCTCCGCACTTGCCGCTGTGATAGTAATGAACGTCCGATCCGCAGATTCCGACATACTCCAGAGAAACCACAACATTTCCCTTTCCTGCTGTCGGCTTCGGAATCTCCTTGATAATCATGTTGTCCAGTCCGTGCATGAAAGCACCCTTCATTGTTGCCATTGTAATATCCTCCTTACATGTAATATTCGTTATATTTATGATTCGTCTTCCTGTGCCTGCGCCTGTTCATAGCGCTCATCCAGACGCATGTCCTTATCCAGCGTGTTGTACACAATCCGCACCGTCATAAATGCCGGAAACCATACGCCGAGAAAGAACAGGAAAACGAAAGAATACGGATACAGAATCAGAAGCAGCCCCCAGTAAGCAAGCTGGAAGGCAACCGCACCGAGCGTAACCACAGGGTGCATCATGATCATCAGCCAGCTGTTCTTAATGATCTGCTTCAGGGAAAGATCGAGCATCAGTCTCTGGATCCACAGATAGGTATAAATTGCAAGTGCAGCCACCGTCACAAGGATGATGGAGGCCAGCATCATATCCGGCAGACGGTTCCCATCGTACAGGTTCGTGAGAATGTTCACCGCCATCGCAGCATTCAGTCCGATCACCATTCCGGGAACAAGACTTCCCTTCCATTCCCTTTTGAAGACCAGCTTGTATCGCTCCCACCATCTTCCGGGATAACCCCGATAGGACATCAGGGCGGCATCGTACATCGCGATATAGGAAGGCGCCGCAAGCGCTCCGCCAAGAACTCCGGCGAGCAGGAGAAGCTGCGGCCGGTTCCAGAGGGAGCCGAGCATAAAGCCCGTCAGCGCCGGAACCAGAAACAGAACACAGATCAGGTTCGTAACAAACAGGCGGGAGAAATTGTCCACAATCTGATGCCAGGTGTATCCCCTCGAGGAGCGATCTCCCTGCTCTGCATCCAGAGTGCCTCCGAGGTCGTTATAATTCAATCCTCCGAAAAGTGACATTTTTCCCCCTTTCCGATCCGGTATCCTTTCCGTTCTGTATTTAACTGCCTATGCGGATAGTATGGCAAAAAAGCCCCGCTCTGACTATTCAATCCGTGCGTTTTTATCGCCATCTCATGCGCAAAAACGGGCGGGTCCCATTACAGGATCCGCCCGTCTCTTTTCTCATGTCCCGACACCATGCATCCCTGCCGCCGGTTCATGTTCTGTTTGATTTTTTGTTTCTCTGTCTTGCTCTCTATCAGTTGGTCTTGCTCTTCTGATAGTAGTCGTTGTACATGTCAAGAACGTTCTGAGCGTTCTGGCCTTCGAGCTCTGCTACATAGGTATCCCAGTCCTTCTCAACATCAGCCTGGCCCATAGCGAACTTCAGTGTCCAGGTGTTCTCGGTGCTGAACAGAGGAGTTGCCCACAGGTTCATCTGCTCGGAATCATCCTCGGAAAGAGCGATGACCGGATCAAGCGGGCGAAGCTCTCTGTACTCTTCCTGACGCTTGTAGAAGTCCTGCAGATCCTCAGAGAAATTGGAGGTCAGAAGATCAGCGGTTCCGCCGTACATGAAGTTTCCGCATGCAAAGCCATACTTGAGTCTCATGTCTTCCTGATCATCAGCAGTCTGTGCGATGGAGAGGCCGCCGCAATAGTACTGAGGATTCAGAGTGAATTTACCGTCAGCATCAACGGTGTAGGTTCCGTCTTCACCCTCGATGCCCCACTTGGTGAGGGTAAGTCCTTCGTTGCTGTACCACAGCCAGTCAACGAAACGCATCATCTTCTTGAAGCCTTCGTCGCCAAGCTCATCCTTAGCCTTGGAGGAAATCATAATGCCGCACTCAAGACGGGAGTTCTCAGCCTGATAGTTGGTGGTTCCCTTCGGAATAACGCAGCGATAAACCTCGAAGTTGCCTTCGCCGAGCTGAGAGGTCAGTCCCTCAACCTGAGCAGTTGTCTGGGCACGGTTGGTCATAATCAGAGCAGTCTTGCCGGTGTAGAACTTGTTGTCTGCAGTGGAATCCTGCTGAGACCACGTCTCAGGATCCAGGATCTTGTTGTCAACAAGCTTCTTGACAACAGCCATGTACTCCTTGTACGCATCGCTGGTGCCGGAGAGCTTGAACTCATCTGCATCTGCATCGAAATACAGATCAGCTGCATTGGTTCCTGCCGTGCTCCATGTAGTGTAGATTCCATAGCTTCTGGAGATGAGGTTCAGGAGGCATCCGCCGGAGCCGTATCCGGAATCCGCGCCGCACCATCTGTCAGACCAGATGTAATCGCTGTCGGAGCACATTCCCTCAGAAACCATGTACTTCTTTACGCCGATCAGGACATCTGCGAACTCATCCCAAGTCCAGTCCTTCTCAAGAGAAGCAACATCATAGCCGGCTGCCTTGAAGATATCGTCGCGAAGCAGCAGCGTATAATCCTGCAGAGCGGTCTCCTTCAGACCCGGAAGACGATAGTACTTGCCATCCTCCTGTTTCAGAGTGTTGACATCATCTTCCATGTTGTACTCGTTGTAGAAGTTGGTGTAGTTCGGCATATACTTCACATAATCGGAAACCGGAACAACACCGCCGCCGTTTACATAGCTGGTCTCAGAATAGATCTTCGGAATGATCATCGGAGCCTCGCCGGAGTTGATGGCAAGAGATACCTTCTGAGCATAGTCCGCATTGTTTACGATGGTGATATCAAGATGAACGTTGGTAGCCTGCTCAATTGCCCAGAAAACACCGCCCTCTTCGCTCCAGGAATCCTGAATCGGATAAGCATCGTTGTCGTTGAAGAACATGGTGTAGGTAACAGGCTCCTCGGAATAGAACTTGCTGCCGTAGGTGTAGCCATCTGCCTGGTAAACACCATTCTCATCCGGAACAGCTTCCTCTTCCTCGGCTGCGTCGGTGGATTCCTCTGCAGCGTCTGTCTTGGCCTGATCCGAGCTGGAAGAGCTGCTTCCGCAGCCTGCCAGTACAGATGCAGCCATCGCAGCTGCCATTACTGCACTAATGAGTTTCTTTTTCATATTACCTCCTTGTGATATGAATTTCCGGATCATGGCTCATAATCATGATCCGCCCTCTATGTAACATCCCGTCTGCAGAATACCGGCGTCCCGGCTTCTGCCGATCAGGATCATTACCCCTTGAGACGTTTTTCCGTCTTTAGCCCTTGACGCCGCCGAGCATCATGCCGGCAACAAAGTATTTCTGAATGAACGGGTACACACAGATGATCGGTGCTGCCGTCAGAACCATGGCGCAGGATTTGATGTTCGCTGCAATCGTAAGCGCCTCTCCGGCATCCTCTGCGGAGGAGCTGGATGTCGAAATCAGGTTTCTCAGATAATAGGCAACCGGCCACTTGGACTGGGTGTCCAGATACAGGAATGCATCAAACCAGTCGTTCCAGTACTGAACCAGATAAAACAGCGTCATCGTTGCAAGAATCGGCTTGGACATCGGAAGAGCCA
>HF986579.1:7726-20625 GCA_000431495.1 Firmicutes bacterium CAG:791 | reverse complement strand
AGCCACATGAATGAAGGCCCCGAACCGGGACAGTCCGTCGATCTCCCCCGCCTCCTCAAGCTCCTTCGGAACGGATTCGAAGAAGGAACGCATCAGAATGACGTAGTAGGTTGAAATCACACCAGGAAGGATGAAGGATGCCACCGTATCCTTCAGTCCCAGAGATACCATCAGGATGTAGTTCGGGATCATGCCGCCTGCGAAGTACATCGTGAAGATGATAAAGGGTCCGATGAACTTGTTGCAGCGAAGCTCCGGCTTGGACAGCGGATAAGCCAGAAGGCTGGACAGCACCAGTGCGGAAACCGTACCGATCACCGCATAAATCAGAGTGTTCAGATAATCCGGAAGGAAAACTCCGCTGGAAAGAACATATTTATACGTGTCTACGCTGAATCCCACCGGAACAATGCCGACCTTGCCCGCAACAATGGCTTCCGTGGAAGAGAAGGACTGTGCGATCAGATACAGGAAGGGATACAGCATCGCAATGCAGATGATGCCGATCAGAATATCATTGAAAATCGTGAAGGCCCGGTAACCCGGAGATACGATCATACGGGAAGCTTCCGGCGTATCTTTGACTTTCTTTGCCATCTTTCTTACTCTCCTTTCTCTTCATTAATACAGACCGCTGCCGGTTGTCTTCTTGGAGAAGATGTTGGCTGCTGTCAGGAGAACAATGTTAATGAGACCCTGGAAAAGGCCAACTGCAGTTGCATAGCTGTAGTTTCCGGATCCGAGACCCATACGGTAAACATAGGTTGCAATGATATCTGCCGTCTCATAGGTGGTCGGCTGATACAGAAGGAAGACCTTCTCGAATGCAGCGGAACCGCAGAGGGAACCGATGTTCAGGATCAGGAGTGTCATGATCGTCGGAAGAATTCCGGGAAGCGTGACGTGCCAGATCTGCTTGAGACGGTTTGCGCCGTCAAGGCTCGCTGCTTCATACAGCTCCGGGTTGATGCCGGACATTGCTGCCAGATAAAGGATGGTGCCCCAGCCAAGTCCCTGCCAGATGCCGGAGGTTACGAAGATGGTCGTAAACCACTGCGGAAGAGAAATGAACGGAATCGGCTCACCGCCCATCGAAACGATCAGGCTGTTGATCGGGCCGCTGGTGGAAACCAGCTCACGGATCATTCCGGCCACGATAACCATCGAAATGAAGTGCGGCAGATAGGAAATTGTCTGCACCAGCTTCTTGTAATGTACGTTCTTGATCTCGTTCAGAAGAACCGCGAAGACGATGGTAATCGGGAAGCTGATCACCAGATACTTGATGTTCAGTGCAAGGGTATTGCGGAAGGCTCTCCAGAAATTCGTATCCTTGATGAACTGGTTGAAGTACTTCAGACCGCTCCACTCATCACCGAAGATGCTGCTTCCAGCCCGGTAACGGCGAAATGCAATGATGTTGCCGACCATCGGCACGTACCGGAAGATCACATAATAGATCACCGGGATCAGCATCATTACGTACAGCTGCCAGTACTTTTTGAGATGTCTTCCGAGACTTTCCTGCTGGAAAACATCGTTTTTGGCTTTTTTCTTGTTGTTCGCTGCCATCAAACTTTTCCCTCCTCAAAAAAATAATGTGTTTCAGGATGGTCTTACTTTAACATGCCGATATTGCTCCTACTCTTCAGATTTTGCGTGATCTTTGCCATTTTGTGCGTAACTGTTGTGCACTTCGTATACTGACGGCCGCTTTGCAGTGTACAGAACCGCCAACAACTCATTCCTTTTTCCGGCACATTGCAATATTTGCTGTTTATATTGTATTTCTTGCCATACAGATCATAAAAGCACCCGCAGCTTATACAAAGGCTGCGGGCTCTTCGGATTCCTTCTTAATATAATAAGCAGATTTTCCTCAATAAATGGTTCTTCCCTTTTCATCCGGAATTCCGCTCTTGCGGAAGAAGTAGGAATTCACCTGATCACGCCACTCTCTTGCATTCTGAAGCTGCAGCTCGAAGCGTTCCGAAATATTGGAATAAGAATCCTCCGGAATTCTTCCCTTCAGTCCGGCAAATGCCTTCGCCATACCTTCTGCCTCTTCATAGCCTTCAAAATGAGAATCATAAATATACTGAATCAGGCTCTGTCCGGAAGAAAGCTTCCAGGTATAGGGAATGTGATGGAAGAACAAAAGGAGCTCCTCCGGGCATTTTGCCGGGTCCTCATACTTCTCCGCATTCTCCGGATAATACTGCTGCGCATAGCCGGTTCCATGACTGGAGCGGTCTACTCCGATTCCCAGGTGGTCCGCCCGGTGGTAGGTGCCCCAGCGGGAATACTCATAGCCATCCACACTACAGCCGTAATGGAAGCCCGGTGTCACCATCCAGCCGATTCCGAGAGGACTCGTATATTTCTCATAAACTGCGCGGGATTCCATCAGAATCTTCACAATGGTATCCACTGCCTCCTCGTCGGTATCAAAGGTAAGACGCGCCCACTCTTTTGCAATTTCCTCACTGGAAAGCTCCGTGTCAAACGCAAGGCGTCCGAAGCCGTAAAGGTTTGCGGCTGCCAGATCGTTTCCGGTCCAGTTCGCATCGTTTCCGGTATTTGCTACGGCCGCCATACCGGCCATGCCGCTCTTCTGATTTCCGAAGGTTCTGCCGCTGACGATATCCTTGACCTGATCGCCGGCACCCGCCTGCTGCCTGTCATCCTCCTCCGGATGATTCGTGCAGTAGGTGTGATACTCCAGAACCTCCTTGAACATCGGCATCAGATAGCAGACATCGATCTGATGACCGGTGTATTCCTGTGCAATCTGCACCTCCAGCATCTGATTGGTCTTCCGAAGGCCTCCCATCAGCGGGTGAATCGGCTCACGAATCTGAAAATCCATCGGGCCGTTCTTGATCTGAAGGATCACGTTGTCGTGATAATCGCCGTCCATTGCCTTGAAGTTGTCATAGCCGGATCTTGCGCGGTCTGTCTTATAGTCACGCCAGTCCTGCGTGCAGTTGTAGACGAAGCATCTCCAGATGATGATTCCGCCGTAGGGCTTCACCAGATCTGCCAGCATGTTGGCACCGTCGGCCTGCGTTCTTCCATACGTGAACGGGCCAGGACGCCCCTCCGAATCCGCCTTTACCAGGAAACCGCCGAATTTCGGAATCCGGTCAAATACCTCGGCAATCTTCTCCTTCCACCATGCAATAACCTCCTCATTCAGAGGATCGCAGTTGTCCAGACCGCCAATTTCAATCGGAGAAGCGAAGTTCAGGCTGAGATACAGGCTGATTCCGTATGCCGCAAAAATCTCCGACATTGCTGCCAGCCTGTCAAAATAACGGTCGGTGATAAGATCCGTCGCATCGCCCTTTACGTTGACGTTGTTGATGACAACGGCGTTGATGCCAACGCTCGAAACAAGACGCGCATAGTCTCTGGTTCTTTCATCCACAAGGACCGTGCCGTCCCGGAAGAAGAAGGAATCTCCGGAATATCCTCGCTCAATATCATTGGTCATATTGTCCCAGTGATTCAGCATGCGGAGCGGGTTGGAAGGAACTGCCGTCTCTTCTGCTTCCTCCGTGGATTTCCCGGTTCCGATGGCGCGAAGCAGAGCAAAAACGCCGTAAAGAGCGCCCTTTTCTCCTGCTGCCTCGATCCGGATTTCCTCCGGGGTCACCTGAATGCGATAGCTCTCCGCCTTCTGGTTATCGGAGAGAGCTTCTCCATTTATATCATCATTGCCGGAATCATGGGAAAGTCCCTTAACAATCCGGATGCAGGCTCCCTCTGCCTCTTTTGCAAAAACAGGCTCCTTCCCCAGCATGCCGGAAAGTCCCCGGGTCAGCTCTTCCCGTACACTTCCAATGACGCCGGACTCTTCAAAGCCCTCGAGAACAACCCTCTCCGCGTAAGCTGCAAAGCCCCTGTCTGCGACCGGATGATACTGCAGCCACAGCTGTTTCCATTCGCTCATGTGAATGCTCCTCCTTATTGATCTGTTTGCAGGCACATATATTTTTATTGTATAAAAGCTTTCTGTGCGTCTTCCCTTCAGAATGTGCGCTTTTTTTGACTGACTTTGCGAAAAGCAGATTATGCCTTATACTGAAATGAAAGATACGAGGCGCAGGTGATCGCGCCCGCACCGTTTGCAGAAAGGAAACCATGTCATGCATGATCCGAGATTAGACAGCGACAATCCCGCTGCTCTTGATGAATTTTATCTGCACCTCCACGGAATCCGCGAGGAGGTCGAGTATCCCGAGGTTCAGGGAATCCGTCTGTATCACAACCGGAATACCATTCACTTTCCATCGCACTGGCACTCTGCCATTGAAATTCTTTATCCCCTTGAGGAGAACTACACGGTGAAGATCGGAACCGAAGAGAATGTTCTCGCGCCGGGCGATATTCTTGTTGTCGCTCCCGGAACCATCCACTCCTATACCCCACCGGAAAGCGGCGAGCGTATTTTCATTCTTTTTGACTACAATCTTCTGAAAATGTTCCGCGGACTCCGGCAGATGATGCAGGCGATTCAGCCCTACCTCCTGATCACGCAGACGGCGTATCCGCCTCTGAATGAAAAGCTTCAGGAGCTTCTTCGCGATGTCATCCGGGAATATGACGAGGATGTCCCCTACTGCGGAGCCATGATCTGGTCGAGGCTTCTGGAATTCTTCGCCTATATCGGAAGGACCGATGTTTACCGCATCTCCCACTCCCGGGAATTCCCAAAGGACAAACGGCAGGAGTATGTAACGAAGTTCATGGAGGTCTGTAACTATATCACCGACCACCTCGATGAGGAAATCAACACCGATCGTCTGGCCGAGATTGCAGGCTTTTCCAAATTTCATTTTTCCCGCCTGTTCAAGGAGTTCACCGGCTATTCCAGCCATGAGTACCTGATTCAGCGTCGTCTGGAGACTGCCGAGCAGCTCCTTGCAAACCCGGATCTGTCGATCACGGATGTCGCCATGCAGTCCGGCTTCAATTCCCTCTCCACCTTCACGCGCGTGTTCAAGGCAGAGAAGGAAATGACGCCATCCGGTTTCCGGGAAATCAACCAGAAGAACAATCACGAGGGAAAAACCATCTGACTGGGTCAGAACAATTCAAACCACTCGAAATCGAAATTGGAGCCGGGAAGGAAGACAAAGGTCAGGTCCCACTTCCCGGTTCGTTCCTTCAATGCAAACTCCTGCACCTCTCCGCCATCCCTGCGGAATTCAAGAATCTCCTTTTCCTCTGTCGCCCCGTCATAGAACCGCACATGAATCGTATTTCCCTCAAGCGGCGTGCTTCCGCAGATGCGGATTCCATGCAGCGGATGGGAAGAAAACTCCATGTCCTTGAACAGCAGCGAGACGTTGTTGCCGATTTCGCGCACCGCATCGCCGTCCACACGGAAGGAATCTCCGTATACGCCGTCCGACTCCGAGGCGGTAAGCTTCGTCCATGCCTTCTCCAGCTTCGTGAAGGAAAAGCCCTTGATGTGGATCTTCTGATGCACGCGGATGCTGAAGCTTGCAAGTTCCTTCAGGCGGTGAGACAGATGATAGGTTGCCGGCTGATAGACATTCCAGATGCACGGCCTGCAGTAGATTTCTTTTGCAAGAAGCTCTGCTCCTTCTTCGCCAGGAACCCCCTCCCAGATTTCGATCGGATATTCATTTCCGTCCAGTGCGAAAATCGGGATCGTAATTTCATCGGAGCCAACGGGCCCGAAATCCATCCCAGACCACGTTACCGTCGTCTCACCGTCGCGGGAGGTTGCAACCCCCTTTTCATTGCCGTTTCCGACCTCTCCGATGACGCCGGTGTACAGACTGGCCGAAATAAACCCGTAAGGGTCCAGATAGGCAGGTCCAAGACCTTCCACCTTGTACTCCAGCTGCGAAATCAGACGAACATGCTCCGTCCCGCTCTTCGAGGTTGCCCGAAGGTGGAACGCCCCGTCTCCCAGCGCAGTCATCGTCACCTCATTTCTGTCCTGAGACAGCTGAACGATGTTCGTTGCAACACCGTTGTCATCCACCGCAGAAAAAACAACCTCATGGTCGCAGGCAGCTTTCGGAGCGATCTCAGCACGTGCCCGAAGGACCTTGTGCTCCGGATCAAAGACCTGTCCGTCCTCCGCATGAAGAATCACCTTGCGGACCGGAATCACAGCCGCTCTTTCTGCCGTGATCTCAATTTCTTCCTTAATTTCTCCCTCAAGCTCCTCCACAATCGCAAGAAGCTTTCCGGAGAAGAGGTTTCTCTCACAGGACTGGTAGCTGTCATAATCCGTACTGTCTCCGTTGTCGAGTCCAAGAAGCCTTCCGCCTCTGACAAAGACCCTGACGCGATCCGACGCATTCTCCACCGGATAGCCGTTTGCGTCCACGGCACTGATTTCATAAAAATGAAGCCTGGGGACACTCTTCTGCACGAGCTCCATTTCCTCCGGCCTCCAGAGCTTCGCATCGCACGCATTTTCCGGTTCTCTTTTCTCCTCGCGGATCACAAAGCGGTCGGTATCTCCGAAAGAATGCCGCGTCTGACGGGCAACCTCTTTTCCATCCTGCCAGGCAATCGCAGTGATTTCGCCCGGCACATAGCTAACCTGCCAGTCCGCGATCAGATGCGTACCGCTCCCCTTCGCATGATCCAGCTTCTGCCTTCCGAGGCTCTCCCCGTTGACGAGAAGCTCCACCTCCTCTGCGTTTGAGCAGACGCGCAGATCGATCTCCTGACCGACATTAAAATCCCAGTAAGGGAAAATATGCACCATCGGATTTGTCCGGACATCAGTCCATGCAGACTGCCAGACATAATAGGCATCCTTCGGGAAGCCGGCGGTATCAATGATTCCGAGGTAGGAATTCTTCGTATGATAGGGCGTCGGCTCTCCGATGTAATCAAAACCGGTCCAGAGGAACTGTCCCATGGAGAAATCCAGATCCCGATCGATGGAAACACAGGTTTCCATGCTCTTTGCCCCCCAGCTTGTCACCGAATTTCCAAGCGCAGAGCACTGCTCATCCTCATCCGCCAGGATTCCCGCCCTCAGCGGGAAGTGATAAATGCCGCGGCTTGCGCAGATGGAGCTTGTCTCCGATCCGTAAATGACCCAGTCCGGGTGCTTTTTATGATGATCTTTGTAATATTTCTCCGAATAGTTGTATCCGGCAATCTTGTACAGCTCCGCGCAGTGCTGCGCATTTTCCCACGGCATGTAGTTGGAGCCGGTTGTGACGCGGGCATTCCTGCAGGGATCCAGCGCCTGCACCTCCTCCATCAGAAGCTTCGACACCTCGTAGCCGCGCTCGCCCGCATGCTGGTCATAAATTTCGTTTCCGATGCTCCAGAGAATCACGCAGGGGTGATTGCGGTCTCTCCGGACAAAGCTCTCCACATCTCTTGCCTGCCACTCATCGAAAAAGCGGGCATAGTCAAACTCCGTCTTGCACCTCTCCCACATATCGAACGCTTCGTCCATGATAAGGAGTCCCATCTCATCCGCAAGATCCAGCGTTTCCGCCGGGAACGGATTGTGAGAAAGACGGATGGCGTTGACACCCATCTTCTTCTGGATCTCGAACTGCCTCCGCAGCGCATCCAGCCGGAAGGCGGTTCCGAGTGCGCCCTGATCCGGGTGCTGGCAGGCTCCGTTGATCTTCACCCTTCTTCCGTTCAGAAGGAATCCCTGCTCCGGGTCAAAGGCCGTTTCGCGGAAGCCGATCCGGAGATTCTCCTCCTGCAGCAGTGCTCCGTCGTAAGCTCTTAATTGAACCTGCAGGCGGTACAGCTTCGGATCCTCGAGATCCCAGACCCGGATCCCAGCCTCCGGGGCAAAATGAAGCACTTTGCAGGCAGCATGTCCCTGCACCGCTGCCAGCGGCTCTGCTTCTTCAGCAGAAGAAGGGAAAACCTCGTTGTCTCCGTCATACAGGTGCAGCTCCGCTTCTGCAGAGATCTCCTCTGCAGGCCCCAGCATCTCTGTCTCCACGCGAAGCTCCCAGCCACCGTCTGCCGCCTTTCCGGCATGCGTATAAACTCCTCCGTCCGGAATGCAGAGCGCCTTTGTCTCCATCAGCCAGACGTTCCGGTTGATTCCGGCGCCGGAATACCAGCGGGAATTCGGGCTCTGGAAGGTCACGCTGACCATCAGCTCATTCTCCCCTTCCAGAAGCATTCCGGTCAGCTCCAGGGAAAAACGCGTATAGCCGTACTTCCATTCACCGATCTTCGCACCATTCAGATAGACCACGCTGTTCATGTAGATTCCGTCGAAAATCAGGAAGGTTCTGCCCGTGTCATTTTCCTTTGACGAATGCGCAAACGTTTTCCGATACCAGCCGGTTCCGTCGCGGTAAAGATCTCTGCTGTCTTCGATCAGCCAGTCATGAGGAATCTGCACCGGTGCGAAGCGTCCGCTTGCAGCTTCCTTTTGCGCATCGGCCAGTTCCGTTCCCACCGGCAGCTCAAGAAATGTCCAGTTGTCGTTGAATAAAGTACGCATAGAATTGTTCAACCTCTTGTTTTTTCTGCATTGATTACCGGATTTCATCTGCTCCGGTCACCGGTCCTTGCCGTTTTGACACACCCGCATTGCAAACGGGCTCATCGGAAGTCCGGCTCCATTATAAATCGTGGCACCGTGCATGACGTTATGGTATGCGTAGCGCACCTCGGCAGGCTTTCCCTTCATTGAGGAGCAGGAGAAAATAAGACAAACCTCGTTTTCCCCGTTTTTCCCGCTGCCCGCTTTTCCTTCCCCGTCCGAAGCACTTACCTCCACGGATACTCTTGCCTGATATACGCTTCCATCCTCTGCCACAAGCTCTGCATCCCGAAGAGTGCTTCCCTTTTCCAGAGAAGCCACATGCAAACCCTCCGCGTGTGCAAGAGAAATCCGGACGCCTTCGTCCGTCACCTCTGCCCTCACAGGTACCGGCCCCGTACATTCCGCTTCGTTTCCGTAAAGATCATGTGCCGCAAGGAGTGCCAGACGTCTTCCGATTTCCATCTTCCCATGCGGATGAAGATCATTGTCCTCGCCAAGATCCATTGTCACCGCCATTCCGGAATACGGAATCTCCTCCAGTGCTCTTCTTTGCTTCTCCCGTAAATCCGGCCACTGCACATCCTGGTTCAGATCCACATCATAATTCGGAAGCTGCACATAGTAAAAAGGCAGCCGCTCTTTTCCCCAGAGCTTCCGATAACCATTCACATAGCGCTTCATCAGATCCAGATAATCATAGGGCTGATGCGTATTGGCTTCCCCCTGATACCAGACCATGCCCTCTACCGGCACCTGAAAGCACGGGGCCGCCGTTCCATTAAACAGACCGGTTGCCTTCCAGTTCACAAAATCCGTCGGCGGGATGGGCCCGCAGGCTGCGCCCTTCCGGTAAAACCAGGTTCCCTTCAGGTCCGAAACGCCCTGGTCATTAAAGAGAAAATATCCCTTTCCTGGCGTAAACCTGCCTTCCCCGTTCTCCACAACCAGCCGGATCGTAATGGTGTTGCTCCCCGCACGAAGAAGTCTCTCCGGCACCCGGTATTTGCGCGGAGGATACTGGTATGCCGTCTCCCCAACCTTGACGCCATTGATGTAAACCTCGTCCGAATCCACCATCGTTCCCAGCCAAAGTCCTGCACTTTTTCCGGCCATCTCCGGCGGAAGGACAAATTCCCGGGTCAGCCAGACGCTTCCGATAAAGCCCGATAGCTCCGTATCCCGGAAAAAGCAAGGAAGTAAAACGCGGGTGCCGTTCCTTCGAATTTCCTCCGGATGCTTCTCCCATGCATTCCTTCTGCCCTCATCCGCTGCGGAAAGGCTCTCCTTCCACGCCTTCGGGCCCTCGTCATTTTGCCGGATCACTTCCGCAAGAAAGGCATCGTCCGCATAACGCTCTGCCTCCTCAAGAAGCGGCCGGTAATCCTCATTTCCCTCCAGCATCTCTCTCGAAAGCCAGGAGGTAATCCGGGAGCCTCCGAGCGATGCCTGAATGAAGCCAACCGGAATTCCCGTCATTTCCCGAAGCGCTCTTGCAAAGAAATACCCCGTTGCGGAAAACCTGGGGATCGACTCCGGCCCGGCCTTCTTCCACTCCCCCGTCAAAGGCTCATCGAGCGGCCCGTGGTAATCTGCATGCTCCGTGATGCGGAAGGTTCGAAGTCCATCATCCTGACAGCTTTCGATGATCTCCGGATAGGAGTCCCGGCATCGTTCCATATCGACATCGATGTTGGACTGCCCCGACACGTACCAGACTGCGCCGATCAGAAGGTCAGAAACCGTAACGGAATTCTCCTCTTCGGTCACGCAGAGCTCATACGGGCCTCCCGCAGGAAGCGGATCCAGCTCCAGACAAAATCTGCCGTCTCCGGGAACCACAGTCTCTCCGGAAGCCACGGTCTCTCCCTCAGTGACAGCCTCTCCGGAATTTACGTTCTCCCCGGAATGGAAACCCGCGCGCAACGTCATCGCCGCACTTTTCTTAAGAACCGCCCGGACCCGTTTCCCGGGAGTTCCCATGCCCCGGACCGGGATCCTCTCATCCTTCTGAAGAACGGCTCCGTCCGATAAAAATCCTGATAATTTCAGCTTCATGCTTCGCTTCCTTCCCCAAACAGGAAAACGGCCATCGATCCATCCCGACAGCCGCTTTTCTTTTCGATATCTGCTCAGATTCTGTCACCCTGATAACGGAACCAGTCAAAATCTGCCTTGTTCTCACTTTCTGTGCCGCAGGAGCTTGCATACATGCCAAGATATACTCCGGTAAAGCCCTCGTTGACATTGGAGCTCAGAAGCTTGGCCGGGAGGTCTGTCTGCACCGGAATGCGCACGCCTTTCCCATTTTCTTCTGCTGCTTCATACCAGAAATCGTAGACTTCATTGCGGCAGGTGGTTCCAAGAACGATGCCCTTGCTGCAGCCTTCTCCATCGCAGCAAAGCTCCAGCTCTTTCAATACGCTGTGATGTCCATTCTCCGTTCTGGCAAGGCGGATCACCCTCGCTCCGTCCTCGTTCCGGCCCACGGTCAGAAGATAGCTGAAACGGTCATCCTGAAGAAGCACCAGTCCCGCCTCTTCCTCTTTGCTCTGCGGGTCAAACTCCATCCGCGCCGCGGCTTCAAAGGTGTGGTGCTGCTGGCGGCGCACCACGCAGGATGGCTGCTCCGTGTGCCAGCGATCCGCCGGGTCCTTCTTCCAGAGCGTTGCAGGAAGAAGTGAGAGCCGAAGAAAGCCCGGTCTGTCCTTCAGGGAATAAAAGCTGCTCTTCGGTGCCAGAATGGTATTCCAGCGAAGATCGAGGTCCTCCCCGTCAAACGAATCCATTACCGTCTGCTCCATCGGATTTACGCCGGAAAGAAGAATTTCCGGGAGGTCCGGCTTTCTCTCCGTGCTGTGCACAATGCCGTCCTCCGTATCCAGAAGGGGCCATCCGTCCTTTTCCCAGTGGAAGGGAACAAGGAAGGTCTCACGTCCGGTGTTGAACTGGAAATCTCCGTACGGGCGGACCGCCAGAAGAACCATCCACCACTCGCCGCCGGGCGTCTCTACGATGTCCGCATGTCCGGTCACCGAAATCTCTCTTGCAAGAGGAAGATGCCGGTGCGTCACGATAGGATTTCGCGGGCAGATTTCATAATCGCCGTCCACGCGCTCCGATCTTGCCATCATCACGCAGTGATTGGAGAAGGTGCCTCCCTCTGCGACCATCAGATAATAATAACCGTTGATAAAATACAGGTGCGGTGCCTCAATCCATTTGCTGGTCGTCCGCGCGCCGTCCCAGATTACCTTTCTCTCGCCGATGAACTGGAAGGTGACAGGATCCAGCTCGCACAGATAAATTCCGTGATGCCCTTCATACTTCGGATGCTTCTCAATGTAATTGCCGGCATACCACATCCGCCCGTCCTTATCGAAAAAGATTGTGGGATCGATGCCGTCCGCGCCCTCTATAAAAACCGGGTCACTCCAGGGGCCTGCCGGATCCTTCGCCGTCAGAATATAGTTGTCGCGATTTACCTCGCGTCCCTCGGACACAAAGGTATTGATCAGATAGAAGGTTCCCTCATGATACCGGATGGTCGGTGCCCACAGGCCAAGGCTTGCCTCACAGTTCTTATAATCCAGCTGCTCCGGGCGGTGAATGCCATGTCCGATCTGCTCCCAGTGAATCAGATCTTTGCTGTGAAAAACAGGAATTCCCGGATAATAGTTGAACGAGGAGGTTGCCATATAGTAATCCTCCCCGACCCTGCAGATGGACGGATCCGGATAAAATCCGGAAAGAATCGGGTTGTGGAAGGTTTCACTTTGATTTGCGATTTGCATGAGTTACCTTTCTGCTGCCGCCGGAAAATCGCCGCAGACTTTTCTGCCTTTTCTCTTATTATGTCTTATGAAAAAAATCTAACACACCGTTTTTCCCGATTCCTGTCATCTGTTGCAAACCTTTTGTGATTTCGTGCGGTTTGGCCCAAGGTACGATTCCGGCATGGGAGCTTTTTCCGGATACACATAGATTCTCTCCGGAATGACGCCGGCCTCTCTTGCAAAAATGGAGAGTTTGTACCGGTCCTCCGGAAGGTGAAACACCGTCTGTGCCATTCTTTCCTGATCCAGTACCGCCCTGCACCACGCCGCATTGGAAGGAGAACCGACCGTTCTCTCCGCACGGACAAGAGTCAGCTCTGCCTGCTGCCGCATCGCCTTCCGGTCTTCTGCGGTCTCTTCCGGCTTCTGCTCCAGCATAAGTCCAAGCGTCAGCGGCTTTACGAATTCCAGCGGATTGGACGGCGCCGCATGGAGCTCCACGACATAGTCTCCCTCCTCGCAGATCTCCAGCTCTCCGAAAAGGGAGGGGGCCGCGGCATCGCCCGCCGCAAAGGCCGCCGCTGTCGGAT
>HF986579.1:0-7715 GCA_000431495.1 Firmicutes bacterium CAG:791 | reverse complement strand
AAAGGCCGCCGTTGTCGGATAAACCTTCCAGCCTCCGCCATATTTTCCATAGGAGGAAAGCGGCTTCCAGGAAGCTTTTCCCGCCGCCTTTCCGGGGATCAGATTCTCTGACTCCAGAACCAGCACGCCGTTTCGTCCCTGACCGGGAAGTGCCGTCCTTTTCTCTCTTGCCGTCACCGGAATGTCAACGATGGTCTCGTCACTTCCCGCAAGCTCCAGAACAGTGCTCACCTCCTCCGGCCCGTCCGGAATGTTCTCCCGGAGCACGGAAAGAGAAACTCTTGCAAGCACACCGGTTGAAAGCTGACCGGAGGAAGACTGATCAGAGGAAGGCTGACCGTAGAAAGACTGTGCCGATGAAAGCTCACCGGCTGCAGTCTGACGGAATTTCAGGCCTGTCTCATTTTCGATTCTCAGCCAGTCCGGAAGATTTCGGATCTCAAAGGAAAGCGCTCCGGTTCCGTTGTTGGAAATTTCAAGAAGAACCTCACAGTTCCCCTCGTACCGGAAATCATCCACAACCAGCTTCTCATGGCTTCCGTAGACACGGACAGCAGTCTCATCCTCATCCGCCCTGGAAACACACAGGATCGGATCCTCTGCCGGCTCCAGCTCCATGAGCACGGGATACTGCCTTCCGAAGTCGTTCCACTGTGTAAAGCCGATGTGATGAGGCTTTTCCATACCGGACCACTTTCCGCCAAGGAACGCTGCCCACTCCGCGGACAGCTCCTTGTCCCTGCGAAGGCACTCCTTCGCCTTCTGCGCACAGATGCCGGCCGCCGGGCGTCCCTGCTGTGCATAGCGGTGGTTCTTGCCCGCAAACAGATACAGCCGGACCAGATTGCACATCGCAGCGCAGGGCCATCCGATCATGCTGTAATATCCCCGGTAAGCCGCTGCGCTTTCTTCCTTCTCCGAGAGCCTGTGCAGAATCTCATGGTTCCTGGCATCCAGAGAAGCGGTTATCTCCAGCATGCGGTCTGTCTCCAGCTCATGACTTGCATGATAGATTCCCGTGTGAAGAGATTCCGGTCTTCGAAGCTCCGCAAGATGCAGATAATCCGTAAGGACCTTCGTGATCTCCTTCTGAAGCTCCCCGTCCATTCCCGGCAGCTCCTCCGGGAAGTTCTTCCGGATCAGATGCTCCGGGTACCGAAGATAACGCTCCGGCTCCTCTCCGCCGAAGCGCTCATAGTCATACGCAAGATCCATGAAATACTGCAGAAGAACCTCATGGAATTTCACGTCGCCCACGTTGACGATCCAGAGCTTTCGCACGCCGTAGTCCCATGCCTCCGTCATCTGCTCCCAGACCTGTGAAAACGGGGTTGATTCCACCCACTCATAGGAAACCGGACTTCCATGGTAGTCCAGATGGTAATACATTCCGTAGCCGCCCTTGTGCTCACGCATCCGACTGGTCGGAAGTGTCCGGAGATGTCCGAAATTGTCGTCGCTCAGCATGCAGATAACGCCGTCCAGACCATCCCACTGATACAGTCCGGAGATCTTCTCGTTCCCATAGTAGTACTCCTCGACCTCCTTGTAGACAGCAAGCATCTGCGGCGCATTTTCCCGCACCAGCCCCTCCTGCTCCAGGCTGCGGATCAGCCCCCGCTGCGCGGTTATGATTTCCTTCAGAAGAGTCACATTGTCCTCAACAGGGCTTCCCTCTCCAAGAAGCGCCGAATCACGCTCTCCCCGCATGCCGATGGTGATCATGTTCTCATAGCGGCCGCGCTCCTTCAGGGCATCTCCCCAGTAGCGAAGAAGGCCCTCCCGGTTTGTGCGGAAATCCCAGGCGTTTCCATACGGCGAAGCTTCTCCGCGCACCTTGTCCCACTCTTCACTCGCGCGAAGGCAGGGCTCATGGTGAGAGAAGCTCCAGATTACGCCGTACTCATCGGCAAGCTCCATGTCTGCAGGACCGGGACCATCCAGCGGAAATGAACTGGTCCACATCGCAGGCCAGATGTAATTGCCCTTCATACGGAGAAGAAACTCGAACACACAGTCATACAGCGATGCATTGAAGCCGCCGAAGTGCTCCATACACCAGCTTCCGAAGGCGGGCCACTCGTCGTTGATGAAAAAGCCGCGGTACTCCACTGACGGCTCCTTCGACACGGCGTTCACCGCTTCTCCAAGAATCAGTTCCTTCCTGTGCACCAAGGGAGCATCCCCAAAGAAGGTCAGCGGGGTCACACCGATGTATTCCGAGAGGGAAAACAGGCCGTAGATCGTTCCTCTCTTATCGCTTCCGAGAATCAGAACAAGGTCCTTTCCATCCAATGCTTCCGGAAGAAAGACGCGAAGATACACCTCGCGTTTTCCCTGAATCCGGCCAATCGGATTCTCCGAAAGCAGACCGCTCTCCACCAGCTTTTCCACAAGAGGACTGTGCCCGAGGGTTGCCGCAAGAATCACGATTTCCTGTCCCGTTCCGGTTTCTTTGGCTGCTTTCTCCAGGACAGCTGTTTCCTCTTCCTCAGCCTTCCGAAAATCGTCTGCACCGACCTCCGTCCTCAGCTCCGGCCTGGTCCCTGTCACTCTGCGAAAATCCTCCGCAACCTTCTCTGCCGTTCTTTTTACTCCGGAGAAAGCCTCGTTTTCCGTCATCAGAACATAAGAAACACCCATGAAAATCTCCTTTGAAACTCCCGTTTATACCGTGATGCCTTCTCTTGCAAGGATTTTCCGGATTTCCTCTGTCTGCTCTGCCGTCACCTCCGGAATCGGCTTTGTGCAGATGCTGTTTCCAACTACGCCGCGAAGACGGCACCCCTCCTTGATGATCGGGACAAACAATGAGCCCACGGCATAAATGTCAAACAGGCGGTTGATCTGCTGCTGGCCTGCCGCAATGCCCTCCGCATCGTTTTCTCTCATCGCGCGGATCCATGCGCTGCAAAGCTCCGGAACCACGTTGGAAAGACCTCCGATGATGCCGTCGCCGCCGGAAAGCACGTTGTGGGCTGCGTTGTCATCAAAGCCGGAGAAGACCTCAAAATCCGGGAATTCGCTCTTGACGGCTTTGATCAGTTCTCTCGTGTGATCCATGCCGCTGATGGTGTCCTTGATGCCCTTCAGGTTGTCATGCTTTCTCCGAAGCTCCAGAACCACCTGCGGAGAAATGGAATAACCGGTGCGGTCCGGGAAATTATAGATATATACCGCGCCATGAATCTGAGAAAAGAGCTCATCGTAAAAGCGGAACAAACTGGCATCGTCAAAGCGGAAATAATACGGCGAGATGATCATCACCGCATCGGCTCCCTGCTCCAGACACCAGTTGGAATACGGAACAATTTCCGATTCCACCATGGAAGCGGTTCCGATGATGCAACGAACTCTGTGCGCAATGCTGCGGATGGCAAAGCCAGCCAGGTCCTTGCGCATTTCCAGGTCCATGGCAAAGAACTCGCCGATACTTCCCTGCACCAGAATTCCGTCGATCCCGTTTGCAATCAGATGCTCGAACAGCTTCCCCTGGCTCTCCAGATCAAGCGTTCCATCCTCCTGAAACAAGGTTACTGCCGGTGTAATATAATTTGCCTTCATAGTCTCATCCTTTCTTCTGTCCGTTTCTGCCTTTCCTGCAGATTCTGTCCTTTTTCTGTTTTCCCTGTCCCTTTATTCGAGCCCGCCGCCCTGCATGGCACTGCGTGCATAGCTCGTGTACATCCGGTAGAAGCCCTTTCTCGGCTCTCTCGGAATGATTCCCTTTGCGGCGCGCTCTGCAAGAGCTGCCTCTGCCTCCTTTGGCGTACAGGGAACTCCTGCGATTCCGGTCACATTCAACGTGCGCTGTTCGACCGAATAGGAAATCAGATCTCCCTCCTCCACAAAGGCAATCGGGCCGCCGGATGCCGCCTCCGGAGAAACATGTCCGATGGCTGCCCCTCTGGTTGCTCCGGAAAAGCGCCCGTCGGTAATCAGCGCCACATTTCCGTTAATTCTCTCATCGCAACAGATCGCCTCGGTGGTCGCAACCATCTCCGGCATGCCGCAGCCGCGGGGGCCTTCGTAACGGACAATGATGACCTCTCCCGGGTTGATTTGTTTCCGCACCACTGCGTCATAGGCATCCTCCTCGCAGTTGAATACCCGCGCCTTCGCATTGACCACCTCCCGCTGGTTCTCCGCACAGGCGGCATATTTGATCACCGAGCCCTCCGGCGCAATGTTTCCCTTCAGGATGGCAACCGAGCCCTTTTCTTTTACCTTTTCGACAGGAAAAATGACCTGCTCCCTCTCAAGACCATAATTGTGCAGATATCCAAGATTCCGCTCAAACCAGTTGTCCTTCCAGAGCTCCTCCAGATTTTCTCCGAGCGTCTTTCCCGTCACAGTCAGGACATCCAGATCCAGATAATCGCGCAGCATCCACTCCACCATGGGAACACCGCCCGCAAACCAGAAACTCTCTGTCAGCTGCGATCCGGACGGATACACATTTCCGATGTGCGGAATCCGGTGATTGATCTCATCGAACAGCTCAATCGGAAGCTCCACACCGGCCTCCCTTGCGATGGAGGGCAGATGGAGCGTTGCGTTGGTGGAGCCGCCGATTGCGGAATGCACCACGATTGCATTTCGGAAGGCACCGGCTGTCAGGATCTTGTCGGGCGTCAGATTTTTCTCCGCAAGCTCCATGATCTTTCTTCCTGCCTGTCTGGAATACTGGAGAAGATCCCGCATCGTCGCAGGCACAAGTGCCGCTCCCGGAAGGGTCAGGCCCAAAGCTTCCGCAAGACACTGCATCGTGGAGGCTGTCCCAAGGAATGAGCACGCTCCCACAGAAGGGCAGCCCGTCAGCTTGTAATCTCGGATTTCCTGCGGCGTAATGGCCCCGTCCCGTTTTTCGCGAAGAGAAATGTCACCTGCCACAATCGATGTCGTCATATTCGGGCCCGGGCGCATGGAGCCGCCCGGCATGAATATTGCCGGGATGTTCAGGCGCGCAATTGCCTTCAGATGCGCCGGAATCGACTTATCACAGCTCGAGGACATAATCACGCCGTCCCAGGCGACCGTACTTCCGTGAATCTCGACCATGTTGGCAATGGCTTCGCGGGAAGCCAGCACATAATTCATGCCGTCTCCGCCCTGCGTACAGCCGTCGCAGATGTCCGTCGCGTAATATTTTGCCGGCTTTCCGCCCTTTTCATACACGCCGTACACCGCCTGCTCCACCATCTGATTCAGGTGAAAGCTTCCGGGATGCGAATCGCCGTAAACACTTTCGATCATAATCTGCGGCTTTTTGATGTCCTCGTCATCCCAGCCCGTGCCCATATCCAGTGCATCAAACTGAGCCCAGAATTTCCGTTCCTCCGCGCTTTTCTGCTGCATGTTATCCTCCCCTGTGGTCTTTTTTCTTTTTTATCTATAGTTATAGCCCGAATGGCGTTTTGAATATCGGCAGCCCTTGCGGACTTTTTAGCGGAAATTGCGGCGTGAAAAGCCAAATATGATAAACTGAATGGAACGGCTGCCGCAGCAGCGGAATTTCAGCCGGAGCATTTCGACCCGAACATTTCAGCCGAAACCATGCTGTGTGAAACGATACGGAGATTCTTCATGAGAATAATTGATTACTACAATGCTGCCGCCATTTTGCTTGAAACGGTTCTTGTCTTTACCGCGCTCTTCTGCGCCCGGAAGAACAGAAAGACTCCCCCTTCAGTCATCTCTCCTTCGAAGAATTCCCGGTTTTTCCTGCTCCTGCAGCGTATGGATCAGCTCCTGACCGGCAGGCTGTTCCGTCCTGCTGCCGCCCTGCTTCTTATCTTCGGTGCGTTTCTCCGGATGTGGAATCTGACCGGTCTTCCGGACGGACTGCAGCAGGACGAGGCCTCGATCGGCTATGAAGCCTTCTGCCTTGCCGGCTACGGCATTGACCGCAACGGCTACCACTGGCCCGTGTACCCCATCACCTGGGGATCCGGCGGCGGAAGCCCCATCATGATTTATCTGAACGTTCTAACCACGAAGCTCTTCGGCTCCCGGATTTTCTCCATCCGCATGGTTCCTGCATTTCTCGGCACGCTGACCTTGCTTTTGTTCTTCCTTCTTCTGAACAAGGCCTTCGGAAGGCGCTGTGCGCTCACAGGACTTGCCGTTCTTGCCCTGACTCCGTGGCACATCATCCTCTCCCGCTGGAGTCTGGATTCCAACACCATGCCCTTCTGGCAGCTTCTCGCACTGTTTGCTCTGGTGCAGGCCATCTGCGCAGGCACTGCGGAGCACAGCCGAAGGCAGACAGGGCTTTATCTCCTTGCAGCCTTTTTCTTCGGCATCTGTCTGTATTCCTACGGCTCCGCGAATGTAGTCATTCCGTTGACGCTTCTTTTTGTCTGCATCCGGCTTCTCCGGACAAAACGCATCCGGATCGGACAGCTTGCGGGATGCTTTGCCGTATTCGTGATCACGTGTCTTCCGCTTGCCCTTTTCTACGCCGTGAATTTCTTCGGCGTTCCGGAGATTGCGGCGAGCTGGATTTCCTTTCCGAAATTTACGTCCAGTCACTTCGGCTCCGTCTTCGTTGCCTTTGATCGGACGCTTCCTTCCACGCTTCTTCACAATCTGAAGGACCTGCTTCTCATGCTCACTGTCGGAATTCCCGGCGAGGTTTCCTGGAACGCGATGCCCGGCTACTGGACACTGTACTGCTTCACCTTCCCGGTGACGTTTGCAGGCATCCTGTTCGGAAGAAGGACTGCAGAAAAGGAAGCTCCCGCCGCGCAGGCTGCAAATGACGTGTTCGGCGCAGCTCTTCTTTCTGCGCTCCTGTTCTCGCTCTTTATTCAGCAGGACATCAACCGTGACGTTCTCCTGTTCCTTCCGCTGGTGTACTGGTATGTCATGGGACTTCGGTTCCTTTATCTCGCCATGACGAAGGGAGCCGCCCTGAAAGAGCCGGAGACCGGTTCCGGAGCTTCTGCCAAAGCTGCTTCCCAGGCTGCAGCTCTCCCCGCCCTGCTCTCCCTTGTCATTCTCTTTGGAGGCTTTGTCTCGTTGGCCAGGGATTACTATGGAGGAGAATACAACAAGTTTGCTGCCTCTGACTTTATGCCGGGCTACGGAGATGCCATGATTCTTGCCACAGAGCTTGCAGAGAAAAAGGGAGAAGCCTCGACCGTGTATTCGACCTACGATCTTGTGGCTTCTCCCTTTATGCTGACTCTGTATTACAACAAATGCGATCCGTATGAATTCATGGACAGTGTGGTCTATAAGGACCCCGAGGCGGAATTCCGCGTTGCATCCTCCTTCGGGCGCTATGTTTTCGGACTTCCCGGCACGACTTCCTCCGAAGGCAATGATTCGATATCAGAGGATGATGTGCTCTCCGATCTCCAGACGCCGGAATATGCAAATGACATTTTCGTCCTGACAACCGCGCAGGCGCAGGCCTTTGAGGATGCTGTTTATGACAAAACCGTCTTCAAGGACCGCTTCGTTGTGGTTTCCAGGAAATCCACCGGCTGATTTGCCTCATATGCCTTATGAAGCGTCTCTTCCAGCGGATTCTGGGTATGTTTCACCGCATGGGATGCCAGATAAAGAATTTCCGCACCATTTTCCAGCTTAGCTTTGATGGATACGGTGTCATAATTCTCAATGCGGTTGGCACGGCCGATGCTTATTTCATCCCTGCGGATAGAAAATCTCTCTCAAGGATGATTCTTCTCCGCTGATTTCATCCC
>HF986578.1:30297-31507 GCA_000431495.1 Firmicutes bacterium CAG:791 | reverse complement strand
CTTCAAACTGGAACTTTGGATTTCAACCGACCCATTTTTTGCGTTCTCTGGAACAAGGAGGAAAATCAGATATGCTGCAGAAAGATCGTCTGTATCGGATACAGGAGAAAATGAAACAGGCTGCCATGCCTCAGATGCTTGTCACGGATCCCATGGCCATTTACTGGCTGTGCGGAAAGCTGTTTGCTCCGGGGGAGCGTTTCCTCGGACTTCTCCTTCAGACAAGGGAGGAATCTCCCGCCGTTCTCATCGTCAACGAGCTGTTCCGTTTTGATGAGGAGCTCGGCATCCCGATGGTCTGGTATTCCGATACCGATGATGTCACTGCCGTGTTAAAGCCGCTTCTTCATCCGGAAGAGAAGCTCGGTGTGGATCAGACCATGGCAGCGAAATTTCTGATCGGTCTCATGGAGGGAAATGCCGCAGTCGGATACGTCAACGGTTCCTTCACCATCGACGAAACGCGCGCCGTCAAGGACGCTGCCGAGCAGGAAAAGCTTCGCAGGGCGTCCCTTGTCAATGATGCGGCCATGGAGAAGTTCAAGGGTCTCATCCACGCCGGCGTCACGGAGCTTGAAATCGCGGATCAGATGCTCGGCATCTACAAATCACTGGGTGCCTCCGCCCATTCCTTCGATCCGATTGTCGCCTTCGGTGATCATGCCGCAGATCCTCACCACATGCCGGATCACACGGTGCTGCAGGAAGGAGATACGGTTCTGTTCGATGTCGGCTGCGTCGTCGACGATTATTGCTCCGATATGACAAGAACCTTTTATTACCGGAAGACACCGGACGAGGAAACCAGAACCATTTACAATCTGGTCCGGAAAGCCAACGAAGCTGCCGAGGAGATGCTCCGCCCCGGCATCGAGATTGCTTCGGTAGACCGCTGTGCCCGCGACATCATCACGGAGGGCGGATACGGCCCGTATTTTACCCACAGACTCGGACATTTTATCGGACTGCAGGACCACGAGGCCGGTGATGTCTCTCTCTCCAATCACAGTCCGGAGCAGCCCGGCATTGTGCACTCCATTGAACCGGGAATCTACAAGCCCGGGACTGCCGGCGTCCGGATTGAGGATCTGGTTCTCATCACACCGGACGGGCACGAGGTGCTGAATCACTATCCGCATGATCTGATTGTCATCGAATAAGGTCAGAAAGTCCGGAACACGCAAAAGGCCCGGCCTCACAAAAGCAAGTG
>HF986578.1:15653-30242 GCA_000431495.1 Firmicutes bacterium CAG:791 | reverse complement strand
CGCCTTCCCAAGGAACTGGCTCTGATAAAGGTCGTAGTAGAAGCCTTTTTCCTTCATCAGGCAGTCATGTGTTCCCTGCTCGATGATTCTTCCTTCCTTCATCACAAGGATGCAGTCGGCGTGGCGAATCGTGGACAGGCGGTGCGCCACAATGAAGCTTGTTTTCCCTTCCATCATCTTGTTGAAGGCATCCTGAATCTTCAGCTCGGTTCTTGTATCAATCGAGGACGTTGCTTCATCCAGAATCAGCATGGACGGTCTGCTCATCATGACACGCGCGATGCACAGAAGCTGCCTCTGTCCCTGTGAGAAGTCCTCGCCGTTCTCGGAAACCACCGTGTCGTATCCCTTCGGGAGCCTGCGAATAAAGGAATCGATGTGGCAGGTTTTCGCAATCCGGATCATTTCTTCCTCTGTGATATCCGGATTTCCCATCGTGATATTCTCCCGGATGGTCCCGGATTTCAGCCAGGTCTCCTGAAGAACCATGCCGTAGCCGCTTCTCAGGGAATGACGCGTGATTTCACGGACATCCGTCCCATCCACAAGGATTGCCCCGCCCTTCACATCGTAAAACCGCATCAGCAGATTGATCAGTGTCGTCTTGCCGCAGCCGGTCGGTCCGACGATCGCAATTTTCTGTCCCGGTTTTACCTGAAGATTGAAGTCACGGATAAGCTCCTGTCCTTCTGTATACGAGAAGTCGACCTTCTGCAGTTCAACTCTTCCGTCAAAATGCTCCGGTGCCTTTGCCTGCCCGGAATCCGGCACCTGGGGCTCCTCCTCAATCAGATCCAGAACTCTTCCCGCACACGCAATTGCATTCTGCAGCTCTGTGACAACGCCCGAAATCTCATTGAACGGCTTTGCGTACTGGCTCGCATAGGACAGGAAGGCCGTCAGCTGTCCGACGGTGAGGTGTCCTGTGATGGCAGCAAGAGCGCCCGTCACGCCGACCACCGCATACACCAGGCTGTTGACAAAGCGTGTCGCAGGGTTCGTGATGGAGGAGAAGAAGATTGCCCGGAGGGAGGTCTCCTTCAGCTCCTCATTGATTCCGTCAAACTCACGAACCACCTCTTTTCTCCGGTTAAAGGCCTTGACAACCTTCTGTCCTTCAACCATCTCATTGATCAGGCCGGTCTGCTTTCCCCGGATCTCCGCCTGTTTGCGGAACATGGTATAGGTATGCGTCGAAATATATCCGGCCACCAGGAAGGAAAGCGGCGTCAGGGCAACCACTGCAATGGTGATTCCGATGTTGATGGACAGCATGAAGCAGAGCGTGCCCAGAATGGTAATCACTCCCGTGAACAGCTGTGTAAAGCCCATCAGAAGACCGTCTGCAAACTGATCGGCATCCGCGATCACGCGGCTCTCGATTTCTCCGTAGGGATGCGAATCAATATAGGAGAGCGGAAGCTGCTCGATCTTGTGAAAGGCATCGTTCCGGATGTCCCGCACAACGTCATAGGTCATCTTGTTGTTGCACAGGTTCATCAGCCACTGACCAAGGCCGGCGAGCATGGCGCTGACCGCTATTTTGATGATGATACCGATGACTCCCGCAAACTGCACGCTTCCCGCACCGATCATAAAGTCCACAACTTCACCGGTCAGCTTCGGAATATACAACTGCAGTGCCACGGTCATAAAGGCAAGTGCAAGCGAAAACCAGAGGAAAATACGATAGCGTCCGAGATAACGCAGAACCTTTTTGATGATCACACGCTGCGCAGCATGATCCACTTTCTTTTTCTGTTTCTGTGCCATTCTCATGCCTCCTCTTCCTTCGGGAACTGGGAATAATAGATTTCCTGATAGACCGGATTCCCGGCAAGAAGCTTCGCGTGGGTTCCGATGCCGACAAGCCTCCCGTCGTCCATCACCAGAATCTGATCCGCGTACTGCACCGAGGCCGCCCTCTGTGAAACGATGAAGGTTGTCAGGGTTCTCGACATTCCGCGGATTGCCATCCGAAGCTTCGCATCCGTTGCAAAATCAAGGGCGGATGCGGAATCATCCAGAATCAGAATATCCGGCTTGCGGATCAGTGCGCGTGCAATGGTCATGCGCTGCTTCTGGCCTCCTGAAAGATTGCGTCCGTTCTGCTCCAGTTCGAACTCCGTCCTTCCGGGCTTTAAGTCCACATATTCCTTTGCCTGTGACACAGCCAGCGCCTCGTCCATTTCCTCCGCAGAGGCATTGCTCTTGCCAAAGGAGAGATTCCTTGCAATCGTCCCCTTGAACAGAACCGCTTTCTGCAGCACCACGCCAATCCTGCTGCGAAGCTCCTCCTGCCGGTATTCCTTCACATTGTGTCCGCCCACAAGAACTTCTCCCTGCGACGCGTCATAGAACCTGGGAATCAGATTCACCAGTGAGGATTTTCCGCTTCCGGTTCCGCCGATGATACCGATGGTCTCACCTCTTCTGACCTTAAAGGAAATGTTCTGCAGAGCTTCTCCTGCACCCTCCTCATAGGTCAGCGACACATTCCGGAATTCCACCGCCGTTTCACTGTCTCTGACCGCATCCGCCGGCAGCAGGCCGTCTTTCATATCCGGCTCCACCTTCAGGATATCGGCAATCCGGTCTCCGCAGGCCCAGGCCTTCGTCACCTGTATGATCAGATTGGCAAGCTTGATCAGCTCCACAAGAATCTGAGACATATAGTTCAGAAGTGCAACCACCTGCCCCTGTGTCAGAATCCCGCAGTCCACACGAACCGCTCCGGTATAAATCAGATACACCGTTGCCAGATTGATGAGAATGTATGTGACCGGGTTCATCAGACCGGAAATTTTGCCCACAAACTGCTGCATCCGGGAAAGCGCCGCATTCTCCGTACGGAAGCTCTCCTCTTCACTTTCTTCTCTTCCAAACGCACGGATCACGCGGACACCGGTCAGATTCTCACGGGTTCCGGTCATAATCCGGTCCAGCTTCCCCTGCACCTTCCGATACAGCGGCATCGTCCACAGCATGATCCCGAAAACCACCACAGAAAGAACCGGAATTGTGACCACGAAGATCAGCGCCGCCTTCACGTCAACCGTAAAGGCCATCACCATTGCACCGAAGACGATAAACGGAGACCGCATGAACAGACGAAGCACCAGGTTGACGCCGTTCTGCACCTGATTCACGTCACTCGTCATCCGGGTAATCAAGGTGTCGGTTCCGAACAAATCCATCTGGGAAAAGGACAGCTCCTGAATATGCTCAAACAGAAGATGGCGAAGCTTTGCCGAGAAGCCGGTCGCAGCCTTTGCAGCAAACCACTGCGCCGTGATGGCAGATACCAGTCCGACGGCCGCCAGCAAAACCAGAACCCCGCACATTTTCAGAATATAGGGCCGGTTCTGTGTTCCGATTCCCGTGTCAATGATTGCCGCCATGACAAGCGGAACAATCAACTCAAAGGTGGCTTCCAGCAGCTTGAACAGCGGTGCCAGAACCGCCTCCTTCCGATACTCCTTCAGATATTTCAGAAGTGATTTCATTGCAGTTTTTCTCCTGTTTTATGTGTTTCCGTTGCATTTCCAGGCGAACTCTCGCCATCGCAAATCATCCTAGCACAGCTCTTCGTATACGAAAATTATAAATAAAATATCTCTCCCATTCGATTCCGATATATACTGGCTGTAATATCGCAGGCGATCGTTTCGGAAAGGACACAGACATGGATCTCAGACAGCTGGAATATTTTATCGCCATCGCAGATGCCGGCACGTTTCAGGCCGCAGCCCGCAGACTTCACATGACGCAGCCGCCGCTTTCCACGCAGATTCGTCTTCTCGAGGAGGAGGTCGGAACTCCTCTGTTCCTGCGCGGCCCGCGCCAGGTGACGCTCACGGGCGCGGGAAAGCTTCTGTACAGCCGCGCTTCCACGCTTCTGGAGCTGCAGAAAAACACCGTGCAGGAGCTTCTGGATTATACGGAAGGGAATAAGGGCGTGCTGCGCTTCGGGATTGCTTCCTCTGCAAACGGGGAGCTTCTGACCAGAATGATTCTGCCCTTTTCCAAAAAATATCCCGGCATCCGTTTTGAACTCACAGAATCCAATACCTACCGCCTGCTGGAGCTTCTGGAAGCCAATCTGCTGGATGTCGCACTCACAAGGACCCCCTTCCAGGCCCAGAACAGCTTCGACGTGCGGGAGCTTTTTGAGGACTGCATTGTCGCCGTCGGAGGCTCCCGTTTTTTCCCGGACAGAGATACCAAAAAGAGCACCGGCATTTCACTGTCGATGCTCTCCTCGTATCCATTAATCATTTACCGCCGATGGAAAAGCGTGTTGGATCACGCCTTCTCCGAGCTTGGCCTTTCACCGGATTATTTCTGCATTGCCGATGACGCAAGAACCTGCCTTTCCTGGGCAGATGCAGCTCTTGGGATTGCCATTGTTCCTCAATCCGCAGCCTCCTTCTCCGGAATGGAGCTGCAGGAGCTCCCTGTCACGCAGCCGTCCATCACATCAAGCTTGTGTCTGGTGACAAGAAAGGGAACCTACATTCCCGCTGCCCTGCAGCTTTTTCTCCATGAAATTCAGGCGATTTATCCGGCCGTTCAGGACTCGGAATCCTCTTCGTCCAGCCAGTCATCGTCCTCATAGGAATCTTCGGAGCCGCCGTTTCCACGGTTTCTGCTGCGAAGCTTCTCTTTTTTGCGGTTTCTCTTTTTCTTCATAATTCCGTGAAGCAGGACCGCAAGGGCACCTGCTGCCGCAAGAAGGATCCCGATCTTCCCGGCAATTCCTCCGGGGATTCCCTCCTTTTCCACGCAGAAGGCCACGTCGCTTCCTTCGGCATCAAAGGTCATGTACTTACCGAAGGGGTCCGTTTCCGCTTTGGTCTTTTTTCCGTCGCGGATCAGATAGATTTCAACATCTCCGGCATCCTCCGGTGCCAGGTAGCGGATCTGGTGCTTCTCCTGTCCGTCATCCGGAACAGAGACCATCCACCTCTCCAGCTCGCCATTCTCCGGAGACATTTCCGTCAGAAGCAGGGAATCCTCACTGCGGAAATTTCCGTAGACCTCTATCACAGGCTGTCCGCTGCTCCTCGTCTGCTGCGACACAAGAAGCGTGTTGACGCGGGAATAGTCCGCCTTAACCACTTCGTCTTCCGTAATTTCACCAAAATCCGTCCGACTCCACTCCGCGTGGAAGCCTTCCTTCGGAGGGACCTGCGGAATCTGATCCCCCGAAATTCCTGCTCCGTAATTGCATGCAACCTTGCGCACGATCGTATCGTCAGCAACAAAGGTGAGAACCAGCTGATGGAAGCTTGCGGGAATGCCATCCTTCTTCAGAAGCTCCTTATAGGCAACGCCTTCCGCAATTCCTTCATAGCTGACCCCGTCAATTCCGTAAATAGAAGTGGAGTAATAGTAATTGCCGGACACCTCATCCGGGTCCACATTTTTCACACGCCCTGCTACTGCTCCAACGTACTGCTTGCTGTCCGAGCAGCTCACCATGGCGAGATTGTTCCGAAGAGTAACGCCATACCCGGCGATGCCGCCCACATATTTGCCCCCGGAAACATCGCACTTGGCCGTATTGTCGCGAACCACTCCGACGGAATAACCGGTAATACCGCCTGTGTAATTCCCGCTGCAGTCCAGCGTTCCGTAATTGGCATTCTCCGCAGCCAGTCCCATCTCCATGTGACCTGCAATTCCGCCGCTGTAATTGCTTCTGGTATGCACCGTTCCGCGGTTTGTGCAGCTGTCGACGATGCATTTTGCCCGGAAAATGTAATCCAGTGAGGAGTCGCCTGTCTGGTGAATGTCGGTTTCCGGATTCAGATCGTATTCCACGCCGACCATACCGGTAATTCCGCCGGCATTGGTATCACCCTTTACGTCGCCATAGTTCGTGCAGGCAGTCGCCCTGCCCTGATAGGTCTGGGTGACATCTTCATCGGATACATCCTGCACCGTATCATCCGTATCCTTATTCTGCATATCATCGGCAGCATCCCGAAGAGTACGCATGATGGTATCGAACTGATCGGTAATGGCACGAAGATTGGCAATCCCATCCTCCGATTCCTCTCCCATGGTATCGCCAAGGGACTGAATCTCTGTTGTCAGCTGGCTCATTGCTTCATACAGATTGTTGCCGTTATTGCGCATCTTATCGCTGATGCCGCTGATTTTCAGATCCATGGAGGCCAGTGCGTTCAGTGCTCCGGAAAGCTCTGAGGAAATCTCCGGCGTATTCTGAAGCGTGTCCGCTGCTTTTTTCAGGGAATCCGCAACGCCGGAGACGTTTCCTGCATTCTTCGCATACTTTTCCGCGATTTTCAGCATTTCACTGAGAGAGCTCGTCTGATCCCCAAGACCATCCGTGATATCCCGGAGAATTCCGTCAATGTCGTATTTCTTTGCCCAGGCATCAAACGCATCGGGATCCGTCCAGATATCCGCAGCGGCCGCATCGAGCTTCGCGATGTTATCCGTTACCGTTTTATACTCATTGCGGTACCTGATGAAGTTGTCGGTATAGTTCTTCGCCTCGTCGCTGTCAAACTGATACTTATCCTTGAAATAGTTCTGCAGCTCGGCATCACTCTTGCCTTCGATTTCCGGATCGTTCAGCTCCGGATAATTCTCCAGAAGCTCCGCCTGCTGCTTTCGAAGCTTCGAGGTCAGATCCTGCAGATCGCCCGCGGTAAAATTTCCATCCGTGAAGGTTCCGATGGAGCCACTGTCCTTCAAAACGCTGAGGCTGCTGTCCGCATCATTGATTTCCTGATTCAGCTCATCCAGAGAGTCCAGTGTCCCCTTCAGGTCCTCTCTTGCCGCCTGCGCGTCCGGATTGTCCGGATATTTGGCAAGAACTCCGTCCATTCCCTGTGCCGCAGAGTACATTTCCTGATAGCCGGCCTGAATCTCGATCAGTGCACTGGAGACATCCACCTTCGTCTTATCCACGGAGGTTCCCATGTCATCCACACCAGGTCCTTCCTTAACCGCATCCGAAAGCTTTTGCGTGCCGTCCGCGACCTTGTCCGCGCCTTCTTCAAACTGACTGATGTACTGGTCCATCGCCGTGCGGTCTTCCTCTGTCATCTGAATTCCATCCAGATACGAGCCGACAGAGCTTCCCAGCGAAGAAAAGGAGTCCTTCGCATCCCCAAGATATCCGCCAAGCTTCGTTGAAATGTCCGAGAAGGTACTGAGAGAGCTTTGGATGGTGTTCGTTGCCTTATTGAGCTTGGCCGCTGCCTCGTCGTATTTGTCCGAGCCCTCATCGGCGATGCCCTTTGCAGCATCCTGCGCAATCTTCGAAAGACCGTTGATATTGGTCAGATGGCTTCTCGTATTCCCGGAATAATCTCCTGCGTTATCCAGGCCGGTATTGACAAGAGAATTCAGCTCATCCAGCTGGGAATCCAGGTCATCCAGTGTACTCTGCGCAAAGTCCACCGACAGATATGGCTGCATCTGTCCGACAATTCCGCCGACGTCCTTTCGTCCGTAAACCGCAGCCCGGTTGGTATTGCTCTGCAGAAAGCCGGAGTTTCGGCCGGCAATTCCGCCGACGTTATAACCCACATGCTCGTAACCGATGTCCGCCTCGTTCGTGCAGGAGGCCACGACGCCGGAGGTAAAGCCTGCGATTCCGCCTGTATCCGAATTGATTTCCAGGTTCTCAAAGCTCGTAAGATCCCCGGTCATCAGAATCTTTTCCAATGTACCCGAGAGCTGATCCAGAGTCATGTTGGAATCCTGATAGGTGGTATTGACACTGGTTTCATTGGTGCAGGTGAGTACCGTTCCCTCGTTGTAGCCGACAATTCCGCCGCAGGCAGAGGTTCCTGTCACCGAGCCTGTGCTGCTGCAGCTGAGAATCGTGCCGTATCTTCCGTTTCGGCCGACAATTCCGCCGACCTCACTGTCAGCCGTAATCTTGCCGTCGAAGGAGCAGTTCTGAATTTTCCCATAATTCAGTCCGGCAATTCCGCCAAGCTTCGACTGATTTCCATTCGGTGCGATGACTCCCTGCACCTTCAGATTCGAAACGGTACCCGTGTTCTGTATGGTTCCGAACACGCCGGTCTCCGAAACATTTCCTGCTATCGCAACACCGGTAAGCCGGTGCCCCTGTCCGTCAAAGCGTCCGCCAAAGGTCTCCAGCGGTGTGAATTCCTCATTGGCAAAGTCAAGATCCGTGTTCAGGTGCACTTCCTTGTCTCTGGACCAGCTGTCATAGTGGCAGTTCTTCACCAGCTCCTGGAAATCCTTCATGGAATTGATTTCCACCTTCTGATAGACCTTTGCCTCATTTCCGGAGATGTCCGCCTTATTCGCCTGAGAATCGGAATCCTCTTCGCTCTCATCCGGGGACTCCGAGCTCTTGGTCTCCCCCTTTGCGGATTGCACCACGCTCTGGTTTACCATGTCCTCTGCCTGCTGCTCCAGATCCGTCACCGAAGCTGCCGCCGCACAAATCGGTGCGGACAAGGAGGAAGCAGCAACCGTGCCCGCCATTAAAATTGCCGATATTCGGAGCTTATTCATGCCTGCTTTCCTCCTTTCTTCTGTGTCTTTCTCTCCGCAGCCTCATCCGGGGTCTCATCCTCATTCAGGACCCCCTCCGAATCCTCGCTATCTTCGTCCATATCCTGTGCTCCGGCAGCTTCCTCAACCGGCCCCGGCAGCTTTCCCTGCGCATCCGTTCCGGCATCCGGATCCGATGCCTTTTCCATGCTTCCGGACACAACGATTGCCTTGACATCGCCGCGTACCACCGCGTTCATGGTTCCGATGACCGTGCCGTTGATGGTTCCGCGGATTGCACCGTTGATCACAACGGTTCCCGTCTCTTCCTTGGTCTTTACCGGCCGCTCTATCTCGAAGGTTGTCTTCTCAATCAACTTGTCACCGACCAGCAGGATCTGCGGCAGAACAAACATAACCAGGAAAACGGAAATCATGGTTCCCCGTCCCAGGCATTCTCCGATTCCGGCAATGCAGGCATCCGAAGTCATCTGCCCGATGAACACACCGGCCAGAATCATCATGGAGCCGGAGGTAATGATCGTCGGAAACGAGAAGTTCAGCGCTTCAATGATGGAGTTCTTGCGGCTCTGCGTCTTCCTGCAATCCATATACCTGCTGGAGATGACAATGGCATAGTCGATATTCGCCCCCATCTGAATCGAGCTGACAATCAGATAGCCCATGAAGAAGACCTTCTCATGAATCAGCGTCGGAATTCCGAAGTTAATGAAGATTGCACCCTCAATGACAACAACCAGAAGAACCGGAAGTCCCGAGGATTTGAAGGTAAACAGAAGGATCACCAGCACGAACAGAATCGACATGACACTGACGACAATGTTGTCTCTTTCAAACGAGTTTCTCAGGTCTCTCTGGGAGGTGCTGTCGCCGACGACATAAACCGAGCTGCCTTCATAATAGGACTGCGCCAGATCGTGCATGGTCTGAACGAAATCAAACGAAGCATCATCCTGCTCCGGAAGCGGAATGGTCAGATACACCAGAATCCGGTCATACTTCTCGCCCTCAAGCTGCTTGCGTCCGTCACTGATCTGCTGATAGGCAGAGGAAAGTGTCTCCTGCGTATCGGAATCCAGCGTCACATAGCCCTCCTCCGACTTCTCATAGACGAACATCAGCATATCCATAAGCGGAACCTTGTAGGAAGAAATGCCGCCGACAATCCGTCCGTACTCCTCCTGATCCGCCGCGTACGTTGTATAGAGAAGCTCCGCAACCTCATAATCGAGGTCCAGAAGCTCCGAAAAATCTCTCGGAGAAAGCTCATCCGTCAGCATATAGCCGCCCATTGCCTCTGTATTGGCAAGGCCCTGACAGTAATCCACCTCCGTATAGGATTCGAGATCCTTGATCAGCTTCGCCTCCTTTTTGTAATTTCCGGAGGGAACCACGACAGCGCAGAAATTCTCGGAGCCGAAATTATCCTCGATCAGCTCTTCTGCCTTCTGCTGACTGTTCTGTACCGGCGTCGGCAATGTGGAATAGCCGTACACATATGGAGTCTTCTGGGAAAGTACCGCAAACACAACAAAAACAACACCGAAAATAGCGGGAAGAACGAAGCGTGACCGGTAGGCAAAACGGCCGACCGCACTGATTTTCGGGACAAAGTTCTTGTGCTTCGTCCTCTCCATCATGCCGGAGAACAGAACAAGGAGTCCCGGCATCAGCGTAAATACGGAAAGAAGACTCAACAGGATTGCCTTGATCAGGACAACGCCAAGGTCCGCACCGATCCGGTACTGCATGAAGATCATGGCCATCAGACCGGAAATGGTTGTCAGGGAGCTGGAACAGATTTCCGGAATGGATTTCGAAAGCGCTACCACGACAGCATCGTGCACATCGTAGTCCTTCAGCTCTTCCTTGTACCGGTTGCAGAAAATAATGGCGTAGTCCACAGACAGCGCAAGCTGCAGGATCGAGGAAACCGAATTTGAAACAAAGGAGATGGTTCCGAGAAGGAAATTGGTTCCGCCATTCAGCAGCATTGAGGCAACAAACGTTATCAGAAGGACCGGAATCTCTCCGTAGGATTCGCTGGTCAGAAGCAGCACCGTAACCACAACCACCGCAACCAACACCATGATCTTATTGATCTCTTCCTGAATGATCTCCGCCTGCTGATCTCCCAGAGTGGTGCTGACATAGATATCATAATCGGACAGCCTGTCCTTGACGTTGTTCAAGGCCTCCAGCGCCCGGTCATCCGTCTCATCATAGGAAAATGTAATCTTGTAGAGCGCCGAGCCGTTGTTGTAGTGCTCCACAAAATCAGCCTGGTCCGCATCCTCATCGGTGAATTCCACCTGAGAAACGCCGTCCATTCCCTCGATTTCACTCTGAAGCTCCTTTGCATCCGGGAAAGAAATGTTGGCAACCATCACCTTGGCCGTTCCGAAGGTAACAAACTCCTTCTCCATCACCTCAAGGCCCTGCTTCGTTTCGGTTGTTTCCGGAAGATAATCCGCAAGATCATTGTTGACCTTGACCCAATTCGTTGCGATCACCGAGAAAATCAACGCGATGATATAAATCAGGAAAAACAGCATCCTCTTATCCACGATAAAGGATGCGATCCGAATCATTGCCGAATTGCCTTTCTGCTTGTTCTCTTCCATGCTTTCCTTCCCTGCCGCATCCCCGGCGGCGCATTTTTCTGACTGTCGGTCATAGCATTCCCAAGGATACCATGATTCTGTCTGATTGCAAATGAAAAAAGTGTAAATTTGCCCGCCGAAATCTCCCTCAAACTTACCAGCTGGCCCAGCCATTCTCATCCAGAGACACTCCGCAGCTTCCGGATAAATCTCTCATCTCCTGCAGGACACGCTCCTTCTCCGCTCCCTCAAGAAGACGCACAGCCGTGCCGCTCTGAAGACAGGGAATGAAGCGAAGCCCGGTCATCCGTTTCTCCTTCGCAGAAAACTGTACCTGCAGAAGTCCGGTGTCCGTGGTATACGAGGTAAAATAAAAGTTTCCGAGGCTGGGGGGAAACGGCGTTCCCGTCCCTGTAGGCAACCGGCTTTCCGTTCACCACACCGATTGCCTGCAGGACATGCGGGTGGCCGCCGACGATCAGGTCCGCTCCGGCATTTGTAATTCCGTCCGCCAGAATATCCTGCCGGTATTCCTTCTGCATTTCGCTCTCCACGCCCCAGTGGATGCAGACAATGACAAAATCCGCATTCTCTCTCGCCGTCTTCACCTCGTCGTATAATCTCGAAGGATCCCAGCATCGGAACACGCCCGGAAGCGTATCCGTAGCACCTCTCGTATCCGGGTTGTCAAACTGCTCCACCTGCGTTGTGCTGATGAGCGCAATCCGCATTTTTGTATTTCCCTCATCCCGCGTCAGGCCGTCCGGGGATTTCCCGGCAAGCACGGCCCCGTCCGGTCCCAGATCGAAATATACCGCCGAAGAAGCCTCTTCCATATTCTTTCCGGCACCAATGTACGGAATGTCCGCATCCTGCAGCGTGGAGAGCGTATCCAGAAGCCCCGTCTCGCCATAGTCGAAAACGTGATTATTCGCCAGTGTCACAAGATTCGCGCCCATTTCGTGAAGCCATTCTGCCGTGTCCGGTCTTGCCCGAAGCGTATAGGTTTTATCCGGAAGCGGCGATCCGCCGAGGCTGTAGCAGAATTCGTTGTTAACGGTAAAAACATCCGCCCCCTGCATCAGCTCCAGAACTCCCGCATCAAACCTCGACAGAATACCGCTCTGCCTTGCCGCAGCTCCCGTTGCATAATTCTCATCAAACAGAATGTCTCCGGCAAAGGTAAAGGTGATCGTACGGTCTTCCTCCGGAAGCTCCAAAAGCTCCTCTTCCTTCTTCTGTTCTTCCGCTTCTGCCAGCGCATTTCGCTGCTCCTGAAGCACCGCAGCAAGATACGGGTCTCCGAAAAAGACCGGTTTCGCATAAGGCCGGTCACGAAGAAGAGCCTCCCCGGAATAGACTGCTGTCTTCTCCATGCGAGGAGAGCCCGCTTCTTTCTCAAAAATACCAAAAACCGCCGGCTGCAGGGCCAAAAGCCCTGCACCGACGGTTAGTATTACGCCAAGTGCGATGAAAAATGTCAGTATTCTCTTTCTCACTGTCCCTGTACCACTCCGGAATCTGCTGCCGCACCGGAAGCATCCACGGTCACGCCATCTGCGGAGTGTGCCGTTACGGTTGTCCCGTTTCCGGTATCCGCTGCTGTCACCGTTGTTGCTCCGTTTACAGGATTCGAAGCAACGGCCGTTCTGACTCCGGTTGCTTCATTATAATACACGATGGTCACAATTCCGGTTGCAGGGTCGGTTGTCGTCGACTCTACCGCGCCAAGGGAAGAAGCCGTACCCGCAGCTGCCTGCGCATCTGCAGACGAAGCACCTGCCGCGTCATTTCCGGCACCGGACACTGTTCCTGTCCCGGCTGCTGCATTTGCTCCCTGATCAGCCGGAGCATCTGCAGCAATACCGCCCGCTGCAGCTGTGCCGACTCCCTGTGAAGAAGGCGTTTCAACAAGTGTCGGCATGGATTTTCCGGTCTTCTGAATGTAGGTTTCCTTTCCGACCGCAGCCTCTGCATCCTGATAATTCTGCTTGTAGGATTCGGAATTCTTATAAGAATACTCACCGGTTGCCGAGCCATACTTCTCTGACAGCTCTTCCGCAGTTGTTTCTCCGTACAGGAAGTTCTGCAGCTCCTCCGCGTCTGTTTCAAAATCCAGCGCCAGCACCTTTCTTCCGCACATGCCATCCATCAGGCCGTACGTGTGCTTCAGAGGGAAGGTCGTCGTGTCATAATCCATGTTGACAAAGGTCGCAGCCTCCGGAATCAGACTTGCAATATCGCCCTCTGTCAGATTGGTCTGAACCAGAGGAAGCACATTGTTCAGAAGCTTATCCAGCTCGGTGACACTCAGCTTCTTCAGGTTTTCCACCGCAGCCAGGATCACCTTGCGCTGCCGCTCCACACGGTGCCAGTCATCATCGATTGCGCGAAGTCTCGCATAGCACATCGCTGTCGCACCGTTCAGGTGATTGATGCCAGGAACCAGATCCTGCTGCACCTCATTCTCCACGTGCATTCCCTTGATGTTGCCAGCTGTAAAGGTTCCTTCCGGGTGATTGATGTTATTGCACTCCGCTTCGGTCATATCGATATCCACGCCGCCGACCGAATCCACCAGTTCCATGAAGGTCCGGATGTTGACACGAATGTACTTCGTGACATCCACCTTGAAATTCTCGCGAATCTGCCGCGTCATCAGGTACGGACCGCCGTACCAGAACATATGCGTCAGCCAGTCCCACTGCCCTTCGTATTCTCCGGAAGGGATCTTCACACCGATGGCACGCTCAAAGCTGACCAGATGTACCTGATTCGTCTCACGATTGATGGACAGAAGAATGCAGGTATCGCCTCTTGCATTGTCATTAAACTTCGTGGTGCGGTCATCGGTTCCGATCAGAAGGATATTGAATACCGCCTTATCCTCCTCGATCTCGCCCGTTGCCTCAATTGCCTGTTTCTCTTCGATTTCACGTGACTGAAGCTCCTCGTTCTCAAGCTCGTCCTGTGAATCGCCCTCTGCGGAAACCTCCGTGCCGGCAAATTTCCCGTCACTGATGTTCATCAGACGATATTTACTGTGGAAGTACCCATACGCCACAAGTCCAAGGGCCAGAACAACCACCAGAACAATCGCCACAATACGGATCCAGAGCTTCAGTCCAAGGAACTTCTGCCACAGGTCCTTCCACTTTGCAGCAAAGCCCTCTTTCCTTTCCTCTGGCATTTCCTCTTTCTGCCAGGCAAGCTCTACCCCTTCGGCAGGCTCTTTCTGCTCCCGTGCAGATTCTGCGTTCTCCGAAGACTCTGCCTTCTGCTCTTTGGCATGCTCCGCGCGCTTTTCTGCTTCCTTCCTTCGGCTCTCGCGGTTTGCCGCGATGTCCTCCAGTTCTTCTCTTGCCTCTTCCGCAAGCTCCTCTGCAAGCTCTGCCTTCTCTTCTTCCCGGAGCTCTTCCGCCTTAGCGGCGGGGGCCTCCTGCCTCCCTTC